>CAZMIT010000007.1:0-33579 GCA_964566495.1 uncultured bacterium | reverse complement strand
GGGAAAAATTTGAAAAGGTGAAGCAGGCTTACAATATCCTTATCGATCCGCAGAAGCGGGCTCTTTACGATCGCGATCTCGCTCATGACGGCTCAATTCCTATTCGCAGCGAGGAATTCTGGCAGTTCTGGCGCCAGTATCTCTGTGACCACTCCACGGCGCGGGGCTCTCTTTCCTATCACGAGAAAATGGTAATGGATTCTTTTGAAGAGGACTGGTTGGAAGAAAATTACGGTGGGACAGCCAGAGACCGTTACCGTTTTCGAAAGCATCTTAATTTTGGCAAAATTCAACTTGCCCAGGACAATGTTGAGCAGGCTTATCGCGAGTTTATACGAGCCGACACGATGTGCGAGAAAAATATTCTGTCCAAATATTACGTCGGCTATACCCTGGAATTAAAAGGTGAGTTGAGGGAAGCGCTGAAACGTTACCGGTTTGCCACAAATATCGGGCTGGCTCGTCCGGATCGACACGTCAATAAATGCTTGCGAATCCGGCGGCAAATAGCGGAGTTATATGAAAAATTGGGCGAAAAACATAAAGCGCGTAGAGAAAGAGAGGTAATTGAAGATCTTAAAAAATGTCGCTCCGGTTTTGAGCAATTTGTGACCGAGGCCGAGGGGCAGGTCGCTTCTGCAGCAAGGACCAAAAAGTTTTTGAAATGGCTGGCCCGGCTTTTTGTACATTAGCATAACAGAATGTTTGAACATCTTTTTGGGCAGACGTCACTCTGGGTCTGATGAGCTAACGACCATGACGGTATACGACACCGATTGTATTTCTCGCTCTTCTTCAGTTGTCATCCCTGCGAAGTCTGTCCTTGACTCCCGCACCACCGTCCTGTCATTCCCGCGGAAGCGTGAATCCAATCGCACCACCGTCCTGTCATTCCCGCGGAAGCGGGAATCCAGTGGCTTTGAATTTACGATGTTTAAAGTCAACATCAAAGTCACTGGATTGCTTGGTCAAGGCGGGCAATGACGAATGGTGGTACTGGATTGCTTGGTCAAGGCGGGCAATGACGAATGGCGGTACTGGATTGCCCGGTCAAGCCGGGCAATGACGAATGGCGGTGCTGGATTGCTTGGTCAAGGCGGGCAATGACAGGGGTTCCGATAGGTTCTGATAGAAAGATATGTTTCCTATGATAATTTAGTTCCTATGGTAAAATTTATGGTTCCTGTCCACTAATCATGTTCCCTGCCTGAAGGGAAAAAACAACAGTGATGAGGATAGGTAAACAGTTATAAATGCAAAGGGAAAGGTGGCAGAAAATGTCGGATTTGGCGCATTTGGATGAAGAGGGCCGGGTGAGTATGGTGGATATAACGGAGAAATCGACGAGCTATCGACGAGCCCGGGCCAGAGCAGTCGTGGAATTTCCGGAAGGAGAGCTGACTGAGATACTTGAGGAGGGACTGGAGAAGGGGGAACTTTTCGCGACGATACGGCTGGCCGGTATTCAGGCGGCAAAAAAAACGCCTGAGCTGATTCCACTGACTCATCCGATTAATCTCTCGCATGTTCAGGTAGAAATTTGCTCCCGCCCGGTTGAAAATTTATTAAAAATTGAAGTCACGGCCAGCGCGCGGGATGCTACGGGAGTGGAGATGGAAGCGCTAACCGGAGCTTCAGCGGCAGCCTTAACAGCTTATGATATGTGTAAGGGGCGGACAAAAGGGATAAAAATAAAGGCGGTTAAATTACTGGAAAAAGAAGGCGGAGCCAGTGGTGACTGGCAGGCGTCTGAACTGGAGGAGAAGTGATGTTCGGTCGAACAAAAATAATTCAGGCAGCACTATTAGTTGTTGTTTTACTTTTGCCGGTCGGGTCTGCTTCCGCCAGCCAGTCTAACATTCTGCCGGTGGAGGAACTGGAAGTTGGTGCAGAGGGTTATGGACTCACTGTGTTTGAGGGGGAAGCCCCCGATACCTTTGCCGTTGAAGTGTTAGGAGTTTTAGAAAACATAATGCCCGGTCAGGATTTAATTTTGATTCGGGCGGAAAGTCCGATTATCGAGCGCACCCAGGTGCTCTCCGGAATGAGCGGCAGCCCAATCTATATTGACAATAAACTTATTGGGGCTCTCGGGTATTCCTGGGCCTACCAGAAGGAGGCTATAGCCGGGGTAACGCCTGCCGAAGATTTGTTTGCGGCCCGGCGGAGCAAAAATCTGGCAACTGGCGAGGCAGGGCTCAGTCGTGTAGCGTCGCCGCTGATCGCCGGTGGTTTTGGTCAGGAAGTGCTGCCAGCCGTAAAAGAATTTTTTGAACGTCGGAACGTTCGGGTGGATTTTATTAGCGGTGGAGGCAGCGCAGCAGCCGAGATGACGCCGGCGGCAGAGACGGAGATTGGAGCCGGTTCTGCTGTGGGGGTGCAGCTTGTTCGAGGCGACCTTAATTTAACTTCAATTGGTACAGTGACCGAGGTAGACGAGGGGGATGTATTTGCTTTCGGTCATCCCTTCATAGGCGAAGGAAATATTGAATTTCCGATGACTGCAGCCAGCGTGCAGACATTGATGCCAAGTCTTCAGTCTTCCTTTAAAATAGCCACGGCGCGTAATCTCATCGGAGCTGTGACCGAGGATCGTCTGGGCGGGGTTGTGGGCCAGCTTGGTCGCCGGGCCGAGATGTTGCCGATTCGACTGCGAGTGGAGAATCCGGCTGAACAATATCATGAGGAATATCATGTAGAAGTTGTTCAAAATCAATACCTGTCGCCAGAGTTGATAAATCTGGTGGCCGGGAATTTTGCCCTGGAAAAGCTCAGTCAGGTGGGCGTTAACTTGCTGGAAACGAGTTTAAAACTTGAGCTAAAAGAGGCGCCCGACCTTGAGCTTGAACGGCTCTATTCGTCCCGGATGTCTTACGACCCAATGGCTTTTTTGCCGATCTCGCGTCTCTGGCACAATCCGTTTGAGGTACCCGAAATAGAAGAAGTAGACGTACGAATGACACTTTATCCCGGTGAGCGTGAGGCGCGCATATCAGAACTCTGGACTGAACCTCATAATTTCGGGGCAGGAGAAAAAGTGACGGTTTATGTTAAGATTGACCCCTACCGGGGGGAGGAATTTGTGGAAGAGTTTAAATTCACCATACCGGAAAATATCGAAGGCAGCCTGAAGTTTACAGCCATGCCGGCAAGTCGGTTAGTGAGTGAACTGCCGACGCCGCGCTCGCTGACTCAGCTTGTCGAAACGTTAAGCCGAACGCGGCCTCAGAATGAACTGGCTGTCGTATTGAGCTATCCTGGTGTTGAATTACAGATGGAGGGAACAAAATTAGAAGAAGTGCCCGGCTCACTGCTGGCTCCCTTGATGGAAAAGCGAGCTGGTGCTCCCACGGTTAGATCACGTTCTGTAAACCAGGTGAAGCAACTTGATAAGTTATTACTGGGAAGCCGTAGTTTACAGTACAAGCTTCGGGATTAAACGATTAGTCGGGGGACAAAAATATTCTCTCGTCGAGGGATGAGGGAGGAAAAAATACGGAAACTATTTTAACCGGGATTTTAACAATGATTGCCGGGTCAAGTCCTGGGACGTTCTTCGTGCCAGGCAATGATGGACTTTTGGAGAGGACTCACAACTAAAAAGGGAGATAAACTATGAAGAAGATAATTATTCTGCTATTAACTGCATCAATTTTAAGCATTTCTGGTCTGGAGCTTGAGGCGGCGACGACAAAGTTCTGGCGGTTGGATCAGTCAGCAGAATTTTTAGAAGGTAAGTTTGAAGGGACTGGTTTGACCCTGGATGGCCGGGTGAAGCCTACATTGCTGGCTGATCGGGATACTCTGCCTGTAAACTTGATCTGGGAAGTGGCTCAAAACGATTACGGAATGCTTGCCGGCACCTCGCGCCCGGCGGCTTTATACTGGCTGGAAAAGGGGGAGAAACCGGAAAAAATTGTTGAGCGAGATGGCGTTGGATTTACGGCGTTAACGGCTTCGGATGATCTTTTATACGCCGGTTTTTCTCCCGGTGGTGAAATATATTATGGTCGACGTGGCGATGAAATTGAAAGGAAGGAAGAGCTTGGAGCTAATTTAATCTTGACCATGCTGCCGGACGAGGCGGGTGGAATTTATATTGGCACCGGGGATCCCGGAAAGATTTTTCAAATGACAGCAACGGGTCAGGTTGAAGTGGTCGCACAGGTAAAAGATCAGGCGGTAATGAGTCTTACTAAAATGGACAATTCACTCTACCTTGGAACAGATCAGGGAACACTATACCGGCAGCAACTGGGTGGAGCTGACACAACTCCGGAGCCGATTTATAATTTTCCGGATCGAGAAATAAGAAGTATGCAGTCCGAAGCCGGAGCTTTATACCTCGGAATAAATAAATTTGCTGACGGCGGCGGGGCGGGGTTAGCAGAAGCGATGGGCGGAGTTTCCAGCCAGATACCCGAGCAGTTGCTACAGCAACTGGAAGCAGGTCACGGACCGCCGATGGAAGAATTACCGGTGGATGTCGAAGAAGTTGAAGTATTACCGCCGGAAGAGCTGCCGGGAGAAGAGATAGGAGCGCCGGAATTTATTCCGGAAGCGGAAGAGTTGAGTCCAGAGACTGTTGAGCAAAGGGAAGCGGGGGAGGAGTTAGAAGAACAGCAGGAGATAGAATTTGACCTGCGCCGTCTGCTGGAAGAAGATGGGAACGAAACGGCCGAAAAAATGTTTGGCGACCGGTTGGGTTCAATCCTTGTTAAATTCAGGCCGCCCGACAAGATGGTCTTGCTAACCGAATCGCAAGAGATGACGATTTTTGATCTGTTGGTGGAGGAAGGCGAAGTATATCTGGCCACCGGGGGCGAGGGTAAAATATATAAGATTGACGAGCAAGGCGATGAGATGCTCTATTTTTCAACCGAACAGGCCCAGGTCACAAATCTTTTGTCCGGACCCGAGGGCGAGTTAAGTCGATTTACCACAGCCAACGGCGCTGTGATTTTTAGCCGTCGTTCTTTCGAAGCCGGGGTTGCGACTTATCTCTCGCCTATTTTTGACGCCCAGTTGCTTTCTCAGTGGGGGCAATTTGAAACCTATGACCAGGGGACAGTAGAGTATCGGACTCGAGCCGGGATTACGGAAAAACCCGGAGAAAATTGGAGCGACTGGTCGGAGTGGCAGGATGAGACACCTTTTAATATTGCTTCGCCCCCGGCACGCTTTGTCCAGTTTGAAGCGCGTTTTAACCGCTGGGACGCCGTCTTGCGGCGGGTTGAAATTGCCCGTCGGGCCTCCAATCAGCCGCCCCGGATTGAGAAGTTTAGCGTTTCGCCGGATCCGCGCCAGGAAATTCTATTTGAGGACGGGCAAAGACGTGACGATTTGCGCCGCGGTGGCGGGCAGGCGTTGGCTCAACTTATGCGTGCATTCAGGCAGGAAGGGGAGGACCGGCAGCGGCTGTTGGAGTGGCAGGCCGTGGATCTGGACAATGATTTGCTCAGCTATACCTTATACTATCGTTCTTATGGCGCCCAAAATTGGATTAATCTTGCCGGTCCCGATAAGCTGGCTGAAGAAAATGAATACGTCTGGGACCCGCGGGAGTTTGCGGACGGTCGTTATGAGTTCAAACTTCACGTCTCGGATAGGCTCTCCAACCCCCCGGAGGAAGCAAAACATGTCAGCCGGGTTATTGGTCCCGTAACAGTAGATAATTCTCCGCCTGTGATCTCGGATTTTGAGCACGATGCAGGTAGGGTTAGCTTTACTGCCTCCGATAATATTAGTCGTATTGTGACTGCCTATTATCGCTGCAATGGTTCTGACTGGAGACGTTTGCGCTCAACGGACGGATTGCTTGATTCACGCACTGAGTCGTTCAGCTTTTCGTTGCCGCGCTCCGCCGAGGAAAGCGAAATTATTGAACTGCTAATAGTCGATAGCAGTGGTAACCGTAGAATCAATAAATTTTTCCTTGAATAGTCAGATAAGCGCAAAATATATTCTGTTATTTTTCCCTCGAGAGGAGCAATTAAGAGATCTGTTAGCCAGTAATATTTGGTTGTCAAATTTTATTTCTGCTGAACTCTGTAGGAGTTATGAAAAATTTGTAAGTTTTATAGAGGACTCTCTATTGACAGCACTATTATTTTGATATTATTTATTCAGGTGGTTCTATCCAGATACATGTAAAATTACCAGGGAGCTGACAGATGCGATACTACAAAGTTCTAATCCCCACCCTTCAGGTTTACCGCCTGCGAAATGTTGAGCCGGGGATGATTCTAGAAAGATCAGTTTTTACCCCTGACGGAAGGGTTCTGGCCGAGGGCGATACTATACTCACCTCTGATTTAATCAATCAATTTAAAAATTTCAATGTAAGAAAGCTCGTCGTTCGCGAGGAGCAGGAACACTGGATCTCGGAAAAAGAAGAGGATAAGTTGCCCGGTGAGTCTGAAGTTATTGATACCGAGCAGTTTAGCGAAGCGGCCGACCGAATTGTTGAGACCGTAAAAGAAACAAACTCAATTCGAAAGATGCGGCAGGTGGCCGAGTACCTTGCTCAGTCGGCAGTGGTGGATGGCGAGGACGAAGAGGCCCAGGAAATGAACGATATTATTGATCGTTCCTATGAGTTGGAGCAGGAAATTGAAGAGCTTATGGATGAACTGGATCGGGTGGATGACCCGGGAGCACGGGAAAAAATTATGACCGCCCTGGAGAGCAGTATTTCCGAGGTTGAGGAGACGTTTCTTGAAATTTCGGCTCCCGAGTCATTGCTTCGCTCCAGCTTGGACGTGCTTAACCAAAAAGAAGGTATTCGCAATTCAATCACCTCTTTTATCAAGGAAAACCAGGCGACAGTAGACTCGGCTCAGGACGAAGACGAGGGGTTGGACAAACAAGAACTGGATGAGGAGTGCAAGTATATTGTAGAGGAGGTTGAAGCGGGACGAGTCGCAAACGCAATAAACCGGCTTAGCGAGTATTCGGGCGATCCGGCGGTAAAAGAGCAGTTGGAGGATCTAAAAAATCGGTTCCGTGAGGTAAGTTCGGAGAAGGAGTCGTTAAAAAAAGAATTGACGACTGAAACTTCTGATCTCCAGTGGCGAGCAGAGCTACTTTCCATTATTGAAGGGGAGCAGGAGCCCAAACGAAAGAAGTTGGAGGCGGCGCCACTGTCGCAGGACTTTGTGAGTAAGACGCTCAGTTTTGTTGAAGAACAGGAGTCTAACTGGCAGCGGCTCTGGGAGGTTGGAAGTGAGGCCACCGACCAGCAGCTGGAGAAGACCGGCAGCGCTAAAAAGTTTGTGCAGACCGCAAAAAAGACCTCGATCAGTCGTGCTTTCCAGGGGGAAGATAACTCGGGGAACGGAGATATGACCGACGATGAGCTGAATGAGCTACTTGGCGATCTGGCAGAGAACGATATTGAGAGTAGTTCAAAAAAATTGCTGGAGGTAGCGACTCGTGACGGTCGGGACTCAACCCTGCAGGCTCGGCTTAAAGTCGCTCAAAAGTCCTCGGGAGAGCTGGAAGAAGAGGCGCAGGAGCTTACCCGGGCAGTTAAAAGCGAAGTTAATAAGAGCGGAGTTCGCGAGAAAATGATAGCTGCTATTAAGGGGGAGAGGGAGCTTGACGAAGAGACAGTCGAGCGGGCACCGGTTGAGTCGGAATTGGCGGAGGAATTAGTTGATTTTAATCAGCGACGCCGACGCCAACAAAATCGTATAATGGAGGCCGCCGAGGAATTGAGCGGTCGTTCGGCCCGTGACTTGCAGGAGAGAAAAGTTGCTGTGACAGAGCAAAAAGATGAGGAGCAGGGGCCGGAAGAAGAGACAGAAAAATCTCCGCTTCAGGGAGAAGAAGAAAAATCGGAAGCGGAGGAATACTGGGAGTCCATACACAGGGTTGACAACCAGGAGTTGCGGACCGCCTTAAAGGAGGGGGACGAATATGACGTTGCTGATTTAACCGGGTTGGATCCTCAGACTGTGCGTACCGCGCGCCAGGTTTACAGTCGGCCAAAAATTCAGGATCGGCGGCTTAAGACACTTGCGGACAGCGCCCAGCGTATTATAAACACTACCCTTTACGAGCGCCAGCTCCAGAGGGACGAACTATCTAATTTGATTGGCCAAACTGGTGAACTGCTGGAAAATGCTTCCGGCGTTATCGAATTAATACAGCAGCCACCGTCAGAAGAAGAATTTTTGCTCACTCACGCCTTGAATACGTTTGTATTCTCAGTTTTTCTGGGCGATAAGATGGAATTTTCTGAAGAGGAAATGTTTGATCTTGCCACAGCCGCGCTGTTGCAGGACCTGGGGATGACAGAAATACCCCAGGCTTTATGGGTCAAGGAAGGCGAGCTAACCAACCGTGGCTGGGGGGAGGTGCAAAAACATCCGACCTGGTCGTCGCAGAAAGTTGCAGCTGCTGCCGGTGACCTTGTGGAAGAGGAGGAAGAGGAGGAAGAGGAGGAAGAAGAGGAAGAAGACGGGGGGGTGGATGAATTAATTATGCAGCACCATGAACGGTTGGACGGTTCCGGTTATCCACGCGGGATAGAGGGCGAGGAGCAACATCAACTTACCCCCGTGCTGGCGGTGGCTGACGCTTATACAGCCCTGCTGGAGCCGCGGCCCCACCGGGGACCCACCACTCCCGACAAGGCCCTTCTGCGTTTGCTTAAAAACAAGCGCCAGTTCAGCCGTTCAATTTGCAAACAAATTTTAGCAAGGGTGGGCTTTTATCCAAATTCCACGGTTGTTTTACTTTCTAACGGCTGTCTCGCTCAGGTGACGGAACAAAATACGGCCCAGCCGTTGTCACCGCTGGTAAACAGACTTACAGATGAAAATCGTAACCGACTGAATAAGCCAGAGAAAATTGATGTTAATGCAACAAAGGGAGTGAAAGTTAAACAAATTGTGAAGTTTTAATTCCGCTCCTCTTCTGTCTCTTCGCTACTCTCTTCTGGCGTGTGCTCGGCCAAGCGTGTTATTGTCTCCCGTTCAAAAGAATCCTGGATAATGACTTGCGTGCCGATGTTCGCCATTTCATAGAGAGTTTCAACGTGTTCATTAAGAAGGCGAATACAGCCGTCGGAAGCCGGTTCCTGTATTTTATCCGGTTCCGTAGTTCCATGGAGCCCGTAGCTTGGTTTATTTATCCCCATCCAGCGGGTACCAATCGGGTTATCTTCATCACCGGGCGCTACTGCCGGTTCATCCGAAGGCGTATACCAGGGATGCTCAAGTTTATTTATTATTTCAAATTCACCCGTCGGGGTCGGTGCCGTGTCGTAACCTGTTGAAATGGGAAAGCTCTCTACAAATTCACCATCTGAAAAGGCATAGAGCTGAAAATTTTCCAGTTCCACGTAAATCTCATCAACGGTAACCTGGGGTTCCTGGACAGACTCCTCAATTTGGGCGTAGGCGCTGGATAATACGACTATAATAAATATGATCAAGGGCAGGGTAACTGCTTTCCACCGTTTCATACGTATCCTTCCTTTCCAATCAGTTGTTTTCTGTTCTCTTTATTTAATCGTCATCAGCCGTCACAATTGTTAATGAAAATTGATACTTGTTTAGCGTGATCCTGGCAAAATATCCCGGGTTCAGTCATCCCGGGCAAGCGAGCCGGAATAAAACAGCTTAAAGCTCAAAGCCAAAAGCTGAAAGCTAATTCAAATTCTTTAAGTGCTCATAATCTTGTTCTTTAACTTGAGTTTGGTTTTGGTCTTGACCTTTATTGCCCGCTCGTCATTCCGGCCCCCGAGCCGGAATCCAGTGACTTTGACTTTGTCTTTGATTTTCGGTCTTTCGCCTCTTCGCCCCGTCGCCCGCTCGCCTCTCCGAGCATCCCGGCCCCCGAGCCGGAATCCATCTTGAATTTGAAGCGGTTATCGTTCAAGACCGTAAAAATGGATTGCGGGTCAAGCCCGCAATGACGATCGTTGGATCAAGCCCTGGGACGTCATACGTTCCCACAATTACCCGAGGGACGCTAAACAGTTACGAAAGTTGAGTGGTGGTTTAACTTTAAATCCGTTTCAAAACTCTTGTGATTTCGAAATTATTCGTCATAATAAAGTAGTTGGGATAATCGGCAATAATTTGTTAATACGGGCAGCCGACCAGACGGTCATTGGGCTTGCTCTTGAATCGGTTGCGCCGTTATTGCGGATCCCGAGCCGCAATCCATTTTTTTCACCCCCCCTTTGTCTTTTCCCCTTCAAGGGGGGGATGACGAAATAAGTGGCATTCAATGGGGCGACGCTAAACAAGTACAAATTAATTAAGGAGTGATGGACATGGCGTTGATAGAATGGAGCGATGAAATGTCCGTGGGCTTCGATGAAATTGACGCCCAGCACCGTAAGCTTGTCGGGCTTATAAACGAGTTGAACGAGGCGATGAGCGAGGGCAAAAGTAAGCAGGTCATGGGGAACATCATTGACGAGCTGATTGAGTACACGGACACTCATTTTTCAACAGAAGAAAAATACATGCGTGAGTTTGATTTTGAGGGACTGGGAGAACACAAGCGAGTTCACGATAGTTTTGTTGAGAAGGTGAAGGATTTTCAGGCAAAGTTTGAAGACGATAAATTATTACTTTCAGTCGAAGTTATGAATTTTCTCAAGGACTGGCTGACCGAACATATTGCCGGTCTTGACCAGGAATATAGGGACTGTTTTCTTGAACACGGCTTAAACTGACCATTTAAATCAAACGGGAGGCAGTAATGTATGGCTAAAGACAAGGTACCGATACGAACGATCGGCTCTAAATTTCCCCGCACTGAAGTTGAAACCAGTGCCGGTAAACTTACGCTTCCCGATGAATACGCGGGAGAGTGGTTTGTGCTCTTCAGTCACCCGGCGGATTATACTCCCGTCTGCACCAGCGAACTAATTTCTTTTGCCAACCGCCGCGATGATTTTGCTGATTTCAACTGTAAGCTCATTGGACTTTCCCTTGACGAGGCGCATACTCACGAGGAGTGGCTTGCCGACATGGAGGAGAAGTTTGAAGTTGAGCTTGACTTTCCGGTGATTGCCGACGCGGAGGCTGAACTGGCCCGCCGGCTGGGTTTTATACATCAGAGCGAGGAAGCAAGAACGGAGCGGGCGACTGTAATTGTCGACCCCGGGGGAACTATCCGGTTGATAGATTTTTATCCGATAGAAATTGGCCGCCGGGTCGGGGAGGTTCTGCGTGCTCTTGACGCTCTGCAGGTTTCTGATGAAAATGACGTTACTCTGCCAGCGAACTGGCCGGACAATGAGTTTGTCGGTGACGACGTCATGGTTGATCCGGACGAGGCGAGGGAGCGCGACTCAAAACGTCAGCTTCACGGTGACTGGTGGTTCTGCCACCGGCAGTTATAAACTCTATCGCAGCTGCCGGCACTTATTTTCTTCGCTTCTAATGCGGGGAAGAGGCAGCCAGTTTTTGACCCTTCTCAAACAGCGACAAGTTCTTTTCTACAATTTCCTCGCCCTGTTCAGCAAACTGCTCTTTTAGGGCAGTGATAATGCTTTCGTCAGGGAGTCTTAAATAGGGGCTGGCGGCGCCCAGCAGCACCGTGTTGGTTCCCTTGCGCAGGTTACCCTGTCTGGCAATCTTTTGGGCATCGACAGTGAGCTTTCGGGGCAGCTTATTTATTTCTTTTTTCCACTGTTTTGACTCGGGGTAATTCGGAATGTTTTTCACCTCGGAGGTAGCGCTGACAAACATACCGTTTTTGTTCAGCCAGGGCAGGTAGCGAAGGCCTTCTATAGGTTCCAGTGATAGAATAACATCAGCCTTTCCCCGGGGGATAAGGCTGGAGTTGGGCTGTTGGTTGTTGAACCTGAAGTGAGAGACAACAGCGCCACCGCGCTGCGCCATCCCGTGAACCTCGGATTGTTTTATATGCAGACCTTCTGCCAGCGCTGTTTGGCCCAGAATTGTTGATAGCGTCAGGATGCCCTGCCCTCCGACGCCGGCCAGGATAAGATCTAACTTATTCATATTTGCACACAGGGCCGGCGCACAATCAAGACCGATACCCCCCTGTGCTCCACCTCCTCTTTTAGCACGGCAAGATTTTTATCCTTCTCGGTGCTGAGCGGTTTTAAAACGTGCAGGTGCTGCTCCTCAACCCCCAGCCCCTGACAGATATCTTCCAACCCGATCTCGGCCAGTGAATCCTGGCCACCCGTCATAGCCGTAGTAGCGTTGTCCAGGATTATCACGGTTATTGCTGAGTTCTCGTAAATTGCGTCAAGCAGTCCGGTCATGCCGGAGTGAGTAAAAGTGGAGTCGCCAATAACAGCGAGCGCCGGGTGGAGACCGGCATCGGCTGCCCCTTTTGCCATTGTTATGGAGGCGCCCATGTCCACGCAGGTGTGGATTGCCTCGTAAGGGGGGAGAAACCCGAGAGTGTAACAACCAATGTCGGAAAAAGCGCGCGCTTCGTCATTAGCCTCCAGTACTTCTCTTAAAAATTCAAAGCTGTCGGCGTGTGGGCAGCCGGGACAGAGGCGTGGTGGTCGACCGGGTAGATCTTCCGGAGCAGAAAAAGTGGCTGTCGTCTCTGTTTCTAAAGCGGTAGCCACGGAGTCCGGAGTTAGCTCGCCGTCTCGAGGCAGAGTGCCGTCCAGGCGGCCGTGAATTTCGAGGCGCTCGGCACGGGCGTCGCGAAGGAATTCTTCCAGGAACGGCTGGCCGTCTTCTAATACAACTATTTCTTCAAAATTATCAGCAAATTCAAGTATCTTTTGTTTTGGAGCTGGATAAAGTGAAACATGCAGAGAGGGAATATCAAGCTCTGACTGGGTGCATTCTTTAAAGTAAGAATAACCGATTCCGGCGGCAATAACGCCGCGGTCGCTGCCGCTGGTTCCATGAATTTTGTTGAGTTCTGATTCTTCGCTAAACTGCTCGAGTTCCTCGCTCTTGTCCAGCAGTTTGCGATAGTTCTGGCGGGCATTTAAGGGGATAAGCGTGTAACGATTGTGTTCAGTTACCGGTTCAAGTTTGTTCTCAGGGCGTGGTTCAAGTAGCTCGACATCAGCCCGGGAGTGGGCCAGTCTTGTTGTCAGCCGGATAATCGCCGGCAGGTCAAATCTTTCAGAAAGATCAAAAGCGCGCCTGGTAAGCTCGTAAGCTTCCTGCTGATCAGTCGGTTCGAGGAGCGGAACGCGGGCAAATTTGGCGTAGAAACGGGTGTCCTGCTCGTTCTGGCTGGAGTGCATCGAGGGGTCGTCGGCGACGGCCAGCACAAGTCCACCGTTGACGCCAGTTATTGCTGAATTGACGAAAGGATCGGCGGCAACGTTAAGTCCAACGTGCTTCATACTTACAAGCGCCCGCCGGCCGCTATAAACAGCTCCCAGCGCGGCTTCAAGAGCTGTTTTTTCGTTACTACTCCACTGTCGGTGTATGTTTCTGATTTTAGCTTGATTGCTCTCCATAACGTATTCCATGATCTCGGTGGACGGTGTGCCGGGGTAGGAGTAAGCGCCAGAGATTCCGGCATCAATCGCTCCCTGTGCAATAGCCTCGTCCCCCAGCAATAGTTTTCTTTTTAACATAACTTAAAGAGCGAGAACCTCCTCGTTAGAAAGGACGTTAAAGCCCTGGCTGTTGAGTGCTTCCGCTGCCCTCTCAACCTCTTCGAAGCGGAAGATGATAACGGCGGCGTCGCCGGACTTTTCAACAAAAGCATACATATATTCAACATTAATTCCCTGCCGGTCGAGTGCGGCAAGGACGCGGCCCAGCCCGCCAGGTTTGTCGGGGACTTCAACCGCTATTACGTCAGTCAATGAATAGGTAAATTCTTTATCGGCAAGTACTTTTTGTGCCCTCTCGGGCTGGTCAACAATCATCCGAAGAATACCAAAATCGCTTGTGTCGGCCAGTGACAGGGCCCGAATATTAACGTTTGCCTCGCCAAGATAGCTGACCACGTTGTTTAAACGACCGGCTCGATTTTCAAGGAAGATACTTATTTGCTTGACTTTCATAGCTACCTACCTCACGTTTGGTTTCAGAAATAGTAACAGCCAGTTGCTCTTAACAATTCTTCCGGGAGTGCCGGGCCAAAAGAGTGACCGGGGAGAGAGGTTCATTAGCGGCGGTCAATTACTCGTTGTGATTTTCCCTGGTGGCGTTTGAGCGACCGCGGTTCAACCAGAGTAATCTTGGCCCGTAAACTGAGAGTTTCGCTGACCGCCCGGACTATTTTATCCTTCAACGCCTGCAGTTCTTTAACTTCGTCGGAGAAAATTTCCTTGCCAACTTCCACTTTGATTTCTAACTCATCCATTGTTCCTTCACGGTCAACGATAATCTGGTAATGAGGTTCGGTTTCCTCGATATCCAGCAGAACGCTCTCAATCTGGGAGGGAAAAACGTTGACACCTCGCACGATAAGCATATCGTCAGTCCGTCCACTGACTCGTTCCATTTTCACCAGAGTTCGACCGCAGTCACATTTTTCACGCCGCAGCCGGGTTATATCCCTGGTTCGATAGCGGATCAAGGGAAGTGTTTCTTTGGTGAAACAGGTGACAACAAGCTCGCCTTTCTCACCCTCGGGCAGTGGCTCGCCGGTTTCGGGATCAATAATTTCTGGATAGAAATGATCCTCGAAGACGTGCAGACCGTCTTTGACCAGACACTCGCTGGAGACTCCGGGGCCGATGATTTCGCTCAAACCATAAATGTCAAGGGCGTCCAGGTCCATTCTTTTTTCGATTGACTGGCGCATGCTGTCCGACCACGGTTCAGCGCCAAAAAAACCGGCCTTCAGGGGGAGGTCGTGAAAATCAATTCCTTCCTCGCTTGCCGTCTCCAGCAACTGCAGGGCATAGGTGGGGGTGCAACAGATAAGAGTCGTGCCAAAGTCCTGAATCAGTTGCAGTTGTTTACGGGAGTTGCCGCTGGAGATGGGAATAACAGTTGCACCCAGTTCTTCGCCCCCGTAATGCATTCCCAGGCCGCCAGTAAACAGGCCGTAGCCGTAAGCAACCTGGATAATATCGTCCGGCCCGCCACCACCACAAGCAAGGGTCCGTGCAGCCGTTCGTGACCAGAGTTTGATATCCTTTTTTGTGTAACCAACCACTGTCGGCTGTCCGGTTGTCCCGGAGGAGGCATGGACTCGAACGACCTCGTCCAGGTCGGTGGCAAATAACCCGTAGGGATAGTTGGCGCGAAAATCTTCTTTGTTCGTCAAAGGCAGGTTGCTGATCTGTTCAATAGAATTAACAGCTTCAGGCTCAATCCCCTTCTGCTCAAATTTTTTACGATAGAAGGGAACGTTTTCATAGACATAGTCGACTACGTGTGAGAGCCGTCTGCACTGCAATTCTCGCAGCTGCTCGGGTTCATACGTTTCGACTTCAGGTTCAAAAAAATTCATCAGAATCTCCTGTTAAAGATTAGTTGTTTCTTTTAGCAAAAAAGTGTAGTTGAGAAAGAAAAAATTTGCAATAAACTTCTTTGCAAAGCGGAAGCGAAACTTTACCGCAAGAGACGAATCAAAAATGAGTTTCGCAAGAGTCCAAAACTTCATTCCGTGTTATGATTTTTACAAGTCATATTTTTCTCAAACTGTCGGAGCTTGCGGATCATTCGGGGGTGGTGGTTTCTCGGCGGAGGGGCGGAAAAGAAGGGAGTAGAAGCTGATCGCCAGGGGAACGGCGAAGAGAAAACCGAGCGCCCCGCCGAGCCCGCGAACGATGGAGACGGCTATGAGTTCCCGGTTAAGCTGATAGCGAAAAGTTTCGGGGAGCAGGTAAAGGCTGAAAAGTAATAGCAGGTCAGTGCCCAGGTAAGCAAGCAGCAGGGTGTTACACATCGTGCCCAGCAGCCGTCGGCTGACGGTGGTGACTCTTGCCACCAGCTCAGGGAAGGGGAGTTCAGGCCGGCGGCTGGCAATTTCAGCAGCCGAAGAAGTGACGTCGACGCTAACGTCCAAAACAACCCCAAGGATCCCAATCAGTCCGCCCCCAACGACGAGAGTGAAAAGATTAATATCGGCGAGACGATGAGGGAAATAGCGGCGGGCATAGTCCAGGACGTGAGTGACTTCTTCACTGAGTCCCGAAATTGAGAGCCAGTGGACGGCAGCATAAAAGACGAGTAGTGCTATGATGCCGGTGCAAACAGTAGTCAGGACGGCAGAGATTGCCTTCTTGTTGAAACCAAGTGCGGCCGGTAAAACGAGGAGAGCAACAATAAAATAGAATAGTGTCATTTCCAGTATGATTGGACTGCCTGCCTGGATTCGGGGGATTAAAAAGGCAAAGAAGTAGGTAAGACCGACAGCCAGACCCAGCAGAGAACGGGTAGTGCGCCAGCCGCCAACAATAATCGCGGTCAGCAATCCGAAGAGCAAAAGCAGCAGGTAGCGGTAGTTGCGATTCAATTCAATAAAGATGAACCGTTGGGGATCGTCAGGGGAGCGCTGCAAAACAAGCGGCGTTCCCGCCTGCAGCAGTTTTTCCGGCAGCTCAAGACGTTCGGAGGGGATGAAGGTTGTGATAGTTTCATCGGGAGTCAGGACTTCGATCTGCCAGTGTTCGTCCTCCTCTTTTAACAGTCGACCTTCATAATACCGTCGTTCTGTCTCAAGTTCGGCGACAAAAGGATGCCCTCGCACGTCAAGGTCAGCGGGGACGTAGTTGCCGCGCGGTGGACTGCTTGCTTCGACCGGCAACTGGACACTGTAGAAAACGATAAAGAGCAGCGCACCGGCAATGATCTTTTTATTCAAAACGACCACACCACCAGGCCGAAACGGCCGAGGTTATGGGGATGACCAGGGCAAGACCGAACAGACCAACCGTGAGGCGTAAAATTTCAATTCCGATAAAATGATAGTTCAAAAACCTAAGCCAGGAGAGATTAAATACCTCTATTGCCAGCATTAGGGGCAGTAGGGCGCCAAGGTAGGCAAAGACAAGCGTGTTGACCATAGTGGAAAGAATCTGTCGGCCAACCCTCTGACCGCTGGAAAAGGCGTCGGTAAAAGTAATTGAAACGCTGTCCCGAACTATTTCATCAATAGTGGAGCTAATTACAATTATAACGTCCATGATCGCTCCCAGGGAGCTGAGAACTATCCCGGTGACAATCAAACGCCAGAGGTCAGCAGTCTGCATCCCTGGTGTTCTGTGCACCCAGGTTAAAATCAGGCGGCTGTGTCGGGCAAGGGTAGAGTCAAGATGGAGGAACCCGAGCCCCCAGATAGTTATTGGAAAAATGATAATCAAGGTCAGGACAATGGAGATAATTGCCGGGACGGCGGGTCGCTGAAAGTCGGTTACAAAAGCAAAAGTGAAGCCGGCGGTAAGCAGACAGATTAAGACGGCCAGTGGTAGTATCAGGGCAGGAGAACTGATTATAGGAAAAAGTAGATAAAAGAGCAAAGCTGCTGTTAAAACTGCCGAAAGCAGGCCAATAAGTCCCTGCCAGCGTCCGATTACGAAGAGAATAATAGAAAGAACCAGGAAGAGAATTAAAAGTCCGCCCTCACGTCGTTGTTCGCCAACTCTAACCCGGCTCCGCTCGCCATTTCTGTATTCGACCTGACTAAGAAACTGGGTGCCGTCATAGATGTTTTTGTCGTAGTTTTGTTCCCCCCACTGGTGGGCCTGGTAGAGGTGAGTGTCGCCCCGGTCCGGACCACTTTTAAACTCAAGGATAGCTTGAACGGTGCCCGTGTCGGTGGGAGTTTCCGGTTGCTTAATTATCTCTGTGACCTCTAGCACTGCCGTATGCTGTTCGGCGGCGAAACCAGCCGCAGATAAAAATGATAAAAGCAGGACTAAAATAAAACCGAAACCGGTTTTGGCAAACAAATTCATTGTTAAACTCCCGCTATTAGGATTACTTAGAACTTGCCAGAGTAGTTCTCACCAATTTTAAATCATGACTAAATTTATGTGAAGCTAAATACTACCTTGCAAATCCGAAAGAAATAGCTAAAAATATATTGTGGTTGATCCAATGAGCGTCATTGCGGGCTTGACCCGCAATCCATTTTAAGTTCTCAGTTTCCAGTTTATAGTTTTCAGTTATAGGTTTTAACCCGTAACTCGAAACCCGCAACCAGCTTTTGAGTCTTGAACGATAACCGTTTAAAATTCAAGATGGATTCCGGCTCGGAGGCCGGGATGCTCGAAGAGGCGAGCGGGCGATGGGGCGAAGAGGCGAAAGACCGAAAATCAAAGACAAAGTCACTGGATTCCGGCTCGGAGGCCGGAATGACGAGCGGGTAATCAAGGTCAAGACCAAAACCAAACTCAAGTTAAAGAACAAGATTATAAGCACTTAATGAATTTGAATTAGCTTTCAGCTTTCAACTTTCATCTTTAAGCCGAACTTCTGCTTTTGATGTTGAACTTACGGTTTTTGCTTTCAGCTTTCAACTTTCATCTTTAAGCTGAACTTTTGCGGGCGTAGTTCAATGGTAGAACTCCAGCTTCCCAAGCTGGCGGTGCGGGTTCGATTCCCGTCGCCCGCTCTTTACCATTTTGAGATAGCCAGCCTGAAAAATTTTCTAATGTCATCTGTCAAAAGTTCGATAATAGATATTGAAGCCGCAGGTTTTAGTGCGGTTGGTCACTTATGTGTCTCATTTATTTATTATATCTTTATCTCATGAGCCCCAAAGGTTAGTTCATATCCTTTGGGGCTTTTTTTTGTACCCGTTGAGAAGTATATTTTTTCTTTTGGATCTTTCTGTTAAAATACATAGCTCGAATTAACTTTTAACTTAACTTAAAATTGCACGTTTCTGGATTTGAAACGGGGTGCCCGCGACTCTATTGAGTGCTGGGTTCGTTTCAAGAAGGAAGCGGAAGCATAACCACCTGGAGGTATTTACAATGATTGAAGTACCCATGAAACGACTGCTTGAAACTGGTGTTCACTTTGGCCACCAACCCCGCCGCTGGAACCCCAAGATGGAGCCTTACATCTTCACGCAACGCAAAGGGGTTCATATAATTGATCTTGAACAGACTATTGAGTCGGTTAAGACAGTAACCGAGATGGTCACCCAGCGTATTGCTGACGGGGAAACGATATTATTTGTCGGCACAAAGCGCCAGGCGGCTGATTCAGTTGAGGAGCACGCTCGCCGCTGTGGTATGCCCTATGTTAATCGTCGATGGCTGGGAGGTACGCTGACTAACTTTAAAACTATTCGCAAGAGTGTGGACAAGTTAAAAGAGTTAGAGCGGATGGAAGAAGAAAATATTATGGATCGATTATCTAACCGGGAAGCGCGCCGTAAACAACGCGAAAAAGAGCGCTTGAACCGTAACCTCGAAGGAATTCGAGATATGGATGATCTGCCGGACATGATTTATGTTTTGGACATGACTCGTGAGGAAATAGCTGTGCGTGAGGCGCGCAAGTTGGATATACCGGTAATTGGAATCCTGGACACTAACTGTGATCCTGACCTGTCGGACTATGGTATACCGGGTAACGACGACGCTATTCGGGCGCTCGGCTTATACAGTGAATTGATGGCTGACGCTGTCATAGAAGGTCGTGAGATACGTGAAAAAAGATTGGCCGAGGAAAAGGCGGCGCTCCAGGCCGAAGAACTGGACGAGGAAGAAATTGCTAAGGGAGCGGAAATTATTGAGCCGGGTGATGAGCCTGAACTCGAGACCGCTGCTGACGCAATAACTGATCCGGAGGCGGGAGTTGAGCCGGAGCAAGAGGAAACGGAGCGTGCCGAAGAATCTCAGGAAGAAGAGCCCGTCGATGAATCGGCTGAGGCAGAAGAGACTGACGAACAAAAAGAGACAGTTGCCGCCGCTGAGGCGACAACTTCAGAGTAAAATAACCAGAATTACCAAGAAGGAGTGAAGCACATTGAGTATATCAGCAACTGAGGTAAAGGAACTGCGCGACCAGACCGGCGCCGGCATAATGGACTGCAAGCAGGCGCTTAAAGACACTGACGGGGACATTGATGAGGCGATGGACCTTCTGCGCAAGCGAGGTCTAGAGGAAGCCCAGGCCAAAGGCGGTCTTACCGCTGAGGGCACTATCGGCTCTTACGTCCACTTCAACGGGAATATTGGTGTGATTGTTGAAGTAAACTCGGAGACGGATTTTGTCGCTAAAAACGATAATTTCCAGGAATTTGCTACTGAGCTGGCAATGCAAATAGCCGCCCAGGGCCCTACTTATGTCGCTCGCGAGGATGTGCCTGAGGAGAAACTGGAGGCTGAGAAAGATATAATTGCTGAGCAGATGAGTGACGAGCTCGAAGGGAAGCCGGAGCATGTTCAGGAACAGATTATGGAAGGAAAGCTGGAGAAACAATTCTTTCAGCAGCAGGTTCTGCTCGACCAGCCCTACATCGATGACGCGGACAAAACAATTTCTGATCTGTTAGACGAAACGATAGCCGAGTTTGATGAAAATATTGAAATTCGGCGGTTCGAACGCTATGAAGTCGGCGAGGGTATAGAGGTCGAAGAGGAAGATTTTGCCGAAGAGGTAGCTGACGAGATTGGCTGATTCTGACGCTACTACTCACCGGTTTGAGCGATTAACGCTGAAGCTAAGCGGTGAGATATTACAGGGCGCAAAAGAACATGGGATTGACCATGATGTGCTCGCTGGTATAAGTGAACAGATCGCCGCGCTGAGTCAAGCCGGCGTTGAATTGACTATTGTGCCCGGTGGTGGCAACATATTTCGTGGCCTCTCCGGGGTGGCACATGGCATTGACCGGGTGAGTGGCGATCAGATGGGAATGATGGCTACAGTTTTAAACGGCATAGCTCTCGCCGAAGCACTGAAGGCAAGAGGCTGCCAGGTTAAGCTGTTCAGTGCCCTTAAGATCGAGTCAATTGCCGAAGTTTTTTCCAGCAACCGGGCGATTGATAACCTGGAGTCCGGTGGGATTAACATCGTGACCGCCGGCACGGGGCACCCATATTTTACAACCGATACAGCCGGAGTGCTCAGGGCCCTGGAGACAGACTCGGAGGTCCTTCTGAAGGCGACGCGAGTTGACGGTGTTTACGACCGTGATCCCGAGCAGCATTCTGATGCTAAATTCTATCGCCGTCTTTCTTACATGGAGACGGTCAACAAAAATCTACGTGTGATGGATTTAACAGCTACTTCGCTCTGTCGCGACAACGATCTGCCCGTCATCGTATTTAACTTGAAAAAAAGTGGTAATTTAACGGCGGTCGTCAAGGGTGAAAAGGTAGGCACACTTATTGAGGGAGAGGATAAAAATGCTTGACTCGGTATACAGAGAAACCAAGGAGAAGATGAAAAAAGCTGTTCGCGCGGTAAAAAAGGATTTTAACACTGTGCGCACAGGCAGAGCTACCCCGGATATGTTTGAAGGTATTACGGTTGATTACTATGGCAGTCCGACGCCTTTAAATCAACTTGCCAAGATACAAATTCCTGACGCCAAGCAGGTTGTTATCCAGCCCTATGATAAGGGATCGCTCGAGGACATAGAAAAAGGAATTCTGGAGTCAAACCTCGGATTGACTCCCAATAACGACGGTAATATAATCAGGATTAATATGCCTGATTTGACCGGAGAGAGGCGGGAGGAGCTATGTGATGTGGTTAAGGAATATGTTGAGGAGGGCAAGATAACGCTACGAAAAATTCGTCGCGAGGCTCGTGATGAGATTGACCTGCTGGAGTCGGAGGGCGAGATATCGGAAGATGACGCCCATAGAGCGCGGGAAAAAATCCAGGAAATAATTGACAAATATGAAGGATACCTGGAGGACATGCTCGAGAAAAAGACAGAAGAGATCATGTCCTTTTAAGAATGGGTTCGGGGTCCGGCTCCCTCGGGGAGACAATTGAACGTCTGAATAAGAAAAATCAGTTGCCCCGGCACGTGGCAATTATTATGGATGGAAACGGTCGCTGGGCCAAAAAAAGGGGCTTTAATTTTACCCGTGGTCACCGCAAGGGAGTCGAGCGGGTCAGAGATATAGTAGAAATCAGCGCTGATGTTGAAAATTTAAACACACTCACCTTGTTTGCTTTCAGCACCGAAAACTGGAGCCGTCCACGCCGCGAGATTAAAACTCTATTCAGCCTACTGAAGGAGTTTATCAGCCGTGAAATTGATAAGCTGGTGGAAAACGATATAAAATTTCAAACTATAGGTGAACTGAAAGAATTTCCTGATAGTGTCCGGGAAAACTTAGACGTGGCGCGACGCCGGACTGCAGACGGCGGGACATATACGCTTAACGTGGCTCTTAATTACGGCGGTCGCGACGAGATAATTCGGGCGACTAAAAAAATAGCGGAAGCAGTTTCTGCAGGTAAAATTTCCCCTGAAAATATCAACGCTCAAACAATTGAAGAACACCTTGATACTGCCGGACTTCCTGATCCGGATCTGTTGATCAGGACGAGTGGTGAGAAAAGAATTTCTAACTTTCTCCTCTGGCAGTTGGCTTACACCGAACTTTATTTTTCTGAGAAGTTCTGGCCTGAATTTGGTAAGTTGGATTATCTGCAAGCAATCGAGGAATTCACCGGGCGGCATCGAAGGTTTGGTTCGCGCCCCGACAAGGAGGGGGGCGATGTATCTTGATTAAACGGCTGATTAGTGGACTTGTTGTTGGTCTCATAGCCTTTTTGTCGCTCTGGCATCATTCCCTGACCTGGTTTGTATTTCTTATCGTGGCTCTGGCCCTGGCGCTGGCTGACTGGGCGAAACTAAATGACTGTCCCCCGGCAATTTTAGCCCTGCTAATATTACCGGGCGCTTTTATAGCGGCCCTCGAGTTTTATTTTTTACTGCCGCTTCTACCAATGCTGGCTGCTGTTCCTATGCTGCTGCGCACTGATGTAAAAATGGCCGGGTATCCTATAGCTGTGGCTGCCGGACTTATCTGGCTTGCGCTCCCCGTGGCTTTCTTGTTCCGGTTGCGTTTTAAATATGGTGTTCTCACCGTATTGGGGCTTTTGCTGGCGACAATTGTCCAGGATAGTTGTGCTTATTACTGCGGTATGGCTCTCCGACTGGGCACAAATTTTTCAGGACCGGTCAGTCCTAACAAATCCTGGGGGGGCTTTTTTAGTGGGCTTCTGGCAACCGTAGTTGTTTTCGCACTGTTCTCCTACTACAAGCTCTGGCCGCTCGATTTTTACTGGGGCCTGTCCGCTGGCCTTTTGGTTGGCGTTGTCGGGCCGGTGGGCGACCTGATGGTCTCGGGCTTAAAGCGCCGTCGCGATCTGGACGATCTGGCCAATTATTTGCCGGGCCATGGTGGAATTCTTGATCGGGTTGATGCACTGCTGATGAATACTGTCTGTTTTTACGTAATAATCCGAGTGATTGAGGCAATTTCCAGATGAGTCGACGCAGTGTAGCGGTGCTTGGCTCTACCGGTTCAATCGGGACCCAGACGCTTGAAGTTATACGTCAGTTCCCCGAACAGTTTGACGTTGTAGCACTGACAACGCACTCTTCTCTGGAACAAATACAGGCTCAAGCTGAGGAGTTCTCGCCGCAAGTAGTCGGTGTAACAGCAAAGGAGCTGGAGGGAAAGGGGAACGACGATTGGCAGTATGGCCCCCGAGTTCTTACTGATGTGTTAGACTTGAACTTAGATTTGCTGGTTCTTGCAGTTGTGGGAACGGCGGGGCTTCGTCCCTGCCTTGAGGCTTTGAAGTCGAACGTGGACGTGGCGCTGGCCAACAAAGAGGTACTGGCGGCGGCGGGTCAGTTGATAAAGGACATTGAGCAAGGCTCTGGAGCAAGACTGTTGCCGGTGGACAGTGAACACAGCGCCTTGTTTCAGGCCCTGCGCGGCGAGGATTATGAGGAAATTTCACGCTTGATAATAACTGCCTCAGGCGGGCCATTTTTACGGACGCCCCGCTCGAAATTAGAGCAGGTGACCCCGGCTGCTGCCTTCGACCATCCGAACTGGGAGATGGGAAGCAAGATTACAATTGATTCGGCGACGATGATGAACAAGGGGCTGGAGGTTATAGAAGCCTGTCGTCTTTTTGAGCTTTCGGCTGACCAGGTAGATGCTTTTGTTCATCCGCAGTCGACCGTGCACGGGCTGGTGGAGTTCGTGGACAACTCGATCATCGCCCAGTGTTCGGTGCCCGATATGAAGCTGCCCATACAATATGCTCTTTTTTATCCCCGCCGCTCTGCCGCGGTAATTGAACCAATAGATTTTAGCGAGGGATTTTCCTGGGATTTTGAACCAATTGATAGCGATAAGTTTTCAGCTTACCGGCTCGCCTGTGAGGCGTTGGAAAATGGGGATAGTTATCCGGCGGTTTTGAACGCCGCCAACGAAGTGGCGGTTGATGGTTTTATTAGAGGAAAAATATCTTTTCTGGATATTCCCCGAGTGGTTGAACAATGTTTGCAGACACACGAGTCAGTCGAGTTGACGGACCTGGATACCGTACTTGCTGTGGATAGGCAGGCCCGCCAGCAGGCCACGCAAATTTTAAAGAATATGTGATAGTATTAACCTTGAAAATTTTCAAAATCAGCTTAAAAAGTTCTGAGGAAGATAGACAGATATGTTTTATTATTTAATCGCAGCGCTGGGTTTTATATTTGTTTTTGGACTTGTTGTTTTTGTACACGAGGGGGGACATTTTCTGCTGGCCCGGCTTAATGGAGTTGAGGTGGAAGCTTTCGCCCTGGGAATGGGGCCGCCTCTGTTTTCTTATGCCCCCGGGGAAACTGAATACCGTATTTGTGTGGTCCCCCTGGGTGGCTATGTAAAACTGGCCGGTGAGGATATAACCGAGGAAACGGATAACCCCCGGGCTTTTTCAAATCAACCGGTGCTCCGTCGCATGTCGGTACTTGTCGCCGGGGTGATCTGTAACATATTGCTTGGGTTTCTCCTCTATGTTCCTTACGGAATGGTTCAGGGGGAGGAGATTCTGCCGCCCAGGATAGGCTTTATAAACGAAGATATGCCCGCCTATGGTGAGTTGCAGATTGGCGACGAGGTGCTGGCCCTGAACGAAAGACCGATTGAACGGTTTCAGGACATTAATGTTCACAACAGCCTTCTGGGCGACGAAGAGCGACGGTTTTTGATCCGCCGTGACGGCGAGAAAAAAATGGTTGTACTGGAGCCCCACCGGCTTGAGGACAGGAGTATATTTCAACCTACACACGTGGTTGGAATTTCTCCTTATCTTCCCCCCGAGATAGAGAAACTGGGCCAGGAAAGTATTCTGCGAGATAAGAATTTTGAACGTGGTGATCGTTTTGTAAAAATTGCCGGGACCGAAGTTCGGTCCTTTCAGCATTTTTCTCACCTGCTAACAAGAAATCGCGGCGAGGTGGAGATAGTTCTGGAGCGTCAAGGCGAGCAGCTGATGAGGACTCTCAACGTTCCGGAAGCCGACGAAGATTTTTACGACTGGGCACGAAAATTTCAATGGGAGCCCCCGGTGCCTCACACCACCTATGGATTTTTAGAGTCTATGAATTTTGCCCTGCGCGAGACCAAAAACGCCGTTCAACTTCTGTTTCGAGGAATTTGGGGCCTTATAACGCGCCGGCTTTCCCCTGATGGCCTGGCCGGACCGGTAGGCATAATAGGCGTCACCGGGCACATTGCTACGATTGGTTTCTGGCCTTTGATTAATTTTACCGCTTTTCTTTCCATAAATCTTGGCGTTATCAATATTTTACCTGTGCCCGTGCTTGATGGGGGGCATATTCTGCTTTCTCTACCGGAACTGGTTGGCTACAAACTACCGGCAAAAGCGTTTGATCTTGCCAATCAGATCGGGCTGGCTCTTTTGTTAGCCCTGCTGATAATGGTGACCTTTTTTGATATCGCGCGCATAGATTTTGTCAATCGCCTCTTTTCCCGTCTTTCTGAGCTTGTGTTCGGGTGAATAAATTGTCCGATTTGACGCCCCGCAAGCAGACCCGACCGGTTCAGGTGGGAGCGCTCACTATCGGTGCTAAAAACCCCGTTGTTGTCCAATCGATGACCAACACGCCGACCCAAAATGTTTCGGCCACCGTAGCACAAATTACCGACCTGGAAGCGGCCGGCTGTGAACTGGTGCGCGTCGCAGTTCCGGATCAGGAAGCGGCGGCGCGGCTGGGAACAATTAAATCTCAAATCCAAGTTCCGCTCGTTGCTGACATTCATTTTCAGCACGAATTGGCTCTGCAGGCCGTGGCCGCGGGGGTCGACAAGATTCGTATAAATCCGGGAAATATTGGTGGAAAAGAGCCGGTAAAAGAAGTGGTAGAGGCTTGCGCACAGGAGGGAGTAGCGATGCGAATTGGTGTCAACGCCGGTTCGCTGGCCCCGGAAATAAGGGATAAATATGAGACCCCCTGCGCGGATGCCCTGGTGGAAAGTGCTTTAAAATATGTGAAATTTTGTCAGCGGCTGGATTACTACAACACGGTTGTTTCGCTGAAGTCCAGTCAGGTTCCCACGGTTGTTGCTGCCAACCGGCGTTTTTCAGAAGAAAGTGACTGTCCTCTGCACCTGGGGGTGACTGAGGCCGGAG
Organism: uncultured bacterium; assembly: GCA_964566495.1. GTDB lineage: Bacteria > T1Sed10-126 > T1Sed10-126 > T1Sed10-126 > T1Sed10-126 > T1Sed10-126. The sequence goes on along the minus strand of CAZMIT010000007.1, from coordinate 7,045 downwards.
GGTATCCTGACGGGGCAGTGAAAACGGCCGTCGGACTGGGTGGACTTCTTGGGGAAGGTATCGGAGATACAATTCGCGTCTCGCTAACCGGTGATCCAGTTCGAGAAATTGAAGTTGCTTATAACATATTGCAGGCCAGTGGTCGCCGCCAAACTCGACCTGAAATTATTACCTGTCCCACTTGCGGGCGGCTTAGTTATGACCTGGAATCCGTGGCGGCGGAAGTGAAAGAACGACTTGCCGGTTCCGACCTCGCCATTCGGGTTGCAATTATGGGTTGTGTGGTAAACGGTCCCGGGGAGGCGCGTGAAGCTGATCTCGGGATAGCCGGCGGGGAGGGGGAGGGTCTGCTGTTTCGTAATGGCAAGGTTCTCAGACGGGTTGATCAGTCGCAGATGGTCGATGCCTTGATGGAAGAAATAGAAGCAATGCAGGAGTGAACCTGTAAAAAAGTTAATCTTATTGATAACAAAAAAAGGCCATGTTAACGGGCAAAATAAAATATCTTTCCCCCTGACTACAAAAGCGTATAATTTATTTGTAGGATGTGCCTTATTGATTTGTAACCGTTTATCGGCCCCGGGGTGTTGTGGGATTGAACGTCATTGCGGACTCCGATCCGCAATCCATTATTCGTTGTTCCCGGTTACCGTTCAACATCTTAACCGGGACGACCAAAAGCCCAAGATGAATTCCGGTCGTCATTGCCCGGCTTGACCGGGCAATCCAGTGGCTTTGACGTTGACTTTTGATCACGACTTTAAACTGTTGTAAATTCAAAGCCGCTGGATTCCCGTTTCCACGGGAATGACGGTCAAGACCTCACGGTCGTTGCTGCCGGGACATCATTCGTTCCAAGAATGACAGTGAAGGCGCTAAACATTTACATTGATTTTTAGAAGGAGTTGCGACTCATGTCTATGATTTTCCTCTCCGATTACTACCTACCCACCCGCAAAGAAGACCCCGCTGATGCCGAGGTTGTAAGTCACAAGCTGATGATTCGAGCGGGTATGATTAGAAAGTTGAGTAGTGGTGTCTACAGCATGTTGCCGCTGGCTCGTCGAGTTCAGCGCAAGGTCAACAACATTGTCCGCGAAGAGATGAACCGCGCCGGGGCGATGGAGGTCCGGCTTCCAATCATGCAGCCCCGTGAACTCTGGGAACGAACAAATCGCTGGGCGGTTTACGGACCTGAAATGATGCGTTTTAAAGACCGGAAGGAGACGGAATATGGGCTTGGCCCCACCCACGAGGAGGTAATAACCGACCTGGTGGCGGACGAGGTCGATTCCTACCGTGACTGTCCCCTGATATTTTACCAGATAGCTACCAAGTTTCGTGATGAGATTCGGCCGCGATTTGGTGTGATGCGCAGTCGCGAGTTTGAAATGAAAGACGCCTACAGTTTTCACGCCGATGAAGACGGTGCCCGGCAGACTTATCGGGAGATGGAACAGGCTTATCGGCGTATTTTTGATCGAATAGGCTTTAACTATCGTCAAGTGGAGGCGGCTACCGGAGCGATAGGTGGTAGCCTCTCGCACGAGTTTATGGTCCTCGCGGAAACCGGCGAGGATGTCGTTCTGAACTGTTCTGATTGCAATTATGCAGCTAACCGGGAGAAAGCTTCCGGACAACCGGTTGAGTCGCCTCCTGAGTCTGGGGAAGAACCGCAGGAGCTGGAAGAGTTTCCCACCCCCGGCGTTGAAACAATCGAAGACCTGCTGGAAGTGGACCCGGAAGCTATTCCAGCACGTCAGGTTAAGACGATGGTTTACAGAATTGACGGTCGTCCTACCGCTTTTCTTTTACCCGGCGATTATGACTTGAACGAAACTAAAATTGCCGAACAGTCCGGCGCCAAAATTGAGGGGATGAGCCCGGGAGAAATTTATGACGCTTTTGGCGCTCATCCCGGCAGTCTGGGAGCAGTGAATCTGTCCGAAGCCTCAGACGAGGTGCAAGTCTGGGCGGATCCGGCGCTCAGGAACCGTCATAACCTCTATACGGGGGCCAACCGCGACGGTTACCACTACTGCGGGGTTAATGTTGACCGTGACCTGAAAATAGACCGCTGGTGCCAGATCCGTCTTTCCCAGGCCGGTGAAGGCTGTCCCCAGTGTGAATCGGGGGTGTTAGAGCAGCAGCGTGGCATTGAAGTAGGCCACATATTTTATCTGGGGGACAAATATAGCAGTGCGCTGGGGGCAGAAATTACGACGGCCGAAGGCAGCAGTCAGCCGCTGATTATGGGTTGCTACGGGATTGGAACCAGTCGCATAATTGCTGCTGCTATCGAACAATCACACGATGAACAGGGGATAATTTGGCCGGAATCCATCTCTCCCTTTGATCTTTATATCTTACCAATAAGCTGGCAGGACAAGCGTCAGCGCGAAGTTGCTCAACGTCTCGCTAAGAACTTTTCAAAGCTCGGCTACGAAGTCCTGGTCGATGACCGTGATGTTAGTGCCGGGGTAAAATTTAATGATTCTGAACTTATCGGGATACCCTACCGGCTCACACTTGGCCGCTCACTTGAAAACAACGCGGTTGAGATGTTGATAAGAAACAGGGCAGAAACCGAAGAAGTCCCATTGGAAAAAATTATTGAGCGATTTAAGGAGCTGAGGGGTAAAGGTGAATAGTAAACGATATCAACTAAAGCTTGAGCCGCGAAAATTGCTTGAGCTGTTGAAAGAAGCGGGGCATTGCAGCGAAGAGGTTGAACAGTTTATTCAGGCGGCTGAGCAAACAAGTTTATGTGTCGATCCGAAAAATTCCTGCTGGGAGTTTCGATTTGCCGTCAACGGCAAACGCCATCCGTCTGATCTGGATAACTGCCTGAAAACAGTTTGTAAAAACCGGGTCGATGGCTTGAATGAAATAAGCGTTTTGACTTTGCCTTGTGGCGAACCCGGAGGCTCACTTGACGCCTGGTTGGAAGAAAATTGGGAAGCGTTGAAAAGCAATATACTGGAACTTTCCCCCGTGCTGCGCTCAGCCCTGGAATATGCCCGGCCGTCCCTGGTTGACGGCGAGTTGAAGATAGAGCTCGCCTATCCCAACTGGATCCAGGTCTGTGAGGACCGTCAGGTGGACGAATACGTTAAGAATTGGGTCTCCGAGCGCTGGGGTAACTGTCCGCCGGTAGATTTTGTGCTTGGTGATTTTGAAGGAGAAATTGAGTCTGATGCCCGGCGTATTGAGGACCAGGAGCAGGAGCGAATTAAGAAACAGCGCCAACGTAGTCAGCTGCGTGCCCAGAAGGAAAAAGAAACGGTGCTTCGCGGTCGAAGAATTAAAACAGAGGCAATTGAAGTAAAGGAAATTAACGGCGAACTAAATTCGGCGACTATCCAGGGACAGGTTGTGGAAGCGGAGTTTGTCCGGACCGCTAAAAAGAAGAAGAATTTCGTCAAAGGCATAATTTCGGATCGGACCGCCTCGCTTCCCTTTATGATTTTCATGGACGACAAGAAGGAGAACTTGATCGGTCTGGAAGATAGCTGGCTGAAAATTCGGGGCCGGGTGCAGAAGGATAATTATCGTAGTGGCCAGGATTACTTGATGTTTGTAAATGATGTCAATAAAATACCGCCTATGATTAGGGAGGATCGAATGCCGGTTAAACGTGCGGAACTGCATTGCCACACCAATATGAGTCAGCTCGACGCACTAACTGACGTTGAAGAGTTAATTGAGCGAGTAGCATTTTGGGATCAGCCAGCTGTTGCTATCTCTGACCACGGGGTCGTTCATTCGTTTCCTGACGCGGCGGCAGCAGCGGAAAAATACGGCGTTAAAGTTATTTACGGGATGGAGGGCTATCTGGTCAACGACAAGCGCCCTCTTGTTCTGAACGGAGCTGCCAGCAGCGCCGCGGACAGTCCCCTTAAAGAAGAATTTATTGCCCTGGATTGCGAGACAACCGGGCCCAGTCCCTGGATCTCAGAAGTTTTTCAGGTGGCGGCAGTGCGTGTGCAAGGTGGGGAAATTAAAGAACGCTATGAGACCTCGGTCGCTGTTGATCAGGTGCCGGAGAAGCTGTTGAATAATTCCCGCCTGAGTCGAGATGATCTTTTAGAAGCCCCGCCGGCTGAGGAAGTTGCTAATCAGTTGGAAAATTTTGTTGGCGGGCTACCTCTGGTGGTATATGAAGCCAGTTTTGTGAGGAATTTTCTGGATAAAATGGGATATTGCCCGACGGGACCGGTTGTTCATCTCCGGCGGCTGGTTGAACGGTTCTGGTCACCAGGGGAATCTGGCCTGAACAAAGTCTTTGCCAGCCGATTTCGTGAGGACGTTGAACACCAATTTGATGCCTCGTCTGACGTTCGTCGTACGCTTCAGATCCTGGAAGAACTGCAGCCGAAGTTACCTTCACCCGCCACCCCGGCGGCGATAAAAAAACTGGAAAAAGACTCCGATCACCGGGACCCATTCTACCACGTCCTTATTCTTGCTCGCACTCAGAAGGGGCTGGAAAACCTCTACCGTCTGGTCTCCCGCAGTCATGTGGAACATTTCTATAAGCAGCCTCGCATTCTTCGCAGCGAACTGGAAGAAATGCGCGAAGGCCTGCTCATTGGCTCGGCCTGTGAACAGGGAGAAATTTACCAGTGTGTGATCCAGGGCGAGCCCGACGAAAAAGTCAAAGAACGGATAAAGTTTTATGATTTCATAGAACTGCAGCCGGTTGACAATAACCGTTTCATGCTTGAGGTTGGAGACAGTTACGACTCTATCACCAGTCGTGAGGACATACGAGACCTTAACCGTAGACTTTACCGCCTGGGCGATGAGGTTGGTAAACCGGTGGTGGGCACCAGTGACGCTCATTTCCTGGATCCCGAGGACGAAAAGTTTCGCTCTGTCCTGCAGGCCGGACAGGAGTTTTCTGACGCTGACAACCAGCCCCCGGTATATCTGCGCACCACAGAAGAAATGATTGCAGAGTTTGACTACCTGGGCGAGGACGAAGCAATTGAAGTGGCCGTTGACAACCCCCGACTCGTATCAGGCTGGTGTGAAGAGTTGAAACCGGTGCCGGAGGATTTTTATCCGCCCCGAGTAGATGAAGCTCGCGATGAATTTTTGCAGACTACCGATGGTCGGGCTCGCGAAATCTACGGCGAAGAACTCCCCGATCTGGTCGAGAAACGGTTAGAAAAAGAGCGCCAGGCTATCCTGGATAATAAATTTGAAAATCTTTACGTTGTCTCTGCCTGGTTGGTTAAAAAAAGTCATCGGGACGGGTATCTCGTCGGTTCTCGCGGCTCCGTTGGTTCCAGCTTTGCCGCTTATTTAATGGATATAACCGAGGTTAATCCCCTCCCGCCGCACTACCGATGCCCCGCCTGTGATTACGTGGATTTCCCCGACGATTACGGAGATATAGTAGGTGTTGACCTACCCCCTGAGGACTGTCCCGCCTGCGAGGAGGAGCTTGCTCGCGACGGCTATAACATCCCGTTTGAGGTGTTTTGTGGTTTCGAGGGGGACAAGGTGCCTGACATTGACCTGAATTTTTCCGGTGACTATCAGGAGGAAATGTTTAATTACGTCGAGGAAATTTTCGGTAAGGAAAATATCTTTCGCGCCGGCACAATAACTACGGTTAGCAACAGAACCGCTGCCGGCTTCGTTGGAAAATACATGGAAGAACGTAATATTTGGGGAAAGATGGCCGAAAAAAAGCGGCTGATGAAAGGGGTCCAGGGAATAAAACAGAACACTTCCCAGCATCCCGGTGGTATGATAATTGTTCCCGAGGATCACTCTATTTATGAGTTTACTCCGATTAACTATCCCGCCAACGATCGAGACGCTGATTTTTTAACCACTCATTTTGATTACCACGCAATGGAAGATCAGCTTGTTAAGCTTGATATACTTGGCCACGATAATCCGACCCAGCTGCGCCACCTGGAGGAACTGACAGGCGTTGATCCTGTCGGGGTCCCACTTGATGACCCGGCGACACTTGAACTCTTTTCGAGCCTGGATTCGCTTGACCTTGAGCCGCAAGAGCTGGGGATGGAAGTCGGAGTCCTTGGGGTGCCCGAGTTTGGGACCACCTTTGTTCGGGACATGGTCGAGGAGACAAGACCGTCCACTTTCGCTGATCTCATTCGTATCAGCGGTCTTTCACACGGGGAAGACGTCTGGCTGAACAATGCGCGGCAGCTCGTAAAAAGTGGTAAAGTAGATTTAACTGCCGTCATAACCTGTCGGGACGACATAATGAATGAGTTGATTCGTCACGGTCTGCCGGAGTCAATTGCCTTTCAGATTATGGAAGATGTTCGCAAGGGACGGGGACTAAACGAGGATCAGGTCCAGAAAATGAAAGCCTGCGGCGTTCCAAAGTGGTATATAAAAAGCTGTCAAAAAATTCAATACTTGTTTCCCAAGGCCCACGCCGCAGCTTACGTAACCATGGCCTTTCGGATTGCTTATTATAAAGTTCACCATCCGGCCGCATTTTATACAAGTTTTCTCTCCCTGAAAGCTGATTATGTCGATGCTGCTCATATTACCTCCCTCGCCAAAGTGGACGATAGGCTGGACGAGCTTGAGGCAATTATTGAACATAAAAAGTCTCAAAACCAGACGACCAGCCGGGATGCCGCCGAACTGTCGGCGCTGGAAGTTTTGCGCGAGGGTTATCTGCGCGGCGTTCAAGTGAAACCGCCCCGCCTGACAGCTTCCGAGGGCCTCCGGTTTAGTCTTGAGGAGGAAAATACCATTCGCGCCCCTTACGTGAGTATTCCCGGTCTCGGTGGTACTGTGGCCGAAGGAATTGCTCGGGAGATAAAGAACAAAAACTTCAGTTCAGTTGAAGATGTGACCAACCGAACACAGATAAATACAACCGTGGCTGAAAATGCTCGCTCCCTGGGCTTCTTCGAGGGGCTCCCCGAAACAGAAAATATAAGTCTTTTCGCATAATTGTTTAGCGGCTACTGTCAAATGCCGTTTAGTTCGTCATTCCGGCCACCGAGCCGGAATAAACCAGCTTAAAGCTCAAAGCCAAAAG
>CAZMIT010000006.1:24115-35022 GCA_964566495.1 uncultured bacterium | reverse complement strand
GCTGAAGACGGCTACTCAAAGGTGTTGGGACTCATTCTTGATTGGCCTCCGGTCAATCTCCGAGGTATATCTGGCAATAATCAGATCCTCCAGGATCTATTGCCAGCTATAAATCCATCAAACACCTTCGAGTAGCCTAATTTGCTCTCTTAGATAGTAAAAAGGATTTCAACAGAGCCGTTTGAAAAAGAGATAATGTGTAATGAAAATTGTGGCAGAGGATGGAGTAAAGATGAGAGAAGACAATGAAGAAAAGATACTGGTTCGGGGGCCGAACTGGGTTGGAGACGCCGTGATGTCGCTGCCTGCTCTGCAGGAACTGGCTGAGCGTGACGGACGTGGTAAAGTCGACGTCGTCTGCCGTGGTTCGGTGGCTTCCGTCTACCGGCGCTCGCCGTCGGTGAGGCGAGTCTGGGAGTTGCCCGGCAAAACTTATATTTATCCGAAAGAAGTTCGTGAAAGAGGATATACAGCACTGGTTGTATTGCCGAAATCGTGGCGAACGGCCATTCAGGCCTGGTTGTCGGGAATTCCGCGCCGCTACGGGTTAGGGACACGCTGGCGCAGTTTTCTTTTCACCGATCCGACGCCAATGCGTGGCGCTGATCGACAGATTCATCACGGGAGGCTATTCTACCGGGCGGCCGGTGGACTTATCGAAGAACCGGAAGAGCTTCCGGCGCCACAGATGACGGCAGAGCAAGAGAAGGGTGAAGAAATTGTCGGCGCTGGAAATTACATGGCAATTCATCCCGGAGCCGCCTATGGACCGGCGAAACGCTGGCCGCCGGCGAAGTTCGGTCGTTTTTTGAACGAGCTGGTAAAGAGACACGAGCTGCCGGTGGTAGCCCTGGGGGTGGAGGCGGAGCGCCGGCTGGCGGATGAAATATTTGAACTTGCCGGCAAAAGCGTAAAGTCTGTAAATCTGGCCGGCGAGACATCGCTGGACGAGTGTATGGATGTGCTGGCCGGAGCGGCTCTGGTCGTCGCTAACGACTCGGGATTAATGCATCTGGCGGCCGGACTGGGGACGCCGACGGTGGGGATTTTTGGTTCCAGCAGCCCGCAGCTCACCTCGCCGCTGGGTAAGCATACGGCCGTGGTTTATGCGGGGGTTGAATGCAGTCCCTGCTTTGAGAGGGAATGTCCACTGGAGGAGAAAAGGTATCGCTGTCTGGAAGAAATTGAAGTGGCTGATGTTTTAACGGCGTCTGAAAAAGTGTGGCAGTAAAGATAAAAAGGAAAATTGGCAGAAGGGATTGAGAAGTACATAAAGGCAATTTTTTTGCTATAATGATGGTCCCTTTTTTGGGTGAAAAATGAAAAAATGGAGTAAAAATTTTAAGAAAATAATTGGTGATATTTGATGGGATCGACCTGGGAATTTATGAAATGGATGTGGAAACGGCTCAAGCACTACTGGTACTGGGTGGTCTTTGCCCTCTTCTCAATGTTTGCTTACGGGCTTTCCCATGGAGGGGTTCTTTACCTGCTGCATGAAGTTACCCGGGAAATTTTTGAGGGAGACATTCAGCACCGGCTGACGATTGAAGTGCCCCGAATTCCCTACTACCTGCCCGAAGGACACGTGTTTACCGTAATGGAGGGGACCCCGTTTCAGATTCTCCAGGCTGTCCTGGTGGTTGCGTTTTTCATCCTGGGCGTGGAGATTTTGGCTGAACTGGGGAACAAGGTGACAATGAAGGTGCTGGCCCTGGCGGTGACCAAGGATATCCGCCAGGAGTTGTATGACGATATAATGGACCGGCCGTTGAGTTTTTTTGAGACGCGCAACGTGGGCGATTTGATGAGCCGGGTAGCCTCCGACGTGAACCGGCTAAAGTCCGCGATTAACGGGGCAATCCGCCAACTTGCGCAGTCGCCGATGGAGATAATTTTTGTCGTTGCTGTGGCTATTTATGCCGCTCCGATACTGGCCCCGGCTTTTATAATCATTCCTATTTGTGCGGCAATTGTCGCGAAAGCAGGACAGAAGATAAAAAAATACAGCCGCCAGTCGCAGGATGTGCTGGGCGATATGGTGAGTTTGATGCAGGAACGTTTTGCCGGCATTAAACTGGTTAAGTCGCTGGGCACTGAAGAGGACGAAAAGGATTATTTTCAGAAGCGAAACGAGCAGTTTTATCGCAAAAGGCGGCGCAAGATTGTCGCCGACAAAGGACTTAAGTCGGTACTTCATCTTTTGATTTATGCGGTCGGTATCGGTGTGCTCTACCTGGGCGGATTGATGATATTTAAGTGGGAAGTGCTCAGTCCGCACGGACTGATTGTCTTTGTCGTCTCGCTCTTCTGGGTTTACAAGCCGTTGCGTAAGGTTTCCGGTGTCTATACTGACCTGCAGTCGGCGCGTGGAGCTGCCGAGCGGGTCCAGGTTATTTTTGCTGAAACCAGGAAACAGTACTCCCTGATGGATTCAAACGGCCGTCAGCCTGTCTTTGAACGGGCAATAAAATTTGAGGATGTAAGTTTTCAATATCCGAACATCAGCGAATATGCCTTGCACGATCTTGATTTAGAGATTGAGCGTGGGGAACGGATTGCTTTTGTTGGTGCCAGCGGCGCGGGTAAATCAACGACGATAGACCTGCTGATGCGTTTTTACGACCCGACCGAGGGGCGGTTAACGCTGGACGGTGAGGACCTGCGGGAGTTTGATGTTCGGGCCTACCGGCGTATGTTTGGCCTGGTAACTCAGGCGCCGATACTTTTCGACGCGACGATAGCTGATAATATAATCTACGGCAGGAAGTCGATATCTGAAACAGAAATCCGCCGGGCGGCGAAGCAGGCGGAGGCGTTGAAATTTATAGAAGAGCTACCGGAGGGGTTTGCAACTCGAGTCGGTGAGCGGGGAGTGCGGCTTTCGGGCGGCCAGGCGCAGCGGGTGACGCTGGCCCGGGCGCTGGTCGATGAGCCTGACCTCCTAGTTTTGGATGAGGCAACCTCGGACGTGGACAGCGAGTCCGAGGAGGCGATTCTGCGGGCGATTGGGAAGCTGCCGAAGGATTTGACGCTGGTTACCATTTCTCACGCTCTGGCGACGGTGCAGCACGTCGACAGGATAGTGGTGCTTGCCGATCGGACAATTGAAGCGATTGGTCCCCACGGTGAGCTTTTAGAGACGTCGGAGACCTATCAGCGACTGCATGAGTATCAGAGTTTGTAGTGGCGTGAAATGGCGATGGGGCGATGGGGGGAGCGGGCGAGTGGGCGTAAGTTCTTATAATTCATTAAGAGCTGATTTTATTTTTTTCCAGTTTTTGGTGGGGTCGGTGGGGGCGAAGAGAGCGCTGATGCCGGCGGCGCCATAAGCGCCGGCCTGCAGGCAGGCGGGGATTCTTTCAGCGGTTATTCCGCCCAGTGCATAAACGGGCAAAGAAGTCGCATCGGCCGCTTGCTGTAGACCTTCCAGCCCGTGACAGTCCTTTTCCTTTAGATCAGGCTTGCTGGGAGTCGGGAAGATAGGACTGAAGATAACGTAATCGAGGCCCAGCGAAGCGGCGTTGCGAACTTCGGTCAGGCTGTGGGTTGAGGCGCCGACGAGAAAACTGTCGTTCAGCAGTCGTCGGACGCTGAAAGCATCGAGCCCGCCGGCAGTTAGGTGGACGCCGTCAGCAGAGGAGAGCCGGGCGAGGTCGGGCCGGTCGCTGACAAGCAGCAGGGAGCCGGCCGGCTTTTTTATTTTTTGAAGCCAGTCCAGCTTCTGCCTGTCGCTAGCCTCAGGAACGCGCAGGCGAACAGCAGGGACTCCGAGTTGATAAAGACGATTGATCCGTGCTGGTAGCGTCTCCGGACAGCATACTTGGTCGGCAAAGGCAATGTAGCGCGGCAGTTTCATATAGATCACCAGGTCGGAAATATTTTCTTCGGATAACATCTCAGGATAGTTTACAGTTCATATCTTGGTGTTTCAACCCCCACAAACGAATTTTAGAATCTTTTACCGCATCTTTCCCCCTCACCCTAACCCTCTCCCTCCAGGGGAGAGGGAACTGGTGTTGGAAGTTGGTTTAGGTTGGTGGGGGAGATGTCGATTTTAGAGAGTGGAGGGATATATCTGATGAAGCGCTCAATGGTGACGGCTGGTATTATTTTTATTGTTATATTTTTAAGTGGTGGGGAGTTGTATGGTGGTATGCGGCTGCAGGTGGGGGCTTTTCGGGAGGAAGATAATGTGCAGGCGCGACGAATAGAGATGGAAGAGCTGGGGGTTGAGGTGGAGCTTGAGGAGCGGCCCGGTGGAACGACGGGAGTGCGGACAGCGGTGCTTGAATCGGAAGAACTGCGGGAAGTTAAGGAGCTGTTGCGTGAAGAGGAGATAGGTTATTTTGAAGTGGTGGAAGAGATTGAGGTGCGGGAGGTAGAGGAGCCTGAGCGTCGAGCCGGGAAGCCGTTGACGGAGGAGGAGTTGCGATCGCGGATTAACGGTGTGCGCGGTGTGCCCTATCGCTGGGGCGGCGAGGGGCCGGAAGAAGGATTTGACTGCAGCGGTCTGGTGAACTGGGTGTTTGATGAGCCGGAGATGCCGCGCACGGTGGTTGAACTGGACGAGTGGTCTGAAGAGATCGAGGCGGAGGAGTTAGAGCCGGGTGATCTGATATTTTTTCAGTTTAACCGGGTGGAGGAAGCGGACCATATTGGTGTCTACCTGGGGGAGAGTGAATTTGTGCATGCCAGTCGAAGTTATGGGGTGATTGTTGTTTCCCGGGACCGGGAGTATTACGAGGAAAGGACGGTTGGTTTTGGTCGGATACCGGGGAGGTAGGGCGCCAGTGCGAGAAGCGAAAGTGCGAGGAGCGAATGAGCGACAGGGCGAGAAGCGAAAAACCGCATGACTTAAGTGCGAGAGGCGAGGAGCGCTGGGCGCCGGGTGCAGGGAGTGAATTTAAAAGCGCCCCACCGGTGCCTGGTGAAATGCTTCGCCAGGGTGCTGTTAAGACAGCACAAAAAAAATGATAAAAATCCAGTGGACCAGTATGATATTCCTAGCTAACTAGCGAACCAGCCAACCAGCCAACTAACAAACCGGCCAACTATATTAGAGTTATTTGCGGTGGAAGAGGTCGTCCTCGATGGAGGTGATGCGATCGAGGAAGAGGATACCGTCCAGGTGGTCAATTTCGTGTTGGAAGGCGACCGCTTCCCAGCCTTGCGAGTTAAGGGTTAGTTTCTCACCTTCCAGGTTATAGCCGCTGACCTCAATTTCCTGAAAACGGCGCACATCGCCGGTATAAGATGGAATGCTGAGACAGCCTTCCCGGTTGATTACGGGGTCTTTACCTTCTTCTACCTGAGGGTTGTATAGGATAACTTTGCCATGATTGGTCGGCGAGTCACGCTTGGCCTGGTCGACGTCAACGCAGATAACACGCTTGAGGACGCCGATTTGTGGGGCGGCGAGGGCAAAACCGGGTGAAGCATCGGTAGTATCGCTGAGGTTGGTAAAAAGCTGTTTTATCTTTGGTGTGATCTCCTCGACCGGTTCGGCGGGTTGTTTGAGAATCGGGTCGGGTAACGTAATAATCTCGCGAACAGCCATGGTTGAGTTAAAGCTCCGGTGGGTCGAAGGGACGGATTTCCAAGTGGGTGTCGATTTGCCCAGCAGTTTTTTTCAGTTGCTCGGTCATTTTTTCCGGGGAAAGTTCATCCGGCCGATGGACTTCGAGGACCATCAGGTAAAGTTCTTCCTCTTCGGCCAGCCGGGTCTCAAGGTTAACGATATTAACGTCAAGCTGCCCAAGAGTCCTGGTTAGTTCATAAACGATGCCCGGTTTGTCGGCGCCATAAAGGGTGATAATGTGATTTGGTTTTTCCTTGCCGCGATCGCTCTGGTATGGTGCGGCAGGGACAAGGTTTATTTCCAGCGATTGGTGCTCGCCGACCGCCTCCAGTGCAGAGCTAACCCCGGCTTCGTTTTCCGGGGGGAGGTAGAACTCGAGCAGTAGCGCAAATACGCCACCCAGGCGAGTCATTTGCAGGTCGCCGAGATTGGCTTGATTTTCATAGAGGCAGCGGGTAATAGCTGCGACCAGTCCTGGCCGGTCGCGTCCGAAGGCGTTGATCAGGTATTTTTTCATAATTTTCCTCCTCGCGGAAATTAAATTAGTGGTTGATTGTGATACCGTTGACAGTCCCACAATAAGATAGTAAGCTATTTTTTGAAGAAATCAACTCAAACTCAATGATCAATTGCGAAACAGGTTACTGGTAAAAATGAAATTAACCCAAAAAGTGGAAAATAACAATCAAGCCCCCCGTAGTGAACGGGTTAGAGGATTAGATAAAGTTCAGGGGAGAAGTGTCCCTCTATTTCTACTTAGGATTACCTGACCGGAGACCTCGTTTCGCTTGATCGGCCCGGGAGGTGCCGGTTTAGTGGAATTACTGATGACGCCCGCCGGATTGAATATTCTCCTGCCTGCTGTAGCTTTAGTTGTAATAGCCTTCATAATGGGATTTTTAGCCCGGATATACCTTGAACAAAAAATTCATGCAAAAGCCGAAGAAGAAGCGGACCGGATTGTGGATGAAGCGCGCCGCGAGGCAGAGAATTTAAAGCAGGAAGCTATATGGGAAGGGCAGGAAGAAGTTGAAGAGAGGAAGCAGGAGATAGAAGAGGAGCTGGGGGAGGAGAAGCGGAAGTTAGAGAAGAGGCAGAGCAGGCTTGAAAAACGTGAGTCCGAGCTGGAAGAAAAGTTGGAGCAGGTTTACGAGGAGACCAATGAATTAAAGGCCAAACGGAACGAGCTTGAGGAGAGGAAGGAAGCGGTTCAGCAGCGACTAAAGGAAGCGGACAGAGAGCTGGAACGTATTTCTGGACTTACCGCTGAGGAGGCCGAGAAACGGTTGCGGAATTCGCTGCTTGACGAAGCAAAGCGTGAGGCGGCCCAGCAGATCAAGAAGATAAAATCGGAAGCCGAGAGCAAAGCGGAGCAACAGGCCCGCCGTGTGATTGCAAGAGCTCTGCAGAGGTGTGCAGTGGAGGAGACGACCGAGGCGACGGTGAAGGTTGTGGAGCTGCCTTCGGACGATATGAAGGGCCGTATTATCGGTCGAGACGGTCGAAATATACGTGCCTTTGAGAAGGTTACCGGTGTTGATCTGATTGTGGACGATACGCCGGAAGCGGTAACGATATCCTGTTTTGATCCGATACGACGGGAACTGGCCAGTCAGACGCTGGAGAAGTTGATCCTGGACGGACGAATACAGCCTGCCCGGGTGGAGAAGTTGTATGAGAAGACGAAGAAAGAACTTGATGAGAAGGTTTGGGAGAAAGGTGAACAGGCACTGGGTGAAGTTGGTGTGCCGGGTGTCGCCGACGAGCTGGTGCAGAGAATAGGTGAGCTGGATTATATTGTTGAGGGTGGGCAGAATCAGCTTGACCACTCGATACAGGTAGCTCATCTGGCCGGGCTGCTTGCTGCTGAAGTAGGGGCGGACAGGCAGATGGCCCGCCGGGTTGGTATTTTGCATGCGATTGGCAAGACTGACCGGGAGAATTCTAACAAATCCTATGCGATAGCCGGCGCTGATCTGGCCAAGAAACACGGCGAGCCGAAACCGGTGATCTACGCGATTGCTGCCCATAATGAGGAACGGCCCTTCAAGACTGTAGAGGGAATTATACTGTATGTGGCGAACAAGCTGTCGATTGAGCGTCCCGGGGCGCGTAAAGAGAAGTTTGGTAACTTCATAAACCGGCTGCAGAAGCTGGAAGATACAGCGAAAGAATTTGATGGTGTTGAAGAATCGTTTGCTATCCAGGCTGGACGTGAGATGCGGGTTATAGTTGATGCGCGGGTGGTAGATGATACGGAGGCGGAGATACTGGCCCGGGACATTGCTGAACGGATAGCGGAGAAGGTTGATTATCCCGATCAAATTAAGATATCGCTGCTCCGTGAGAACCGCGTTGTGGATTACGCGCAGTAGGGAGTTCTCGAAGAGGGGAGCGGGCGTAAGTCATCGAGCAGGCGAACTTGGGAGCATGCGAACCGGCGAAAGAGCGTAAATCAAGATCAAAGTCACTGGATTCCGGCTCGGAGGCCGGGGGGGCGAAGAGGCGAGCGGGCGATGGGGCGAAAAGGCGCAAGACCAAAAATCAAGTTCAACTTCAAGATGGATTGCGGGTCAAGTCCGCAATGACGTTCGGGAAGTCAAGAGCAAAATCAAGTTCAAGAACATGGACAAGGTTATGAACACTTAATGAATTTGAATTAGCTTTCAGCTTTTGGCTTTGAGCTTTTAGCTGAATTTTTGGACCACGGATTGCACGGATTTGATCGGATTAAGTTCAAGAGCGTTTGTTTTTTTGATTGTCAATCTACTGCGCCTCCACTTTTCGAGTTGTCTCGAAAAGTAGCTGCTAGCGCAGCCATCAAAAAATGATGTGCGACTCAGTTGACCAGTATGATTTTTCTGGCTAACCAGCCAACCAGTCAACTGACCAACTACCAAGTTGCTGCTGGCGCCGCGAGCAAAAAACTTGGGCTTGCGGAGAGGCGATAAATCGTGAGCGGTAATTGATAACATCGGAAGATCAAAAACGGCGAAAAAAATAGTGAATTTGGTTGAGGAAGTTTTTTATGAAATGGTTATGTCTGGGTGATATAATAAGTAGTCCGGGTCGTTCAGCCGTGCGTGATTTTCTTGACGTCGGTGGCGATTGGGACTTTGTTCTAGCCAACGCGGAGAACGCGGCGGGAGGCGTTGGTTTAACCGTTAAAGTTGCCCGTCAGTTGATTGACTACGGGATTGACGTTTTGACGTCAGGAAACCATATATGGTCCAAGAAAAAATTTGTTAAATATTTGCAGGAAAATCCGGACAGTCTGCCGCTTGTAAGGCCGGCCAATTATCCAGGTAATGCGCCCGGTATGGGACACCGGGTAGTGCATTTGAATGGCCAGAAGCTGCTGGTACTGAACCTTGAGGGGCGGACGTTTATGGAAAACATAGACTGTCCATTTCAGACGGTTGATCGTCTGCTGGCAGAGGTTGAATACGATCTGGCCGTGGTTGATTTTCACGCTGAAGCAACCAGCGAGAAGCTGGTAATGGCAAATTATCTGGCCGGGCGGGTGACGGCGGTTGTGGGGACACATACCCACGTGCAGACGGCGGACGAAAAGATATTGAAAGGCCAGACGGCTTACATCACGGACCTGGGGATGACGGGCCCTGAAAAATCAGTCATTGGTGTGAGAACTGAGCTGGCACAGGAAAGAATGTTGACGGGACGGCCAGTAAGGTTTAAAGTAGAGAAGAAGGGCCCACGTATTGTGAACGGATTGATTATCACTGTGGACGAGGATAGCGGTGCATCAGTAAAGGTTGAACGGTTGAACGAGAAGTTACCAGAACGCAGTTATTGACGAATTTGTAGAATTTGATAGTTTAAATATACCAATAGAAAGGGGCTAAATTCCTTGTCCTCGTTATTACGCGTTTCATCGAATTCAAGTCCCACATCAGTGGCCGGAGCAATAGCCGGATTTGTGCAGGAAGACGGAGAAGTAGAGCTGCAGAGCATAGGTGCAGGTGCGGTGAACCAGGCGACCAAGGCAATAGCAATAGCTCGTGGTTACGTAGCTTCTAACGGCCTGGACTTGATCTGTGTGCCGGCCTTTGTGGACGTGGAGATTGACGGCGAAGAGCGGACGGCTATACGTTTTACGGTCAAGCCCCGCGAGTAGTTATAAGGGGCGATATAATGTCTAAGGCCAGGCCAATAGACGGAAGTCAGCAGTCTGATCGTTGTTTAAAAGAAATCCAACAAATTATAACCCACCACAATTTAACCCCCCGACTGGATATAATCTATATTGGTTCTAATAGTTCATCCAGGTGTTATATCGATCATAAGCGTAAAAAAGCGGATAAAATAGGTATTCAGACGGCGCTGCACTCTTTTTCGGCCGAGGCAAGCCCGGAAGAGGTTTACGGTCAAATTGCGGCCTGCAACGCGGATGAAGAAGTTGACGGGATAATTGTTCAGCTCCCGGTGCCAGAAAAATTTGAGACTCAGAAGTTAATCAATGCAGTAAAACCGGAGAAAGACGTGGATGGCCTGCATCCGGTTAATTTTGGACATCTTTTAAGTGGTAGTGAGCCATTATTTTATCCACCGACCCCGAAGGGAATAATGGAATTATTGGAGGAGACAGGGGTAGAGGTTCGAGGAGCAGTGGCGGCAATTGTGGGAATGGGTCGGTTGGTGGGGAAACCGCTCAGTCAGATGTTGCTGGCTGAGGAGGCCACAGTTCTCTGTCTGCACGAGGAGACGGTAAAGCTGGCAGAAATGACGCGGCAGGCGGACATCCTGGTGACGGGAGCGGGAGTGGCAGGGTTAATCGGCAGCGAGGAAATCAAGGAAGGGGCGGTAGTGATTGATGCCGGTATAAACCGGCTCGATTGTAAGCTGGTTGGAGACGTAAACTATGAAGAGGCCGAGAAGAAAGCAAGCTGGATCACGCCAGTGCCCGGGGGTGTGGGGCCGATGACGGTGGCCTGTCTTCTCAGTAACACCGTGGAGGCCTGTCAGCGTAAATTATGACGGCCGGCGAAGTTCTTACCGTTTCAGAAATAACAGTTCAGCTCAAAAAATTAATCAGGGGAAACTTTCGTCGTGTAAAGGTTGTTGGTGAACTGGCTGATTTTACAAAATACGAGGCCTCGGGTCACATGTATTTTTCGTTAACGGACGGTGAGGCGAGGCTGGGGGGAGTAATGTTTGCCTACGCCAACCGGCGGCTTGAATTTGAGCCGCGGGAGGGTATGGAGGTTGTGGTAGAGGGCCGGATGGATGTCTATGAACCCCGGGGGAACTATCAAGTTGTGGTCGAAGAAATGTCAAAAGCCGGGGAAGGGGGGCTGGAGCGCGA
>CAZMIT010000006.1:0-24015 GCA_964566495.1 uncultured bacterium | reverse complement strand
ATCAAGTTGTGGTCGAAGAAATGTCAAAAGCCGGGGAAGGGGGGCTGGAGCGCGAATTTCAAAAGTTGAAGGAACAGCTGGAGAAAGAGGGGGCGCTGTCGCCGGCAAGAAAGCGTGCTCTGCCTGAATTTCCGGTGATAATTGGAGTGGTTACATCGGGAGACGGGGCGGCTTTCTGGGACATAGTTAATACGTTGAAAAGACGCTGTCCGGCCGTGCATGTAGTGCTCTATCCATGCCGGGTAAACGGGCGTGAAGCGGCGCCGGAGGTTGCGGCGGCGATAAAACGGTTACCCGGAGTCGTGGATATTGATTGTATGATTGTTGGGCGCGGAGGTGGGAGCCCGGAAGATCTATGGGCTTTTAACGAGGAAGAGGTAGCACGGGCGATTATTGACTGTCCGGTGCCGGTGATCAGTGCGGTTGGTCACGAGGTGGACGTCACTATCTCCGATCTTGTTGCCGATCACCGCTCGCCGACCCCGACGGCGGCAGGCGAAGAAGTGGCCCCTTCTCTGGAAGAGTTGAAGCGGGAGCTGGGCGAGTTTAAAAAACGGATGAAAACAAGTTATCGTAACCGTGTAGATCGGGGTTGGGAGCGGCTGCAATTTATGGGTGAAAAGCGGGTATTTGCCGATCCGCTGGGCTGGGTGAAACCGTTTCGAGAAAAGTTAGAGCTCTGGCGGGAAAGGTTTCATAATAATTATCGAAGAAATTTGCGGGATAAACGGCACGAATGGGACCAGCAGCGGGGTAAGCTGGAATCGTTGAATCCAGAGCGGGTTTTGAAACGTGGGTATACAGTGGTAGAACGGGGGGAGGAGCTGGTTACCGAGGCAAGGGCTGTAGAGGCGGGGGAAGAGTTGAGAATCCGCTGGTGGGATGGTGAGGTTGGGGTTGTTGTGGGGGAGGATTAGCGATGGGGGGAGTGGGGGAGTGGGTGAAAGGAGCGCGGCGCAGGGGGCGGGGCGTTAAACATCGAGCCTGCGAACAGGCGAGCATGCGAGCAGGCGTAAAGTCAAAAACGGAGAACGCGAAGGCGCAAAGACGCGAAGGCGGAAAGTAAAATCAAGGACAAAGTCAAAGCCACTGGATTCCGGCTCGGGGGCCGGAATGACGAGCTTTAGGTCAAGATCAAAATCGTTGATCAAGTGCGGGGAACGCGAAGGCGCAAAGGAAAATCGAGCATTCGAACATTCGAGCAGGCGGAAGAGCGGTGATCGGTGAGCGCAGAAAATCGTTAATTCGAAAACAAAGAAAACCGGTTTTAGCTTTTAGCTTTGGGCTTTAAGCTTTAAGCTGAAGTTTTGTGGGGGCAAGGCGAAAAACCTTAAAAATAGTGAATTGGTGATTTTTATGAGTGGTGAACAAACGGATCCGGAAAATTTTAGAGAGGCGATGGATCAGTTGGAAGAGCTGGCGTCGGCGCTGGAGAGCGGCGAGCTTTCGTTAGAAGAAGCAATGCAGAGCTACAGTCGAGGTGCGGAGTTAATCAAATATTGTGAAGAGAAACTTGAGGAAGCGGAACTGCTGGTCGAGGAAGTTGACGACCAGGGGGGCGAGCAGGTGGAGCTGCTGCCGAAAGAGGAGCCGGAATAAAATGACCGCCCGGCTTCCAGGTTTTTACGAAGAGCAGAGGCAGCGTGTTGAGGAGGCGCTTGAAGAGTGGCTTCCGGCTTCCGAAGACGAGCCGCAGATATTGACGGAGGCGGTACGTTACAGTGTTTTAAACGGAGGCAAGCGGCTGCGCGGAGTGCTGGTCCTGGAGGCGGGGCGCCTCGCCGGTCGAGATGACGAGGTTACCGCCGGGCTGGCAGCGCTTATTGAGATGATTCACGCCTACTCGCTGGTTCACGACGATTTGCCGGCGATGGACGATGACGACTATAGACGCGGCAAGCCGGCCAATCACAAGAAATTTGGTGAGGACATAGCAATTTTGGCCGGAGACGCGTTGTTAACCCGAGCTTTTTACGTCCTCGGTCATCTAAGTGCGCCCGGTGAAGAGCTGCCGGTGGCGCGATTGCTTGAAGTGCTGACCGAGCATATTGGAGTTCAGGGGTTAATTGGCGGTCAAATACTGGATATAACGGCAGCGGACCGCGAGGCAGATCTTGAGCAGTTGAAGGCAATACACCGTTGGAAGACCGGTGCTCTTATAACAGTCAGTTTGTTGTTGGGGGGGATCGCCGGCGGTGCAAACGAGGAGTTGCTGAAAGGGTTGCGGCGATTTGGTGAATTAATTGGCCATGCTTTTCAAATTAAAGACGACTTACTTGACGTGACAGCTGATTTTGAGAAGCTGGGAAAGGAGCCAGGGGCGGACGAGCGAGCCGGTAAATTGACTTATCCTGCCCTGCTCGGGGTTGAAAAATCGCAGCAGCGAGCGCGGCAGTTGATCGAAGAGGCGTGTAGGATGCTGGACGAAGTTACAACAGCCGGTGGGAGGTTAAATGAGCTGGCGAGGTTTGTTATAAGCAGAGAGAAATGAAGGTTATGGGAAGTGGGGGAGCGAGTTGGGGTTAAATTTAAAGTTAAAGGGTAGAACCTGATTTATAACGGAGGGTGTGGCGATGGATTTTTCAGTTGACGAGATTGAATCACCGGCAGATATTCAGGAACTGCCGGAGGAGGAACTGGCAGAACTGGCGTCCGCCTGTCGTCAAAAGTTGATTGAGACCATTTCCCAAACGGGGGGGCATTTTGGTCCGAACCTGGGAGCGGTGGAGCTGACGGTGGCCCTGCACTATGTATTTGAGTCGCCGAAGGACAGGTTAGTCTGGGACGTTGGTCACCAGGCTTACATACACAAGATGTTAACGGGGCGAGCGTCGAAGTTGAATACGATTCGCAAGCCGGGGGGGCTCAGCGGATTTTTAAAACGTTCCGAATCCAAACACGACATATTTAACGCCGGTCACGCTTCTACCTCTATTTCGGCGGCGACGGGGATAGCGGAGGCACTTACCCGGCGGGGAGATGAAGGTGAGGTGGTGGCGATAATTGGAGACGGTTCGCTCACCGGTGGTATGGCGTATGAAGGTTTAAACAACGCTGGTGGTCAAAAAACGGATATGATAGTGGTGTTAAACGATAACGGGATGGCAATTGCGGAGAACGTGGGAGCAATTACCGAGTATTTCGACCGGCTGATTAATCTACCGGCCTACGACCAGATGAAAGATGAAGTCAAAAAAATACTTGACCGTGGACCGGAGCGTTTGGGGCGCAAGGCCACGGCCCTGGCCCGCCGATTTGAAATGAGTTTAAAAAATCTTGTAATACCGCGGCTGATGTTTGAGGAGTTTGGTTTCCGTTATTTTGGTCCGGTTGACGGGCATGACGTTAACCGGCTGGTGCGGGAGTTTAATAAAGTCAAAAGATTTGAGGGGCCCCGGTTTGTGCATGTGCTGACGGAAAAAGGGCATGGATATGAGCCAGCAGCGGAGGATCAATACGCGAATCACGCCGTTAGCCCATTCGACATTAAAACCGGTAAACCGAGGGAAGAGTCGTCGCCGAAGTGGTCGCAGAGGGCGGGAGAAACCCTGCGTGACCTGGGCGAAGAAGACGAAGAACTGGTAGTCATAACAGCCGCAATGCGGAAAGGAACGGGGACGGTATTTTTTGCAGACGAATATCCCGACCGATTTTACGACGTAGGGATTGCTGAAGAGCACGCGGTTACTTTTGCTGCCGGTCTGGCCGTTGAGGGAGAGAATCCGGTGGCCTGTATTTACTCATCCTTTCTGCAGAGAGCTTACGACCAGGTCTTTCACGACGTCTGCTTAATGGAGCTACCGGTTAAATTCTTTCTTGACCGGGCGGGTATAGTTGGCGGCGATGGAGAGACCCACCAGGGAATATTTGACATTGCTTTCTTGCGTTCGTTGCCGGGAATAGCAATCGGCGCGCCAAGCAGTGACCATAGTCTTCAGTCTTTTATTAAAACGGCTGTCAATTACAATGAAGGGCCAATAGCTGTTCGTTACCCGCGTGCCACTGTGGAAACTGATGAGGCGGCGGAAATTTCAGGGCTGGAAGAGATTGAGGTAGGGAAAGGAGAGCTGGTGCGGGAAGGAGAAGCGGTGAGTCTGATAGTTCTCGGACCTTTTGTAGATGCGGCACAGTCAGCGGCGGAGTCGCTGGCGGCTGAAGGAGTGGAGGCGGAGGTAATAAACGCTCGCTGGGCTAAACCGCTCGATGAGAATTTATTGTTAAAATCGCTTGATAAAACGGGAGCGGCGGTGACAGTGGAGGAAGGGATACTTGAGGGCGGTTTTGGTTCGGCGGTGCTGGAACTTTTAAACGAGCGAGGAAAACGTTATCCGGTCAAAAGACTGGGCGTACCGGAGGGAAAAGTATCTCACGGGACGCGGCAGCAATATTTAGAACGTTTTGGCCTGACGCCCGAGGGGATAGCCGAGGCAACACGGGAGATACTCGGCAGCAGTGAAGAATGAAAAAGTTACCGAGCTACTGGTTGCACAAGAGCTGGTTAAAGATTTAAGTGAAGCGGAGAGACTGATTAAAGAGGGGAGGGTATTAGCCGATGGTTTACCGGTGAAATCAGAAAGATCATTAGTGAAACCGGGGGCTGAATTAAAAATAAAAAGTGACGACCCGGCCTGGGTGGGCAGGGGGGGCGAAAAGATATGGCCGGTGCTGGAAGAAGGCTGGCTTAAGGTAGAGGGGAAGCGGGCTCTTGATGTGGGAGCATCGACGGGCGGATTTACGGAAGCGCTCCTGCGAGCGGGCGCTGAACGTGTATATGCAGTTGACGTCGGTTATGGTCAGCTTGCTTATAAACTACAGCGTGATGAGCGAGTTATCAGGCTGGATCGTTACAACTTTCGCCACGCCCAGAGCGATGATTTTCAACCGCCACCGCAAATTTTCGTAATGGACGTCTCTTTTATCTCCAGCTTGAAGTTGATCGACCCCCTGGAAATAGTTATGACAGAGACGCCGGCGGGGATAGTTCTCGTAAAACCACAGTTTGAGGCAAACAAGGAGGAAGTTGGAGACGGGGTAATTGAGAGCGAGACGCTGCGGCAAAAAATTCTTGAGCGAGTGCGTGCCGGCTGGGAAGAAAAAGGCTGGCGTGTAGTTGAGACGGCCCCAGCTCCTTTAAGGGGCGAAGAAGGTAACCAGGAGTATTTAATGCTGGTAGAAAAGTGACGGGGTCAAAAATTTAATTTTTGGTGAATCGCAAATGTTAGAGTCGGTGACGGTAAAAAACCTGGCGCTGATTGATGAAATTGAGGTTGACCTGGGGGAGGGTTTAAACGTCATTACCGGCCCGACAGGATCGGGTAAGACACTTTTGCTGAGAGCCTTAAGGCTCTCTCTCGGCGCTCGGGCTGACTATGATCTTTTACCGTCCGGCGACCAACCAGCCGTGGTGTCAGTATTTTTTAATCCAGAAGCAGAACTAAATTTACCGTGCGGTTTAGGAAAAGCGGAGGAGATACATTGCCGCCGGGTGCTGAAAAACTCACGTAAGAGTCCCGCTTATTTGAATGGCGAGCGGGTGCGGTTGAAAAGTCTGCAGAAGTTACGTCGAGATTTGATTGACTTTCACGGTCAGCACGAGAACCAGAATGTATTTTCAGCGGCCTACCCGAGAATAGTGCTCGATAAATTTGGCGGCCACGAAGAGGTGCTGAAAGAATACAAAGAGATTTTTGAGCAATACAGGGAAGTAAGAGAAAAAATAGAGAAATTAAAGAATAGACGAGAGAAAGCGGACAAGGAGAAACAGCTGCTTGAGTATCAAATTGAAGAGCTGGAGGAGTTTTCGCCGGCTGAGGGGGAATGGCAAGAGATAGAAGACGAGCGGAGGCAGATGGAAAATTTTGAAGACATTGACCGCTGTGTGCGCGAATCGCTTGGTCGCCTGGAGGCGGAGGGGGGGCTGACGGACGGCTTGAAACTGCTGCAGGACAACCTGAGGACGATCACGGAACAGACGAACGAGCTGGAAGATTGGCCGGATGAGCTATCGGAGATGGATAAAAAATTAGAAGAGTATCGCCAGCGTTTGCGAGAATTTCGTGAGGGGATAAGCTTTTCCGGGCATCAATACGAACAGCTACTAAAGCGCAGGGGAAAATGGCTTGAGTTAAGCCGTAAATACAAGGTAGCCCCGGAAGCCCTGTTTATCCACTACAGGGAGCTGCGTGAAGAGCTTGATCAGTTGGCGAAGATAGAAGAGCGGCTGAAGGTGCTGGGCGAGCGCCGAGAGGAGCTGGAGGATAAAGTAAGGTCACGGGCGGGAGAACTCTCCCGGTGTCGTGGTGAAGCAGCTAAAAGGCTGGAAAAGAAGATAGTCAAGCGTTTGCAGGTGCTGGATCTGGAAAAAGCTGAATTTCGGGTTGAAGTTACGCAGGTGGAGCCGGGGCCGGAGGGGGCCGACGAGGTCAAATGGTTGTTTTCCTCGCACAGTTCGGAACCGCCGGCTGAGCTGGCCAGTCGCATCTCCGGCGGCGAGATATCCCGGGTTCTGCTGGCGGTGAAGGCGGCGCTTGCCGCTGCGGATACAACGCCGGTGCTGGTCTTTGATGAAATAGACGTTGGAATTTCAGGGGAAGAAGCGCGCAGTGTCGGCAAGGTATTGTCTGAACTCGCCCGTTATCACCAGGTCATTTGTATAACTCATCTGCCCCTGGTTAGTGTTTTTGCCGACCGGCATCTGGCGATCGAAAGGGAGGACAGGGAGGAAGACGTGGAAATAAAAGCGAGGACGTTGGAGGGCGAGGAGAGATTGGACGAGATTTGCCGGCTGCTGTCGGGGGACGCGGAGTCTCAGGTTTCCCGTCAACAGGCCCAGGAATTGCTGGAGGAAGTGAAAAAAGATGGCTGATCCGGGCAGTATATTCTTGATGGTCGCTGTGTTCGCCCTGGCGATAAGTGCGCACGAATCGGCACACGGTTATGCGGCAAAAAGATGTGGAGATCCAACCGCCGAGAGGATGGGCCGGATTTCGCTTAATCCGTTAGTTCACGTGGATCTATTTGGGACGGTGCTGCTGCCGGCGCTGTTGATTATGACCGGCGGCTACGTGTTCGGCTGGGCAAAACCGGTGCCGGTGAACACGACAAACCTTAATTATCCAAGCCGTGATAGAGTGATAGTCTCACTGGCCGGCCCCGGTGCCAACCTGGCCCTGGCAACGACGAGTATTCTGCTTACCGTAATTTTTTATCCCTTTCTTGGACTGGTTGACGGGCTATATTTGCTACTGCAGTTTAATACTCGAATAAATGTAATTTTAGCAGTCTTCAATATGATTCCGGTGCCGCCGCTTGACGGTGCGAGTGTCTTTCGTTACTTTGCCTCAGCCGAAACCGAGCGTTGGTTGGAACGTAACAGTTATGTGGTATTTTTTGGTTTTTTGTTACTATTAATGAGCGGAGTTTTACATCTGATTTTTCGTTTTTTCATTGATATAACGACAGTGATTCAAGGAACTCTATTAGCAATTGTCTGGTGACTTTGTTCTGTTGAAACCCATGCTGAAACCGG
The DNA here is from genome assembly GCA_964566495.1 of uncultured bacterium. GTDB lineage: Bacteria > T1Sed10-126 > T1Sed10-126 > T1Sed10-126 > T1Sed10-126 > T1Sed10-126. The sequence continues at coordinate 16,487 of CAZMIT010000006.1, read as the reverse complement.
GCTAATCAAAGGTTATAGATATTTACCATAATTTTGCGGTTTCCCCGTTCTGAGGACCGATATATTTCTGACATCATTCTCGTGGCCCTCCAGGCCACTTCCGAGGTATAACGACCTCAAACCAACCCCATCCTGGGGTAAGAGGTCGTTATAAATCCGTCAGAAACACATCGGCCCTCAGAACTACCGTTTTTAACAAAGCAGGGGTCAATAACTATTTGAGCAAAAATAAACGCATAGAGAAAGATATGAGCTATCTTGCTTGCAACTGCTGAATTAAGTGCTTCGGAACTACGTCAAAATACTTTGACGTAGTTGGGGGGCGAAAATACTGAGGAGGTATAGTATGTTAAGGATTGCGCCGCAGCGTTATCTATCGGGCCCCAAACTACTGGAAGGTATAGGCGAGCACCTGGAGGGGCTGGGGGAGAGAGTGTTAATAATTGCGGACAAATCCTCCCTGGAGAGGCATGAAGAGGTAATCAGGGAGGCGTTGAAGAAATCCATGCTGGGGGTAAGTTTTGAGGTTTGCCTGGGAGAGTGCTGTCAGCCGGAAGTAGAGCGGCTGGTAGACAAGTTGGAAGCCGAGAAAGCAGATATAGCAGTAGGTCTTGGTGGGGGGACGACAATGGACGTGGCTAAGTTTGTTGGTGAGCGCAGCGGCTGTGCGGTTGTAACCATACCGACAGTTCCAAGTTCCCCGGCTGCCTTCACAAATCATGTGCACCTGTACACAGAGGACGGTGACTTTGTAGAGCAGTTGTCGCTGGAAGTGTGTCCGAACTTACTGCTGCTGGATCACAAGGCGGCGGGACTTGCTTCCAGCCGTTACCTGGCCGCCGGTATGGCGGGAGCTTATTCGGTTACCAGGTTTTTAAAGCGTGAGGGGGAGCATTTTGGTAGAAAAATGGCACGAGAATCAAGTGAGAAGCTGCGAAGTTTTTTTTATGAGCGGGGGCGGGGAGCGATCGCTGATGTCAAGAAGGGAGAGATGACGGAGAGATTGAGTTCAGCGGTGGAGGCAATAATTTTGCAGGCAGGATTAATAATAACGCTGGCCGGGACACCAATGCCGGGTCGTATTGCCCACTACATGGCCCAAAAGCTGGTGCCTTACGCAGAGGAACCTTTAATTTACGGGGAAGCGGCGTCCTTTTGTGCGATAGTGCAGGAGCGGTTGCTTGGTGAGTCGGAGATAGAGAAACTGGCGAAGTTTTTCCGTGATCTACAGCTGCCGATAAGTCTGGACGGTATGAGTCTGCCGGAACACCAACAGGATACTATTGTAACCGAGGCGGCAGAAGAAATTGCCGAGAGGTTCCAGGGGGAAAAAATAGAGTTAGAAGTTGATGATGTAATCAAAGCGGTTGAGGAATGTGATGCTCTCGGGAGACGACTGCTGGAAGCTGTTTAACTATCCAGTAGACTGGTTAAACCAGCCGATATTACCATCATCTGTTTCAACTAAAAGCCACCCGGACTCCTGCTCAAGCACGGTGAGTTGCTGAGGCGATTCAATCCGAACAAGGGGGCGAAACTGCTGGTCACGGTTAGGCCAGATGTTAGCTTCAGCGACTTCAACGGGAGACAATTCGGGGGAGGCGGGTCGGTTAATCTTGACATAATCAGCGTGAAGCCAGCCGACATTACCGAGGTGGGTCTGGACATAGACCCAGTCTTCTTTACGGGCTAAAAGTCGAAAGACCTGGTGTGAGTAGGCGCGGCCGGTAATTGTGAACTGTATGCCCGCACCCTGGCGCAGGTTGACTCTTTCAGCATTAACTTCGACGTTAGTTTTGTTAAAAAAATCGGTCGGCATTTTTTCCCGTACGGATTCTTTGAGTGGAGGAAGATCCTGGCGAAATTCTTCGGCGATTGTTTTTGGGGCCCGTATTTGTCGAACCAGGGAGCGGTGAATCCAGCCGACGGTGCCGTCAAGATAACGGGCCCGGAACCAGCCCTCAAAAATATCAAGCGGACCGAGTAATGATCCACCGGCCGGGGTTTTGACAATCTCATACTCAGTGGCGGGGCCCCGGCGCATATTTACCTGGCTGTATTCGCGTTTTACGCCGAGCATCTCGACACGGTCGCCTTCGTAGTTGATGAAGCTGGCCCAATCGTCCATTGTTGGTTCGTCATATTGCGGCTCTTCATCCTCAGTTTTGTCTTTGTCACCGGGAGAATCATCGAGCGCGGCGACTTGTTTATCTTCCGCTTCCTCGGCGGGAGAAGTGGCCCAGTAATAGCCGCCAGAGAAGCTGACTGCGAAAGCAATTAGACCGCTGATAAAAATTATGAATAGGGGTCGTTTAAACAGCATAATGGTCACCGGTAGGTCGAGTTAATAAATTAACCTATTAAATGATAACATTTGGTGATGAAAAACAGAACAGGGAGCGGGGGCAAGACAGAACCTACCGACGAGGAGAGGGTTAGAGTGAGGGGGAGAAAAGATGAGGGCGCTAAACAGTTACCTGAACTTTAAATGGTCTGCGTGTCAGGGGAAGGAATGTAGTTCTTCTACGGAAGGATCTTGGACCGGGAGGATGCTTTAATGAATTACAGGCGCTGGGCGGAAGAACTGGTAGAGTTAGGCCAGGAGATGACGGAGAAGCGCTCTTTAGGTGAGCTTTTAAGTTCAATATTAAGCGGGCTGCGTGAGTTGACGGATAGTGATGCGGGAACAATTTACAGGATGGTAGAGGAGGCGGGAGAAAACTACCTCCTTTTTGAGCAGGCCCAGAACGACAGCGTTGATTTTTCCCCGCAGCAGGGGGAGAGCGTCGAGGTGGGGAGTGGTAGCCTGGCGGGTTACGTCGCTGATACAGGCGAGGTTCTTAATATTGAGGATGCGTATGAGGAGGAGGAGAAACTCCCCTGTCAGCCGAATCGAGAATTTGACGAAAAATTCAATTATCGTACGGAGTCGATACTGGTAGTGCCGTTAAAGAACCGGGCGGGCAAGGTCAGGGGAGTGTTGCAGTTAATTAACAAGAAAGAGGAGCCCATGCGACCGGCAAGTGAGACAGAAATTCATCCATACCCGGACGAGGAGGCGCGTCTTGTGCTTGCCGCCGCCAGCCAGGCGGCGGTGGCGCTGGAGCGGGCGACCCTGGAGGAGCAGATACAGGATATGCTTGAAGGATTAATTGCAACTCTTGTTTCCGGGATTGAACGCCGGGATAAGGTGACCTCCGGTCATAGTCAACGGCTGGCCGGATATGCGGTAGAAACTGCGAAAGTAATTGATCAGCTGGAGGAGGGGCGCTGGTCTGAGGTTGAATTTACAGAACAGGAAATAACCGCCCTGCACTACGCCGCTCTGACTCACGACATAGGGAAACTGGCTGTCCCGGAAGAGATTTTACAGAAAGAGAACCGACTTTCCGAGGAGTGTATGTCAGCTCTGGAATACAGGCTGGCTTACCTGGAATCAATAGACAGGATAGAAGATATGCAGAGTCTATACAGGCAGATTAAGGAAGCAAATCAAGCCCATAAAATTTCAGACCAGCTGCGTGAAAAAATTAAGTCACTGGCTGAGGTTACCGTGAAATTGCCGACGGGAGAAAGTCAGAAGCTTCTAACGGAGGAAGAATACGACAGTCTGTTAGCTGAAAGAGGAACGTTAACCGAGGAGGAATGGGGACAGATACGGGAGCATCCAATGGCAACCTATGAAATTCTGCAGCAGGTAAACTGGACGGAGGGGTTGGAAGAAGTCCCCTGGCTGGCCTCGCTGCATCACGAGAAGCTTAACGGGCAGGGTTATCCGCGGGGATTGGCGGGAGAGGAGATACCAATACGGGCCCGGATACTGGCGGCGGTTGACATTTACGAGGCCTTAACTGCCCCCGATCGGCCGTATAAAGAGCCGCTGTCGAACGAGCGAGCGGAAGAGATACTGGAGGAAGAAGCAACCGCCGGCGCGATTGATCCCGGTATTGTTGACATTTTCTTTCAATATGTAGTTGATAACCTGAGTGGAGCCGGGGGATAGTGATGAGAATCCTTGACCGGAAATTTTTACGGCTATTTGTGCTGCCGGCGGCGATGAGTCTATTGATTTGTGTCTTTCTTTTTTTACTGGCGGATCTTTTTGGAACGCTGGACGACATACTTGAATACCGTCCGGCAGCCGGAGTAGTAATGAACTATGTTTTTTACCGTTTTCTTTATGCGACGTTTTATATGCTGCCACTGGTAGCCATGCTGGGAGGATTCTGGGGGTTGAACGGCTGGCGGGAGAGCAACCAGTGGACCGCCGTCCTAAACAGTGGTGTCGCGCCACTGAAGTTATTAAGAATGCCGATAGTTTTTCTGCTGCTGCTTACGGCGGTGGGTGTTTTATTCGGGGTATTATGGATGGCCGATGTGTCGCAGGGATACAGACATATCGAAAATTACGTAATCCCGGGGAGGGAGGAGTCGCCGCCAGAATACAGGGACTTGCATTTTAGGATGCCGGACGGCAGTCTGGTGAAGATGGACAAGTTGATAGCAGATGAAAATAGAGCGGAGGGAATTGTTGTACAGTCATTAGAAAATGACGAACTGAGTCGGCGGCTGGACGCCGAGCGGGGGGAATACGTGATAGGAGAGGGCTGGATACTCAAGGAGTTGGAGGTGCGGGATTTTGAAGGGCCGGGACGGTTTCGGTTGAGCCAGCGAGATGAATACGTGATGAGTTTAGATCCGCCTGGTGTTTTAAAACAGATAATGGAGGCAAACCCGCGTCGAGTTGACAGGCGGCCGGAGGAATTTACTGCTGCGGATCTTCGGGCGGCGATAAATTTTCGGGAGCGGCGGGGGATGAACACGACAGCGGAACAGGTTTTTTACCACTGGAAATACAGTTATCCACTAACGATTCTGGCCCTGGGAGTGCTGGGGATATACGTGGGTGCGGGAACCAAGCTGAGCCGGCCAGCCGGGCTGGGGACGCTGCTGCTGGTTGCCTTAATTTACTGGGCGTTTTTTCACATGGTGCTGGCCTATGCGAAGGCTGATTATTTCTTTTTCATCACGCCATTGCTACCCGCCTCAGCCCCAGTTTATGTCGCGCCACTGCTGTTTTTGGGGGGCGGGATATATTTGTTACAGAGAAGTGTGGGGTTGGTTTAGTGGCGGAAGAGTTCGGGGGAGTTAAGGATGAAATCCCACATTTTTTTCAAAGCCGGTTTTTGCTGCGCGAGAACGGTAGAGTATTGTGAATCATCGAGTTTATCGGAAATAATTTTCAAACAGCCAAAGCTGATATCGGGCTGGCGATTTCGCAGGGCGATACAGAGGTGAGCGGCTTCAAGGTCAACCGCCTGAGCTTGTTGCTCTTGCTGAGCCTGCCGGCGTTTTTCTCGCTCAAGTAAGGGGGTTGAACTGGTGAAGAGGGTAGCGGCGTTAAAATCAGGTGTGAACTTTTGTAAGCAATCACGGTGAATTACCGCCTCGTTATTTATCCGAAGAGGTGAGTTAACCTTCCCGCCAATAATTTTTTCCGCCAAAAATAGGGAGTAAATCTTCAGGCGATCGGTTAGAGCTCCGGCTGTGCCAAGGAACAAAACAGGATCTTTAAGCCAATCGAGCGGCAATGAATTGAGCCGCCGGTTGATTTCCTCGGGGGAGCTTCCTATTTCAAAAACACGTGTATAAAAATTGTCAAAGGAGAGCCGGAAGAAATCTATTCCGGCCTCTGACCGTCTTTCAAAACCCGGTCTCTGGGAGAGGTAAGGGAGGAATTCAGCCCGGCGAGCTTGCAGGATGAGCGGTGTTTTAGGAACTGGTTGACGAGGATTTGTGGCGGGTGTGTTCATGAACAAATTCTTTCATTCGGGAGAGGGCTTCGCGCAGCTGCTGGAAACCGGTGGCGTAAGAGATACGAATATTGGTCTCCCCGCCGGGGCCAAAGGCAGCGCCGGGGACAGCGGCAACGCTATGTTCGGACAGAAGTTTTCGACAAAACTCTTCGGGGTCAAGGCCAGTGTTTTGGACGGAGGGGAAGGCGTAGAAGGCACCTTCGGGAAGCGGACAGTCGAGGCCCATTTCGTTGAGCCGGTTGTGAACGAGGTTACGACGGCGCTCATATTCCCCCTTCATGTCTTCGATTGCGTCGGCACCGTGTCGAGTTGCCTCGACGGCGGCGAACTGTGAAGTCGTTGGGGCACAGAGCATTGTGTATTGATGTATTTTATTCATGGCGCCAATTATTTTTTCAGGTCCGGCGGCGTAAGCGATGCGCATGCCGGTCATGGCGCAGCTCTTGGAGTAGCCGTTAAGAAATACGGTATGCTCCTGCATGGCCTCGAGGGTGGGGAAAGGGTAATGGTCGTGATTATAGGTTAGGTGACCGTAAATTTCGTCAGAGATAACAATGAGCTCGTGTTCTCGAACCAGTTCAGCAATTTTAGCTAATTCCTTTTTACCGTAGGTAACCCCGGTTGGGTTAGAGGGGTAGTTGAGGACAAGCAATTTAGTTTTGGCGGAAATCAAGCGGTCCAGTTGAGCGGGATCAATTTTAAAATCATTTTTAGCGGTATTAAGAGTTTTAACACGTCCGCCGGCCATTTTTGCTGTGGGAAGGTAAGATACGTAACAGGGGGTAGGGACAATAACCTCATCGCCGGGGTTAAGGAGGGCCCGCATAGCAAGGTCCATTCCTTCGCTGACCCCGGTAGTGATGAGTAGTTCGTCTTCGGGGTCGTAATCGAGGTTGTGTACAGAGCCCATGTGTTCGGAGATGGCGTTGCGGAGCTCAGGCATTCCGGTGTTGGAAGTGTAATTGGTATAGCCGTCTTCAATAGATTGTATGGCGGCCTCGCGTATGTGCCATGGGGTAGCGAAATCCGGTTCCCCAACGCCCAGGGAAATGACATCGTCCATGCTCATTACCAGGTCGAAAAATTCTCTTATCCCGGAGGGTTTCAGGTCGGCGACCGTTTCTGAGATCTCAATCATGGTGAGATCGACAGGCGGCGATCCTGTGAGGGGGCTTCAAAGTTAACACCGGCTTCTTTGTAGGTCTTGAGCATAAAATGAGATTCCGTCTTGTGAACGTTTTGAAGGGGAGCTAACTCGCGGGCTACAAACTCGGCGATTTCATTGAGGCTCTCGGCCTCGATCCGGACGAGGAGGTCGTAGTCACCGGAACAGAGGTAGCAGGACTTAACCTCCGGGTGGTCATATATTTCGCGGGCTATTTCATCAAAACCAGTGTCCGGCTGAGGGGCTATATCCACTTCAATCAGACCGGTAACAGAGTCCGGGGGTTCGGAGAGGTTACTCTTATTAATGACAGCTCGGTATCCCTTAATGACACCATTTTTCTCGTAGTCGTGAATTTTTTCGCGCACTTCCTCTTCGGGCAGTTCCAGTGCCGCAGCCAGTTCTTCAACTGGCAGACGACCGTTTTCTTCAAGCAGTTTCAGCAGCTTATCCACGGTTAATCCTCCTCGATAGCGTTATCTTTCAGAGTAGCAACATAGGGTAAGTTACGATATTTTTGGGCGTAGTCCAGTCCGTAGCCGACGAGAAATTTATCAGGGACTTCGAAGCCAACGTAGTCGGCCTCCACATCAACCTCACGGCGATAAGGCTTATCAAGTAAAACACAGGTGGCTATTGAAGCGGGGTTGCGTCCCTTTAAATAGTTGAGCAGGTAGTTCAGGGTAAGACCGGAGTCAACTATATCTTCAACCAGAATTATGTGTCGGCCGTCGACATCTTCACTGAGGTCCTTGAGAACGCGGACAACACCGCTTGTGAAAGCGGACTGGCCGTAGCTGGCGACGGAGAGGAAATCAATTTCCACGGGCACCTCTATCTCGCGCATCAAATCGGCCATGAAGGTGACACAGCCTCGCAGCACACCGACAAGCAGGGGATTTTTATCCTGGTAGTCTTCGCTGAGCCGGGTACCAAGAGATTTAACCTTCTGATTTATCTCCTCGCGGGTGAGGAGGATTTTTTCAAACTCATCCTGAAATTCCATTGACCAACCCTCACGTTTTGAGATATTGGGACTCCAATCTGGGGGCGTCGGCCCAGAGTCCCTCGAGGTTGTAATAAGCACGTGTTTCGGGTAGAAAAAGGTGAACTATGACAGAACCGTAATCAATAATTAACCAGCCGCCGTCGGCATTGCCTTCGCGGGCCAGCGGCTGTGTTTCTCTCTGCTGTTTTACTTTCTGTTTAACTTCCCGGTTCAAAAAACTCAAATGAGGTCGTGATTGACTGCTGGCAATAATGAAGTAGTCAGTAAGGCCTATCTGGTCAGTAACCTCAAGAACGGAAATATCTTCGGCCTTGTTATCGGATAAAATTTCAAATATATACTCTACCAGGTCAGCACTCATAAATATAAACACCGGAGGTTACCGTTATTATAGCACTTGACAGCTTGTATTTGTTACAGCTAATCATCAATTTCTTCGATGTAATCCAGCATATCTTCGCCAACTATAAGTGTAACATCGACAAGCGCTCGTGTGGAGGGGTCAAGTCGAAGCCCTCCCAATCCAAATATTTCTTGAAGCCGGTAAGCAGAATGTGGATAATCTCCCCGGTCAATGAAGAGAGAGGTTTCGTAATTATAATGGTCGGCGTTGTCAGTCTCAACCACATCGACAAAATCATAATTGCGGAGATAATCGCGCACATCATCCGCCAGGCCGGACAGGCCAACACCGTTAAGGACCTGGACTTCAATTAATTCACGCGGCTGAGCCAACTCAATTTCATGTTTCAGAGGGCGCGGTAACATTCGTCGGACTATTTCTACATCAATTTTTTTATTAGCAATGGGCTGAGCCGGGAAGGGGTGCAGGACACGTAGATTGTCGCGGCGCAGGTTAGCAAACAGTTGGCCGGCTTCTCGAAATTCAGCCGTACTGAGGTTGGAGGTTAGCAGTTCGTCCAGTTGTAAGTAAAGATGCTCAGCCTCAAGCAGATATTTTTTCTCCTGCAATTCCTGCCCGAGAGCAATCAAAAAGGACTTGTGGCGGGCGCGCAGAGCATCGGCGCCTATCTCGAGCAGGGAATCAGAGTTAAGAAACTCAAGCAGCATCTCGCCGTCCAGCCAGCGCTCATCCCCGGAAAACTCTCCATGCAGGGGATCGGAAAGGGAGACACCGCCAAGGGTGTCAACAAACCGGCTTAGAGCCCGGGGGGAGCTGTGGAGCCAGAAGTGTAATTCGATCTCAAAAAATTGAGCTATTTCCTCGAGAAAAGTTTCCAGGTCAAGGGTATTGTATAATTCGCCGAGGCTTATCTCTTCGGCGTAAATAGAGGAGAAAATCTTATTTTCGTGGTGAAGGTAAATGGCACTGAACTTTTCGGTCATAGGCTCGTAACCGACCAGGTAAAGATGAGCCAGACGACCGTTATTGCGATGGATGACCGAGCCGGTCACTCGCTGCTCCTCCGCCAACTGTTGTAGAACAAACTCCGGCGGTTCATCCGGTTCAAGCGGTCGTTCCGGAAGAAAATAGAGAGCGGTGGCGCCGAGGAGTAGAAGCCCGGCTATGAAAAGGGCAATAAGATTGGTCAGTCGCATAGCCGGTTGTAAGCCTCCAGTGAGCGGGGGTGGAGAGTTTTATAGCTATCCAGACACTCTAAAAGCTTATAGCGTATTGTTTCGAGGGTCAGGCGGTTGAGGCTGAGCCGGGGAATTAGGTCGCGTATTTCTTTAGCTTCAGGAAATTTCCGATCAAAGGCGGCAAAATCAGCGACAATCAAGGCGTCACAGACAATTTGTTTGGTGCTTGAACCAGTGGAGTGAAGGGAGATAGCACTGAGCAACAGCTCTTCCTGATTGAACTCAAACTTTGACATAATTAGTTGAGCTGCCGCCGGGCCGTGCCAGATAGGGGGGAGTTGTAGTTCAATTTTATCAAGACCGCAGCGGTATTTATCGGCCAGGCGGCGCTGTCTATGGCGGGGCAGATCCTTGGCGACGTCGTGGAAAAGAGCGGCCAGGCGCAACTGATCGGAGTGCGGCTTGAGTTCAGGAAAATTCTCGAGGAGCCGGTCTATGTTTTTTATCACTCCCAGGGTGTGAGACCAGCGGTTCTCCGTCATCTGCTCGCGTGTCCAGTGAAGATAAGAAGAGTCAAACGGAGCGAGAATTTCTTCCTCCGCAGCTATTTTATTCACGGTAAAGTTCCTCTTTTCTGATGTAATTTACAACGGTTTCGGGGACAAGATAACGGAGTGGTTTCTGATCGCGAGCCCGAACCCGCAGTTGTCGCGAGGCTATATCAAGATGGGGTATTTCAACCAGTAGAGGTTGGTGCTGTGAATTAGTAGTTGAGGGATCAGGGGAGTAACCCGGTCTGGTCATGACGACAAGCTGGGCCAGCTCGAGTATTTCTTCGTGGCAATGCCAGTCAGGGAAAGAGTTAAGCTCGTCAGCCCCGATAATCAGGTGCAATTGAGCCGCCGGATATAGTTCGGTCAGGGTCTGCAGGGTGTCAACCGTGTAGGAAGCGCCGGGACGGTTAAATTCGAGTTCCGATATCGTAAAGCGTGGATTATCCTTCACCGCCAGGCGGGTCATTTCAAGACGATGTTCAGGAGCTATCGCGGGGGCTGACCGGTGGGGAGGCCGAGGAGCCGGAATAAAAAGAATTCGGCTGAGGTCCAATTTGGAACAGACCTCCTGAGCGCCAGCCAGGTGGCCGACGTGAGGCGGATTGAACATGCCGCCGAAGACGCCGAGGTCACCGGAGATCTCGGGCTGCTTTTTAACTACGGACTTGTCCCTGGCCATGGATGACATATTTAGGAATAGTTAACTCCCGGAGGCCCATCGGGCCGCGAGCGTGAAGTCTCTCGGTGCTGATACCAATTTCAGCTCCGAGCCCAAATTCGCCGCCGTCGGTGAAGCGAGTCGAAGCATTCACGTAAACGGCTGCCGAGTCAACCTGGTCAAGAAAAGCCTCGGCTTCCGAGTAATTTTCGGTGACAATGGCGTCGGAGTGATTGGAACCGTGGCGATTGACGTGGGAGATGGCTTCGTCGGTGGTCTCAACCAGGCCAACGCTTAGAATATAATCGAGGTATTCAGTGTCCCAATCGTCTTTACTGACCGGATTCAACTCGAATTTATCGTCCTCAATACGATTTTTAAGATCAGCGTCAACTCGAAGTTCAACGCCGCGCTCGGCCAGGGCTTCAAACAGCTCGCGGATAAACTTGTCGGGGAGCTGGTCATGGAGTAGAAGTGTTTCCATGGCATTACAAACGCCAGTGCGCTGAGTTTTAGCGTTGAGACAGATTTTCCTGGCCATCTCCAGGTCAGCGGCGTTCGAGACGTAAGTGTGACAGACTCCTTTGTAGTGTTTGATCACCGGGATAGTTGATTTTTCAGAGACCATTTTAATCAGTCCTTCGCCGCCCCGGGGGATAATGACGTCAATGAAGTTATCCAGTCTAAGCATTTCGTCAACCAGGGAGTGGTCCTGGTCGCGTAAAATTTGAACGGCTTTCGCCGGTAAGAGGTCGCCGAAAGCCTCCTGGATGAGATCAACCAGGAGGTAGTTTGAGTGGCGGGCTTCTGAGCCACCGCGTAACAGAGTGCAGTTACCGGATTTTAAACAGAGGGCTGCAGCGTCGACGGTAACGTTAGGGCGGGATTCGTAAATAATTCCAATAACGCCAAGAGGAACCCGCTGCCGGCCAATTTTCAAGCCATTTGGTCGTTTGACCTGCTCAATTAATTCGCCAACCGGGTCTTCGAGGTCAATAATTTTATGCAGGCCATCAATCATTGAGTCGATGCGCTCGTTATTGAGCATCAAGCGATCGAGGAGAGCGTCAGAGAGACCGTCTTCGCGTCCGGCCGCCAGGTCCTTTTTGTTGGCCGATTTAATCCGCTCACGATTTTCGTCTAATAATTGGGCCAGGCGAGCCAGGGCCTCATTTTTATCAAGGGTAGAGGCTGAAGCAAGCTTGCGCGAGGCCTGCTTAGCCTGTTGAGCGAGCTCAGATATGGAAACAGAGTTACTCATCAGTAAACACCACCATGTTGTCTCGATGTATTATTTCATCGTAATAGTGAGTTCCAAGAATATCAGAAATTTCGGAGGATTGACATCCTTTTAAGCGGTCAACTTCCGACTGGCTGTAATTGACCATACCGCGGGCGAACTCATCATCGTCTGCGTCGAGTATTTTTACAACATCGCCCCGTTCAAACTGGCCGACGGCGCGTGTAACGCCGGAAGGGAGAAGACTTTTACCGCCGCCTTTAATTGCCCGGGCAGCACCGCTGTCTACTTGCAGGTAGCCTTTTGGTAGCAGATGGTAGCCAATCCAGCGCTTGCGGCCACGAATCACCTCTTCTTCGTCCAGAGGGGGGAAAAAAGTGCCAACCTGCTCACCATTATAAATTCTGGTAAGCACCGCTTTGCTGTATCCAGAGGCAATTACCAGGGGAATCCCGGACGAAGTAGCAGTTTCTGCGGCCTCTATTTTAGTAATCATACCACCGACAGTAGAACTGTCTGGGTCTGAGGGACCGGCCAGTGATTTAATTTTATCATTTATTTCATCAACCCGGCGCAGGGGCGTATCGTGTTTTTCTGGCGGTCCCGGGTAAAGTCCCTGTACGTCGCTAAGAATAATAAGCAGGTCGGCGTCACAGAGGGTGCTGGCCAGGACGGAGAGCGTGTCATTGTCTCCAAATTGAATCTCTTCGGTGGCCACGGTGTCGTTTTCGTTAACTACGGGGACAACTCCAATCTCAAGGAGCGTGTTCAGAGTGTTGGAAGCGTTAAGATAGGAGTGGCGGTCATGGATACCGGATTGAGTGAGAAGCACCTGGGCGGTAAGCAAGTCGTGTTCAGCGAAAAGTTCGCTATAGAAATTCATTAATAGCGGCTGGCCGACGGCTGCCGTTGCCTGTTTCTGGGGGAGAGTAACGGGATCGTCGTTCAAAAGACCAGTGCTCAGTCCGAAGAAAATGGCGCCGGAGCTGACCAGGACAACTTCACGATTAAGCCGTTTTAGCTCACTAATCTGGGCGACCAGTTTACGTAATATAGTTGGATTATCAGTGTCCAGGAGACTGGAGCCGACTTTTACAACTATGCGTTTAGCGTTGGACAGTTCTTTTCTCTTCATCCTGTATATTCAAACTCCTTGTTACCAATTTTAACGGTGTCACCCGGTCGGCAGCCGGCTTTTTCCAATTTCTTATGCAAACCAATTTCAAGCAATCTACTGCGGACGTAGCTAAGTGCTTCCTGATTGCGCAGATCGAACCGCTGCACAAGTTTGCGGACCCGGTCGCCCCGTAGCAGGAATTTATCCTCCCGGGGGATAACTTTAATCGGCTCCCGCTGTTCCAGCCGTACCACCTTTTCTTCCGGCTGCGAGGAGTTCTGTTCTTCGACCCTGGCGTCTTCAGCAAGCTGCCAGAGTTTCTCCCGGAGGCGCTCAATGTTTGTTCCTTTCTCAGCTGATATACCAATTACGGGGCCTGGTGCCGGGGCAATATCTTCGGCAAAAATTTCAATTTCGCCCGTTTCCGTGAGATCAATTTTGTTGCAAACCAGAAGCGTAGGTTTTTCAGCCAACTGAGGATTATAAGCACGAAGTTCCTCTCGGACAACCCTGTAGTCGTCAACCGGTGTGCGAGAGGAGAGATCGACAAGATGCAGGAGGAGGCCGGTGCGATCAATGTGACGCAGGAATTGGATACCAAGGCCAGCGCCTTCGTGAGCATCGTTGACCAGCCCGGGCAGGTCACAGAGTGTAAGCCGGCGGAAATCCTGTTCCAACACGCCAAGATTCGGATTGATAGTGGTAAAGGGATGGCCTGCCACCCGGGGATGAGCATTGGTAAGTCTGGCGAGTAACGTGGATTTGCCGGCATTGGGCAGTCCGACGATCCCTACGTCAGCAATCAGTTTTAACTCGATACGCAGCTTTTTTTCTTCGCCGGGCTCACCAAATTCGTGAAAACGGGGCGCCTGGTTGCGACTGGAGCAAAAACAGCGGTTGCCGCGTCCGCCACTGCCGCCGCGGGCGACGGGCAGAGTCTGTCCGGCTTCCAGCAGTTCGCCGAGGACCTTGTTATTTTCTTGATTGTAAACAATAGTGCCGCTGGGGACTTTTACGGTGAGATCGTCGCCTGAGGCACCGCGTTTACGGTTTGATCCGCCCCGACTTCCGTCTTCGGCAGCGAGCAGACTCTTCTGGTTGAGGTGAGAAAGGGTGTTTAGTTCCTCAGTAGCCTGTAGGATAACATCGCCACCCTCGCCTCCGTCGCCGCCGTCGGGTCCGGCTTTTGAGTTGTGGGGTTCGCGTTCAAAAGAGGTGCAGCCGTCGCCGCCAGCACCACCCCGAACCGTCAGCGAAACCTCATCAACAAACGGTCTGGCCATGGGGGAGAAATCAACTCCAGTAAACTGGAATGAATAGGTATATAGTTACAAGTATTCGGCGGGAAAGTATAGTTAGCCCGGATTATTCGCGACAGCGACGCTGTCGTGAATAGTTCAGGTTAGACAGCAGCTTTTGCCGTCTGGTTCACCTTCTTCAGATGTTCTATTTCCTCTTCGGAAAGAACGCTCACTACCTTGCGGTCGCCGCCCTGACGCTTGTAGAAAACATAACCGTCCTGCTTCGCAAACAGCGTGTCGTCGCTGCCGCGGCCAACATTATGTCCCGGGTGATATTTAGTGCCGCGCTGGCGAACCAGGATATTGCCGGCGCGAACCAGTTCCTGATCGAACTTTTTAGGGCCAAGACGTTTAGATATGCTATCGCGACCATTTTGAGTGGAGCCTTGACTTGCTTTTGTTGCCATTAGTTTACCTCCTGAAATTCAGTAATCTTGAGAAACATTAATATTATAAGTTGTTTGAACAAAAAATACCAGTGTTTTTTTAATTACTGGCAGAACCTCTCGAAGGACTATCCAAATTTCTCCCCTTCACCTTCCGGGGGAGAAAAGATTGGAGTCCCTGTATTCAGGAAGAGATGTTGCGTGAGGTTTGCTGCCTGAAGTTGACGACTGGTGAAGCGCTGCTCAGGTTAAATCCACAGCAGATAAGCGACAGCTGTCGGTGTTGGAATCAACAATCCGGCGGGCTACGGTGCTGGTAGAGTTGAGAGTGTGTTGAAACATCCGCCATTTGTCCGAGGGGATCAATTCTGGTTGCACAACAAGTTTCCAGTGAGGAATTTCATCGTCACGGACATGTTCAACACTGTCGGCGGGTAAGTTTTCCGCCGCGGCTACCAGGACCTCGAAAAGGATTGAGAAAGCGGCACAGAGGATGTTGTTTCCCCGGGGCATCTCCCCAGCGTGTCCAGTTGCTTCCAACCCGGTCAGACCGTGCTGCGGATGATGATAAATCTTGACTTCAATCATTCAGTTCAGGTTAATCGACTCAATCCGCAGTCGCGTTAAATCGTCGCGGTGACCCAGTTTCCGCCGTCGTCCCTCGCGACGTTTATAGTTGAAAACGGTTATCTTGTCTCCCCGGAAGTGGTTCTCGACATGAGCAGTAATACTGGCTCCTTCTACGTTTGGGGTGCCGATTTTTACTTCATCGTCGTCCTTGACAAACAGGACATCGTCCAGCTCAATTGTTTCACCTTCTTCGGCATCGCGTCGAAAAACAGTTACTTCCGAGTTCGGTTCCACCCGGTATTGGTGGTTTCCAAGAGCAAAAACTGCATACATATTTAAAGAACCTCCCATAATAAATTCAATAGCTTGATTTTAACCGGCCAAAAAGTGTACTATAAGGGGCGCTATGTGTCAAAGGAAACGGAGAGAGCGAGCGCTGAACGGTCTTGCGGTTGTTTGCGTGGTAATTAAATAGTTCAGGGGTTAAAATATCTAACCCGGTCTATGCAGAAGCTTTATGCAGAGGCCGGGCTAAAAAGGTAGTTGCTAATTGAACTGCGCCTGTTTACACCAGAAAGTTCTGGCTATGGAGTAGTGAGTGGTAGTTTATGCGTTATGTGAGCAAATTTATTTTACTGGTAGTTATAGCTATGATCAGCTATATTCCGCCAACCGCCGCCATTGTAGGAGATGAACGGGTCGGGGAGGAGCCGATCGTGATAGAACGGGCGGATCGGATTATGGTTGAAGCGGGGGAGAAGTTTATTGCGGACGGTGAAGTCCACGTGCGCTGGTCGGGGCGAAATCTATACGCAGGGCGGATAATTTATGAAGAAGAAAGTGAGCTTATAACGGCCAGCCAGGGGGCACGGCTGGTTTACGACGATCAGGAAATGGAGGGGGAGTATATAATTTTAAATCGGGCCACCCGTGAGGTGTCGGTTGAAGCGGTGAGCGGCCGGGTGCTGCCCTGGTATGTTAGCGCCAAAAATATAGAGGGTATTGCGGACGAGATGATGGTCTTAAAAGGGGGACGTTTGAGCACCTGTGAGCTTGAAGTCCCCCATTTTTATTTTACCGGGAGTACTTATTATTATTACCCCGGCGACTGGATAACCGGGTATAACAA
>CAZMIT010000005.1:0-36910 GCA_964566495.1 uncultured bacterium | reverse complement strand
GAAAGTGGGAAAATTGGAAAGTTAAAACCGAAAAGTCAAAACCAATTGTAGCACCTCTATGGTGGCCGTAGCTCAGTGGTAGAGCACTCGGTTGTGGTCCGAGTTGTCGCCGGTTCAAATCCGGTCGGCCACCCTTGTTAGTGGGAAAGTTGGAAAGTGTGAAAGTTAGAAAGTTAAGAATTTCAGGGACGATGTATTTTTACTGACAGAATAATAAGTTATAGTGATTGCAGTTAGGGAAAAAAATAAGCAGGGAAGGCCCGGCCGGGTGCGTTATGGTGGTGTGTCTGCCGGGCCTCTCCTACTTACCTGGTGCTACAAGAATGTGAATGGGAAGGGAAATATCTTTTAAGACGTTCGGCTGCAAGTTTAATTTTTGGGAAAGCCGAGTGAACTTTTGTTCCTTCCATCCAACCTGTCCTTTCTTTTCATCTTTCATAAGTAAGTATCGAAGGTAGAGGGAAAATCTTTAAGAACTTTTTTGGTGGAAAGCAGGGGGTGTGGTGCAGGGGGCGGGGAGCACAGAGCGAAGAATAACAGTCAGCGACCAAAAATCAAAAGGGAAAAGAAAATCTTTTAAGTATAGTGAACTAAGATAATGGGGATTGGTTACTTTTCGTGGGTTCTGGGGTTAAGTAGGAGAAGTTATGGTTGTTAGGGTTACTCTCCGCCCCAAGCCCCCCGGGGTTAGCCGGCCCAGTCTGTAATGCGGTCGAGTCCCTCGTTGATAACATCCATTGAGGTGGCATAGGAGAGGCGCAGGTAGCCGGGAGCGCCAAACGGCGAGCCGGGGACGACAGCGACGTGTGCTTCGTTGAGAAGTTTTGTAGCCAACTCCATATCGGTACGGACATTATCTTTTTGCTCGATCAACTGGTTGAAGTCCGGGAAGGCGTAGAAGGCGCCGCCAGGAGTTTTACAGTTAACACCGGATATTTCGTTAAGGCGCCCGACGATTTTATTCCGTCGGCGGTTAAATTCTTCCACCATTGGCTGAATTATAGAGTCGTCGATGCTGAGGGCTTTGAGGGCAGCTTTCTGGCTGATCGAGCAGGGGTTGGAGGTCGAATGACTCATCAAGTTGTTGACTTTTTCAATTACCCCTTCCGGTCCAGCGGCATAGCCGATGCGCCAGCCGGTCATTGAGTAGGCTTTGCTAACTCCATTCACAATAACAATGTAATCACGATAATCATCCACAAGCTCTGCCGGCGAGGAGTGTTTGGAGCCGTCGTAAATCATTTTTTCATAAATTTCATCAGATATTAGCACCAGTCCTTCTTCACGGCACAGTTCCGCAAGTTCCTTAAGCAGTGAGCGGGGGTAAACGGCTCCAGACGGATTACAGGGAGAGTTTACAAGCAGCACTCGCGTGTTCTCATCGATTTTTTCCCGCACAGATTCTGGTTGGGGGAGGAAATCACTGCGCGTGGTGTCAACAATCTTAGGCTGGCCGCCAAAGAAGCGAATCTGTTCAGGGTAAGAAACCCAGTAGGGGGCGGGCAGAATAACCTGGTCGCCGCGATCAACTAGCGCTGAGAACAGGTTAAAAAGCACGTGCTTTCCGCCACAGCCAATAGTTACATTGGAGCGGGAGTAATCGAGTCCCTGGTTCTGTTTGAACTTATTTACAACAGCATCCTTCAGTTCCGGCATCCCCGAGGCTGAGGTGTAGCCGGTAAAATTATTTTCAATGGCTTCGATGCCAGCTTTTTTTATCGGGTCCGGGGTTGGAAAGTCAGGCTCCCCGGCACCAAAATCAGCTATGTCTACACCCTGTTCTCGTAGTTCACTTGCCTGTGCTGAAATACCAAGTGTAGGAGATGGTTGAATTTTTTGAGCTCGTCGTGAAAGGGACATAGTAGCTACCTCCAACAGTGAATTTTGACTTTCTAAAAGTCTGTCATTAGCTTTGTAAATAACTGTTTAAAACTTGAATTAAGTGGATTTAAATTTATGTTTCAGCAAAAAGTTTAGCAAATATTGGATGAATTTACAAAAAAAAGTCTTTTGAGTGGACAAAGGAATAATTCAGGATAAAGTCAGAACCTACCGAAGGGTTCCAAAATTCCTTCCCCCCAGGAGGGGGAAGGTTAGAGCCTGCCCCGGACTTGATCCGGGGATGGGGGGGAGATGCTTCGGTAGGTTCTGGGATAAAGTTGAGAAAGATTTATATTCCAAGAAAAAAGTGATAAAATTTATAGCTAATGTTTTTACAACCTCGCAGTTAGCCCGCCGGCTGGGGTCAAGGGAAATTTTTCGGAGAGCTACCAGGTGATTTTTTGTTATGAGCGAAGATACGATTGTGGCCGACATTGGCGGAACGACGATAAAGCTTGGATTTTTCAGAGGGGAGGAGCTGTCCGAACAGATTTCATTTCGCCAGGAAGAGTTTGAAAACCCGGTCAGTTGGCTGGCCGCGGTCCTGGAGCGTCGCCCGGAGGCATCTGAAAAGAACTGGGTAATTGGGGTGCCAGGGTCGTTAGAAGAGGCCCGCTACATTCGGGAGACGCCAAACCTGACCGGTGAATGGTCAGGAGCGGGAATAGCACGCGGTTGTGAAGAGGTGGGAATAAAATTTCAGCTCGAAAATGACGCTAACCTGGCGGCACTCGGGGAGGCAACTTATGGAGCCGCCCGGGAGTGGGACCCGGCTTTCTGTTTTACCCTGGGCACCGGTGTGGGCGGGGGGATAATTGTAGAAAATAAGGTTTACCGTGGTGCCACTGGTGGTGCGGCAGAAGTCGGACATCTGCTGGTTGAGCCGGAGGGGCGCCGTTGTGGTTGTGGAAATTATGGCTGTCTGGAAGCGCACGCTTCGGCGACGGCCCTTAAAAAAATATACAAAGAAAATACCGGGCAGGAACTGGCCTCCCGCGAAATATTTGAACGTATGACCAACGACCGGGCCGCCGAGGAAGCTGTTAGAGAGATAAGTGTCTATCTTGGGCGCGGAGTCGCTCAAGTAATTAATTTGCTTGAACCGGAAGGGATAGTTTTTGCCGGTGGTCTCTCCCGCGACCTCGATTTAATGCTCGACTGGGTAAAAGAAGGTCGCGATCCGCATATCTTTGCGAAACGAGCCAAAAACACTCCTATGCTAAAGTGCGAGCGAGAAGAGCCGGCCCTTTATGGCGGACTTGCCCTGGCCGGTAAACAGACATGGTGAATACAAATGACTGATCCGTTTTACATACGAAATTTTTGTATTATTGCTCACATTGACCACGGTAAGTCTACACTCGCTGATCGATTTCTTGAGCGGACGGGAGCAATTTCTAAACGTGAATTTAAGGCGCAGATGCTTGACAGTATGGACCTTGAGCGCGAGAAGGGGATTACTATAAAGTCGCAGGCTGTTCGTATGCAATACGTCGCTGAGGATGGCGATGAGTATCAGTTCAACCTTATTGATACTCCCGGGCACGTTGATTTTACCTATGAAGTCAGTCGTTCGTTGGCCGCCTGTGAAGGGGCATTGCTGTTGATCGATGCTTCCCAGGGGGTTCAGGCGCAGACGCTTTTGAACCTCTATCAGGCTGAAAAAGTAGGTCTGAAAATTATTCCCGTGATTAACAAGATAGATATGGACTCGGCCCGTATTGATCGGACAAAGATACAGTTGCTTGACCGGGGGTTTGAAGAGGAGGACATGGTCGAGGTCAGTGCCAAGGAGGGCACGGGAGTGGATGATCTTCTTGAAATAATAGTCGACGAGATCCCCCCTCCAAAAGCGCCGGCGGATCGCCGTCTGAAGGGGTTAATTTTTGATTCTCACTATGATTCCTATGAGGGGGCGGTGGTCTATACCCGTCTTTTTGAGGGGCGGGTAAAGCCGGGGGACGAAGTGCTATTCATGCAGAAGGACAAGAGCTTTGAAGTTACTGAGGTTGGCGTTTTCAACCCGGAGATGGAGGCGGTTGACGAGTTGCTCGCCGGCGAGGTCGGATATTTACTCGCTGGTATTAAAACGCTTGACCAGGTTAAGATAGGCGACACGGTAACAGGGGCGGAGGCACCTATTTCGGAAGCGGAGAAATTGCCCGGCTATCGTGAAGTAAAACCAATGGTTTTTTGTGGTTTTTATCCCCACGACGGTGATCGCTACGAAGAAATGCGGGAGAGCCTGAAGAAACTTGCGCTCAACGACGCCGCCTTTGAGTTTGAACCGGCCGTTTCTAATTCGCTTGGTTTTGGTTTTAAGTGTGGTTTTCTCGGTCTGCTGCACATGGAAATTACCCGGGAGCGTTTAGAACGAGAGTTCGGGATCGATCTGCTGGTTACGGCGCCAAATGTTCGTTATAAAGTTAAAATGAACGACGGGTCTGTTAAGGACGTCTCCTACGTGGGAGAACTTCCCGAACCGAATAAATACGAAGAAATTCGTGAACCGATTGTTGAGCTTAACTGCTATACCCCCGAGGATCATATCGGAGACGTGATGAAACTATGCGAGGACCGCCGGGCCGACTTTGGGACAATGGAATATCTTGACGAGACTATGGTCCGGCTTGAATACGAGATCCCCCTGGCCGAGATTGTGGTCGATTTCTTTGACGCCTTAAAATCAGCGACCCGGGGTTATGGATCCATGGATTACGAATTTTTAGAATATCGCGAATCCGACCTTGTAAAGCTGCAGATCCTGCTCAATAAAGAAGCGGTCGAGCCGCTGGCTTTTATTGTTCACCGAGATAAAGCCTATCGGGTAGGTCGCCGGCTGACAAAAAAGCTTAAAGACATTTTGCCTCGCCACCAGTTTGAGGTGCCGATCCAGGCGGCGATCGGCAGTCGCGTGCTGGCCCGGGAGACGAAGCCGGCGCAGCGCAAGGACGTCACCGCCAAGTGTTATGGCGGCGACGTTACTCGGAAACGGAAGTTGTTGGAGGAACAGAAGGAAGGCAAAAAACGTTTGAAACAGATGGGTGAAGTCGATGTTCCCCAGGAGGCCTTTTTGTCAATACTGACGCTGGACGGGGATTGATTTGGGAGCGGGGAGCGGCGAAAAAAACAAGTTCAAAACCTGGAACGATATTCGACCGCAAAGTAATACTGGGGACGCTAACCCGGGATTCACGACAACCCCACTGTCGTGAATTATCCGTCCGCAGGACACCCAGCCCATTTGACGAATGGGCGGCCCTTTGGGCGGTCTATACATAGGGTTCATGCATAGACCGGGCTAAAGTTGATATTTTGAGAAAAACCTATATCCTTATACGGGTAAAATCAGGTGAATTCTGTAATTTGTTCTAACTTTTCAACTTTCAAACTTTTTAACTTTCACACTCAATAACCGCGAGGGTGGCGGAATTGGCAGACGCGCAGGATTTAGGATCCTGTGCCTTCACGGCGTGCGGGTTCGAGTCCCGCCCCTCGCATTGTTAGTGTGAAAGTGGGAAAGTGTGAAAGTATGAAAGTGTGAAAGTGGGAAAGTGTGAAAGTATGAAAGTGGGAAAGTGGGAAAGTGTGAAAGTATGAAACTGGGAAAGTGGACGCAACTCGTAACCCGCAACACGTATATACGGAGGAGATAACAGTGACAGAAGAAGATTGGCAAATAAATGTAGAAGAGCCCGAAAATTCTAAAGTACAGTTTGAAGTTACAGTTCCCCCGGGAACAGTTGAAGAAGCTAAGCAGGCGGCGGTCAACGATCTGCAGGAAGAGATTGAAGAACCCGGTTTTCGTCAGGGGAGCGTTCCGCCGGGTATGATTGAAAACAAATACAAGCCCCAGCTTCAGCACAATATGGCGCAGCGACTGGTTCCCCACGCCTGCCGTGAAGTTTATCGGCGGGAGGACCTCCGTCCGGTTGCCGACCCGCAAATACTGGATTTTAATTTTGACGAGGGCTTTTACCTGAAGGTGGAAGTTGAAGTGCAGCCCGAGCTGGAGCTGGAAGAGTCGGACTACACCGGGCTTGAGCTGGAGACCCGCGATTGGTCAGTTACTGACGAGGACGTAGAGGAAAAGCTGGAAGATTTAACCGGGGAGGCTTCGCAATTCAAACCGATTCCCATCACCCGGCCGGTTCAGGAGGGGGATTTTGTAAAGGTTGATCTGCAGGGGTTTGACAACTCAAACCAGCCTATCCCCGGTTCTTCAGAGGAGGATACAATTCTGGAGGTGGGAGCTGAGACAAGCGACCTGATGAACGACGTCTCCGAGGGAATCATCGGAGCTAACGTTGGTGAAACATGTCGCGTTCGCGTTAAATTTCCTGATGATTTTATTGACGACAACCTGGCTGGAGAGGACGTCTGGTTTGAGGTTGACGTCAAGGAAATACAGGAGCAGGAGTCGCCCGAGTTAACCGATGATGATTTTTTAGAAAAGATGGGGGCTGATAGTCTCGAAGACCTGAGAGATAATGTGCGGGAGCGACTTGAAGACATGGCCGAGGACAACCGTCGGCAGACCCTGGCCAACCAGGTTTATGATCAGCTGCTGGAAAACGTCAGCCTGGAGATACCTGAGGGGATGCTGGAAAACGAAAAAGAGCACATGGTTGAGCAGTTTGAAAATCAGCTCAGCTCTCAAGGTCAGACGCTTGAAGACTATCTTGAACGTGAGAACATGAGCAGAGAGGAAATGCTGGAACAGGTGGAACCTGAGGCGCGCCGTCGAATTAAGCTGACACTGAGCTTCCAGGCAATAGCACAGAAAGAGGAGATCGAAATAACTGACGAGGAATTTCAAGAATATCTTGACGACTGGCTCGCCGAGATGGATATACAGATGGATCGGGATGAATTTATGGAGCAATACGGCGGTGAAGAACTTGTGAACAATCTACGTCATCAGCAGAGAGACGAAAAGGTACTTGATTACTTGATAGAGAAAGCCGAAGTTAAAATAGAAGAACCAGAGTCTGCAGAGGCAGACGAGGAGGAGTGATTCAGAGATGACAATACCATTTGTAGTTGAACAGACCCCGCAGGGTGAACGGTCTTATGACATTTACAGCCGTTTGCTCAAGGACAGGATTGTTTTTGTGAGTGGACCGGTTGAGTCGGAAAAAGCTAACGCCGTCGTGGCACAGCTGCTTTTTCTGGAAGCCGACAACCCTGAACGGGATATATACGTTTACGTTAACAGCCCCGGTGGCGAAGTAACTGCCGGCTTGGCTATTTACGACACTATTCAATACGTGAAGCCTACGGTGAACACGATCTGTGTTGGTCAAGCCGCTAGCATGGGTGCCATGCTTGTCGCTGCCGGCGACGCGGAGCACCGCTACGCCCTGCCCAACTCGCGATTTATGGTTCATCAGCCACTTGGTGGCGCCGAGGGGCAGGCAACCGACGTAGAAATTAGAACCCAGGAGCTGCTGCGAATTAAAGAACAAATTATTGATATTCTTTCGCGGCATACTGGTAACGACGAGCAAACGATTCGTGAAGACATTGATCGTGATTATTTTATGAGCGCCGAGGAAGCCCTGGAATACGGTCTTGTTGACGAGGTGCTTGAATCTCGTGCTGAAGTTGAGGAGAAGGTAAGCGAGGAAGAGGAATAATATTCTTCTCGACGCGGTTGTAACTGTGTTAATTATGGAAAAATTATAACTCAAATAAAAAGAGGCGGTAAGCAATGTTTCGTTACGGTGATGAAGAGAAGGATCTACAGTGTTCATTTTGTGGAAAAAAACAGGAGGAGGTAAAGCGGCTTGTTGCCGGTCCCAGCGTCTACATTTGTGACGAGTGTATTGAGGTCTGCAATGAGATTGTTTCTGAGGATCTGCCCGAAGAAGCTGACGACGAGGAGTTCAAATTGCCGACACCGGCAAAGATTTTTGAACACCTGAACGAATACGTTGTTGGCCAGGAACGTGCCAAAAAAGTCATTTCAGTTGCTGTCTATAATCATTACAAACGTATTTTTTCTCCCAAACAGTCAACCGATGAAACGGAGGTCGAGAAGAGCAATATACTTCTTATTGGCCCCACTGGCTGTGGGAAGACACTGATGGCAAGGACGTTAGCCGATATTCTTGAGGTCCCTTTTGCCATTGTCGATAGCACAGCTTTAACTGAAGCCGGTTATGTCGGCGAAGACGTTGAAAACATTCTCCTGCGTCTAATCCAGTCCGCTGACTTTGACTTCAACGAGGCGGAGAAAGGTATAATTTACATCGATGAAATCGACAAGATCGCTCGTAAGGCTGACAACCCTTCGATTACTCGCGATGTCAGCGGCGAGGGGGTACAGCAGGCCCTACTGAAGATTATTGAGGGTACCGTGGCTGACGTGCCGCCACAGAGTGGTCGCAAACATCCTCACCAGGAATACATTCAGATTGATACAAACAACATTCTTTTCATCTGTGGTGGAGCCTTTGTCGGATTGGAAGAGGTTATTGAACGTCGTTTGAACGAGAATGTTGTTGGTTTTGGTTCTGATGTCTCTTCCTTGAGTGAAAAAGAGCGTATGGAAATTCTGAAGGAGGTTGAACCCGAAGACCTGCTGGAGTATGGTTTTATTCCTGAACTGGCCGGTCGCATTCCGGTCACAACTACGCTGGATAAACTGGACGAAGATGACCTGGTTCGTATCCTGCAGGAACCACGTAATTCTCTCGTGGACCAGTATAGAAAACTCTTCCAAATTGAGGATGTAAATCTTAAATTTACTCCGGATGCCCTGCGCGAGGTAGCAAGCGAAGCTATTAATCGCGACACGGGAGCTCGAGCACTTCGTGCGATAATTGAACGGTCGATGCTGGACATAATGTATGAAGTGCCGGATGACGATAACGTCGAGGAGTGCGTTGTCACCGCCGAGGCGATCCGCGGTGAAGAAAAGCCGATACGGGTCTACCCGGGCGAACGCGAAGAAAAAGAGAGTGCTTGAATAATAACCGCTGGGCTTAAGGGAGAACAGCATGGAAAACGTGGAGCGTGAACTAACACTTTTACCGGCGGGGGTTAGAGCATATCTGCCGGAAAAAAGCCGGCAGAAACGAAAGCTCATCAATCGGCTCTTTGATCTTGCTCACCAGCACGATTTTTCCGAACTGGACCTGCCTACTATTGATTACTACGATTCAATCACCCGTGGAGTGAGTGATTTTTTAGCTGCTCGCACCTACCAGTTTTATGACGGTAAAGGAGAGCGCCTGGCTTTACGGCCAGACGCGACCGCCCAGGTGGCAAAAATTCTTTCCGGACGTCTTGAAAAAGAAAGTCTCCCCGGTCGTTATTGTTACTGCTGTCGTAGTTTCAGAGATTTTGAACTCCGGCGCGGCGAGGCCCGCGAGTTCCAGCAGTTTGGCTCTGAAATCCTTGGGAGCAACTGCTTTGAGGCTGATCGTGATCTGCTCTTTTTCATGTTTAAGATGTTGGACTGCTGCGAACTTGAGGAATATATCGTCGACCTGGGTCACGTGGGAGTTTACCAGGGATTAATTTTCGATCTGGGTCTAAGCTCGGGACTGGAGCGAAAAATATGGAAATGTATCCACCGGAAAAACCAGGCGGAGTTGTCGGCAACGCTTTCTTCGGCCGACCTTTCCGCTGAAAGAAAAGAGGCGTTGGTGACACTGCCCGAGCTTTACGGGGGCGAAGAGGTCTTTAAAACGGCAAATAAAATTAAAAATCATTCGGAACAGACTGATCGAGCACTGCGCTATCTGGAAAAACTTTATCAAGAATTAAAAGAGGCCGGCCTGGCCGAAGTGGTGAGCATCGACCTCGGGGTTGTTCGTGATCTTGACTATTACACAGGTCTCGTATTTGAAGCACTGGTGCCGGGTACCGGCAAGCCGGTTGTCGGCGGTGGTCGCTATGATGAGCTCTACAGCTCCTATGGCGTTGAGATGCCAGCCACTGGTCTGGCGCTGGAAATAGAAAGGATATTAAAAAGTGATGCAATCTAAAACAAAAGCAGTAATAGGGGCTCAATGGGGCGACGAGGGCAAGGGGAAAATTGTTGATCGTCTTGCCGCTGAAGCAGACGTGGTCGTCCGCTTTCAGGGGGGCAGCAATGCCGGACACACAGTTGTTGTCGACGATGAAAAATACGTCCTGCATCTTATCCCTTCGGGCATCTTGCAGTCGGAAACCGTCTCACTGGTTGGACCCGGTGTTGTCGTTAACCTGCGGGAGCTGTTTGAAGAGATAGAAGAACTGGATAGCATAGGCGTTCCGGTGCATCAGCGCTTGCGTGTTGCCGCTCGAGCTCATGTCCTTTTGCCTTTTCACTGTGAAACAGACGCCCGCAAAGAAGCAGATAGAGGTTCTTCTAAAATAGGTACGACCCAGAAGGGGATTGGACCGGCTTACGTCGATAAAGTTCAGCGGCGAGGACTGCGAATTTGTGACCTTGCCGACCGCGAGAAAGTACTTGACTTCTGTCGGGCAAGTATAGCTAAATTTGAAGCCGAATACGGCCGCTGGCAGGGGAGTTCTGTTCAGCAGCTCGCCGGCGAATACTGTCGTTACTATGAAAAATTGCAGGACCAGGTTGTAAATAGTCCCGAGTTTTTGCGCCGTGCCCGGCAGCAGAATAAAAAACTACTTTTCGAAGGTGCCCAGGGGACCATGCTTGACCTGGATTTTGGGACATACCCCTACGTGACCTCTTCCAATCCGACAATTGGTGGAGTCGTAACGGGGAGTGGATTTCCCGGACACCAGGTGGATAAAATCATTGGCGTAACCAAGGCCTACACAACTCGTGTCGGCGCGGGCCCGTTTCCTGCCGAACTGGAGGGGGAGCGGGGCGAATATCTACGCGAAAAGGGTGGTGAGTTTGGAGCTACCACCGGTCGGCCGCGTCGCTGTGGCCGGCTTGATCTTATGCAAATGAATTACGCCTGTGCCGTCAATGGTTTTACCGATCTGGCCCTGACCAAACTGGACATACTCTCCGGTCTTCCGGAACTCGAGGTGATCACCGGTTATCGGTCTGGTGGCGAGCTATTGACAAAATTTCCTGCTGAAAGCGGAAAATTGGAAGAAATTGAGCCGGTTACTGAGGCTTTTGACGGTTGGTCGGAAGAAATAAGTGACTGCCGTGACTTCAGCCATCTGCCGGTTGAGGCCCGGGATTACGTTAATTTTATCGGAAATCAGCTTGATATCCGAATTAGCTACGTCTCCGTTGGCCCGGGGCGAGAAGAGTTAATCCCCCGCACCTGAAATTATTGTTTGCAATTTCCCCCCTGACCCCTTATGTTATGTACCGGTGTTATAAAAAAAGCTTAAGTTTTTTTAAAAGCTGTCGATTAACTTCAATGAAACTCTAATGAAACTCCAGGTCCTTCACTGGAGGAAGGAAAATTTAACCTGGTGCAATGGGATGATTTAACAGGGAGGTTTTATTTATGAGTGGCATACAGATGACCGGAATGTCCTCGGGCATGGACTGGGGCGAGATAATTGACCAGATGATGGAGATAGAAGCGCGGCCCATCCAGCGTTACGAGGACCGGATTGAAGAGACCGAAGAGCTACAGGATGCTTACCGTGATTTAAACAACCGTACCGCCAGCCTTCAGTCGCGCGCCGCAGATCTTACCGATCCCAGTAATTTTGAGCCCCTTGATATTTCTAATACCCACGAAGATGTCCTGGATGCAACTGTAGTTAATGAAAACCAGGCCACCCCGGGGACACACGAGGTATTTGTGGAGGAGCTTGCCGACACCGCCCAGGTTCGAAGCGGTGCCTTCGTTCAGAACAAGAAAATGGCCGGGGATCACAACGGTGCTGATATTACCTCGCGCAGTGACTTTCTGGTTAGCGAGGACGGTCCCCTGGATACAGGGTCAAGTGAATTTCTCGAGCAGCTCCGCTACGAGGTGCAGACCACCGGCGAGGGAAACGCGGATATCGATATCCGGCAGCATGCTCACTCAGACGAGGCTGAGGATGAGTATGGGATTAGTATTGACCTGGATTCGGTGGATGATTTTGACCACTTGATGGAGCTGGTTAACGACCCGACAATAGACCTCGATGACGACGCCGCGCTGGTGGAATATACCGGCGGTGCTGCTGATCGTTCGGAAATGGATAATCCGGAGGATCACTGGGGAATGGAGCTGCAGTATCACTCGTCAAACGACAGGTTTACACTACATCCAGGCAAATCAAGCGATGATACCACCGGGGGGAGGAATTTTCAGTTACGGGATAAAGAAGATGATGGATTCTTTCAGCGAGTAGGTTTTAATTTAGGTACTGGCTACCACTATTTTACTGACAGTCAACGTGACCACGGTGAAAATTTGCTTTCCCTGGATTCCACGGCACCGTTGGCAGAGACCGCGACCGGGAGACCAATTAAGGCCGACGGTGAGATACAGATCAACAACACGACGGTCGAGTGGGACGACCAGGATTCACTCTCGGATGTAATAGCTCGCATGGACTCTGAAGTCGAGGGAGTTAATGTTTCCTACAACGAGGCCACGGATCGGGTTACGCTTGAAGCTGAAGAACCGGGTGCCGGCGATATTGAAGTCGAGGATGTAGACGGAAATTTAGCTGATGTTTTGCACCTGCGCGAAGAGGGTGAAGATAGTGGTCACGTATATCCCGGTGAATACGAGGCGGGCAGTGACGCTGAGGCGACTATTAACGGCGATACCGTAACGGCCAGCGGTAATACGATTGAGTTCAACGGAATTGAGCTGGACCTTCAGGAGCTCCATACCTCGGAGGACCACGCGCCCGATAACCCGGTGGAAGTCGAAGTCTTCGAGGATGTTGACGAAGTTGTGGGCATGGTGTCCGACTTTGTCGAACAATACAATAGCATTATAAGTTTTATCAACGAACGCAACCAGGTAGATGTTCCTGATGCTCCTGGTGCGGACGAGGAAGAACGAGATTCCGGTATTTTTGTCGGCGAGTCTACGCCCCGCAACCTGCGCACCCAGATGGCCACCATGATCACCGGGCGTTACGCCGATGCTACCGGTAGTGAGGGCGGTATAGAGGCCTTGGGGGACGTGGGCATTGAACAGGTTGATCCCCGAA
Organism: uncultured bacterium; assembly: GCA_964566495.1. Lineage (GTDB taxonomy): Bacteria > T1Sed10-126 > T1Sed10-126 > T1Sed10-126 > T1Sed10-126 > T1Sed10-126. The sequence goes on along the minus strand of CAZMIT010000005.1, from coordinate 23,923 downwards.
CAGCTTCTGAATCGGACCAGGGGATGTTGCAGTTTAATGCGTCGGAGTTTCGGGAAGTTTTCCAGGATAACCCGGAAGCGGTTCAGGATCTGTTTATGGCTGACGAGTCGACCGGCGACGAACAGGACGGCGTCATGACCCGGCTGGACAACTACCTTGAGGGGATGACCGACAGCCAGGACGGCATATTTCAAGCGCGCGACGAGGGCTTTAATAACCGGATTGATAACCTGCAGGATAGAATTGACAGTCGAATGGACTACGTTGAAAACCGTCAGCAGACCCTGGAACGTCAATTCATACACATGGAATCGATGATGGCCGATCTTAACGCGCAGCAGGACAGTCTGGCTCAACACGGTATGTAACCTGATTAAAAATGACTGATAAGCTCTTTATTCAAGCCACGGTTGATAGCGATCTTGACCAGGAAGCGGGAGCTGATTTAAAGCAAGAATTAGCGGAAAAATTATCTGCCCATCCCAAAATCTCCTCGCCTCGTGTTATGGTTAAGAAGACTACCGATACAATAACCCTGGGTTTTTCAGTTAAAACTAACTTGCAGGAATTGGCCAACAATCCGGCTAATGGTCGCTACCTGGGGCTGATGATTTTTGACGGTGAGGGAGAGCTTGTCTCGGAAAAATTTATTCTCAACCCGGCGATAAAACATCAACGAGGCCGCTTCTCGCTCGTCCTGGATATACTGGCCCAAAATGATGTTGACCGTATGCTTCTCTCGCAGTCGCCTGACGACGAGCAGAGTGATCTGCTGGCTCAGAAAAATTTCAGTTACGAGGTCGTTTCTAACAGCCAGTTAACTGCTCTGAGGGAATCCCCGCCGGTTTAGTTCGCCGCCCTTTTTTTAGCTCATATCTCTCCTCTCTGCTATTTTGTATTTCAATTCTGCTCTGTGAACTTAAAAAATTTTCTCCGTCATCCTTTTTTTCACCCCTCTTTGTCTTTCACCCCGTCAAGGTGGGAAAAAAAGGAGGAATGGTCTTATTCGATGACCGCCGGAAATTCAAGCCCGGATAATGCACGACCGCATAACTGTCGTGCATTATCCGTCCGAAGGACACCCATCTCCCCAGCCCTTTACTTGGAAAGAGCTGGGGGGGCTGGGTGGGTTAACCCCGCCCATTTGATGAATGGGCGGACCTTTGGGCGGTCTATGCATAGGGTTCATGCATAGGCCGGGTCAAGATGGATTCCGGCTCGGGTGCCGGGATGACGAACTAAACAGCATTTGGCAGTAGGCGCTAAACAATTACGAAAATAGGTTGTGGGGCTGAGTTTTGCAATGACGAGCCTGGGAGCAAACAACATCAGCCGGGAATTGATCCGTTGCCGGCAGTAATGAAACCGTTGGAAGGTTGTGGTAAACTTTTTGCTGGATAGTCAGGCGAAATTCTGTTATAGTAAGGATTCTTAAAGTAGAAGGATTGCAAAAATTTTTAAATTTGAATACTTTTATTTTCAAAAGAAGAAAGATTTACAGAAAACAGGAGGATTAAAGATGAAGCAATTAGACGGAGAATGGGCTCTAATCTTGGGTAGTTCAAGTGGTTTTGGAGCCGCCGCGGCTCGAGTGCTGGCGGGGATGGGAATGAACATCGCCGGTGTTCATTTTGATAGAAAGTCGGACATGGATCGTGTCAACAAGCTAATAGAAGAACTTGAAGAACTGGGAGCCGAGGTGGAGTTTTTTAACAGTAACGCGGCGAAGGAGCGGACCCGCGACAAAGTTAGAGAAGAGTTGGAAGCAAAAGTCGATAAGAACACCACGGTGAGAGTTCTCATGCATTCGCTGGCTTTTGGCACTCTGAAGAAATTTGTTAACGGGGGTGACGACGACCTGGTTGAACCACGACAAATGGATATGACGCTTGACGTTATGGCCAGCAGCCTGGTCTACTGGACGCAGGAGCTGGTGGAAAATAATTTGATGCGGTCGGGCGGTAGAATATTTGCCATGACTTCCGCCGGTGGTAGCACTGTCTGGCCCTACTATGGACCCGTCTCAGCGGCCAAGGCGGCTCTGGAAGCCAATGTTCGTCAGCTTGCCTATGAACTTGGTGATAAAGAAATTACTGCTAATGCTATTCAGGCGGGTGTAACTGACACGCCGGCTTTGCGGAAGATACCGGGTAACGAAAATATGATCTCCGAAGCCAAAAAGAGGAACCCCTCCGGTCGTTTGACCGAACCTGAAGACGTTGGTGACCTGATTGGCTTACTTGTTCGTCCGGAAAGTCGATTTGTTACCGGAAATGTAATTTGTTGTGACGGGGGAGAAGATATTGTTTCCTGAACTATCTGGAATTCAGGATAGATCCCCTGTGGAAAAGATTTTGTTCTTGCCTCTTTTTTTCGCCTGGTAAAGTGCCAGCCGGGCCTGTTTGAACAGTTCGTCCCCCTCTTTGCCATCCTCCGGGTAGCCCGCCAGTCCGCCGCTGAAATTAATCTCTATTTCATTTGAATCCAGTTCAAGGATTGGTTCACTCGCCAGCCTCTGAAGTCTCTCGGCGGCATTAAGAGCGGCTTCAAGAGGCGTGTTAGTCAGCAAAAGGCCAAATATGTCTTCGCTTAATCGGGCCGTGATATCCACAGTTCTAAAGCTGTTCTGAAAAAGTTCGCCGGTTTCTCGCAAAATTGCATCACCGACTCGTTCACCAAATTTTTCGTTCAGGTCGGAAAAATTATCTATGTCAAGCAGTAAGAGCGAGCACGGGACATCGTAACGCCGTCCCCGCTCAACCTCTTCGCGGATGCGTTCCCGAAAATATTTTTCCTTTCTTAAACCGGTTAGCTTGTCTTCCAGAGCTCGGGTTCCCTCCTGTTCGGCGAAAGAAGCCTCGTGAACGAGAAGTCCGCCGAGCTCAGCCAGTGTGGACAGATAAGGGTGGTGGGCGTTAATTGTGGCTTCGTCCACTCCGGGTTTGAAGGCGGCAAGCAGACCCAGTCGTTCAATTCCTGAATCCAGCGGTAAATATATCACTTCGCCGTCGTCAGGGTCTTCTGTTATTATAAATTCTTCCTCGCTCAGGCGACTCTCTTCAATCAGGTTCCCGGCAATAGTCTGTCGCTTTGGGCAGTCACGGTATGAGAATCCATTAGCGTTGCGCAGCTTATAGTTGCGGCCCCGTGGAACATAGAACGCGGTTTCTTCCGCATTCAACAGGCTTGCCAGACGATTTAGTAGGAACTGTGTCACTTCCCCCAGGTCAGCTTTTAATTCCTGGGCCGCCAGGACCAGAGCCCCAATCTGAGTCGTCTGTTTTTTTCGGATTAAATCTCTTCCAAACTGCAGGGTAAGCTGGAGTGGGTTATAACGTTCTTTAAGAAAAACTAGTTCCGCCCCCGGATATTCCAGGGCCCCGAACCAGCTTTCGGCACTCAGGTGGGTTAATTCGTGCTCTTCGTTAATCAGTCCCTGGCGCTGTTTGGAAAGCTCCTCTATTTGTTGTCGGCCGGGAGAATTTTTTATTTCTCCCCTCAGCACCTCCACCTCTGCAACCTGCGGGTCGCCTCCATATAGTTCTACCAGCGGGTAGGGGCGGTAAAAAAGTAGCGGTTCTTTCTCGATATTTTCCGTGAACCATTCTGCCAGCAGGTTGTAAAACTCCTGCACGTCTTCTGCTGCCGAGAGCAGGCGTATCAAAAATTTGCTGTCTGGAGTACGCATTATCTATCACCTATCAGGTTACAATTTGTTTAACTGCTCAAGTAATTGTTTAGCGTTCCCATCTTTTTTCTCCCATTGGGGGAGAAAATACAAAAGAGGGGGTTCATTTATCCAGTTTACCCCCTCTCCCTAACCCTTTCCCCCAGTGTGGGAGAGGGGATTAAGGGGGGGCGCTAAACAGGTACCTGTTCAATATTCTTTCATACTTGTCAAAGGCTGGCAACTGATCCTGCTTTTTATTATAATTCCTGCGTTGTGATGAAGTTATCAAATTTTATAGTTCCGGAAGGTGATATTATGGCAATCTTTGGCGATGACAAAAGAGAAGAAAAAAGCAAACTCAAGGGAGCGTTGGGCAAATTTCGGGACGGTGTAAAAAAATTGTGGCCGGGCCGCGGTCTGGGGGCCGAAGCTATCAACGACCTGGAAGCGGCCCTGTTGAAAAGTGACGTCAGTCTGGAAACGGTCGAAAAATTGCTCGCGCCGCTGCGAGATGGGAGCGCCAGTGCAGATGGAACGGAATTTTTGCGGCAGCAGATTAATGAAATTTTTGCTTCCGCGGGCAGCGCCCGGCTTCAAAAGAGCTCCTCGCCGCCGAGCGTCTATTTCTTTGTTGGAGTGAATGGGAGTGGTAAGACCACAAGCATGGCCAAGCTGGCTCATAAACTTGACGGGGAGATTCTGTTCGCCGCTGCTGACACTTTTCGAGCGGCCGCCATTGAACAGTTGCAGGAGTGGGGGGAGCGTCTGGGAGTTGATATTATCGCTCACCAGAAAGGTGGCGATCCAACCGCCGTTGTTTACGACGCACTTGAGGCGGCTGAAGGACGCGGAGTTGATTATCTTTTCGTGGATACTGCCGGGCGTCTGCATACCCGCGGAGATCTAATGGATCAGCTAAATAAAATGTACAGGGTTACGGCCGACAAAATGCCCGGCGAGCCGGCTGAAACTCTGCTCGTTATTGATGCGTCAACCGGACAAAATGGCATTAAGCAGGTAGAAAAATATGCAGAGGAGCTACCGGTAAGCGGCATTGTTCTCTCCAAATTGGACAGTACTGCTCGTGGGGGCGTTGTGCTAAGTGCTGCAGATAAATTCCAGGTTCCAGTCAAGTTAGTCGGTACCGGGGAGACGCTTGACGACCTGGCTCCGTTTTCTCCGGAGGTCTATTGTGACGCCCTGTTGGCCGAGAATTTTGCTGCGGGGGAGGAATAAAATTGAATAATCGGCGTCAAGAAATCATGGAATTGCTATTTGCGCGTGCCCTGGCCGGCGAAGGGGCGGTTCATACTAACCCGCTCGTTGCCGCCGGTTTGGTCAAGGACGGTGAGTTGATCGATCTGGCCGCACACCGCGAGTTTGGGGGCCCCCACGCGGAAGCCGCCTTGTTGGACAAATACTCCGGGTCGCTGCAGGGACTCGAACTTTATTGTACGCTTGAACCCTGTGTACACAGGGGTAAAACAGAGCCCTGTGTTAATCGTATTCTTGCGACTGATCTTGAGGCTGTGACTTTTGCCCATGTTGATCCGCACCCACAGGTGCAGGGGCGGGGAATGAAAAAAATACTGGAGGCTGGACGGTCAGTCGTAACTCCGGTTCAGCGCTCTCGATACCGCTGGTTGAATCGTGCTTATTTTTACAACCAATGCACCGGAATGCCCTGGTTGGAAGCTAAGTTGGCTCTTTCCGTGGACGGCTATATTGCTACCAAAACCCATCACAGCCAGTGGCTTAGCGGTCCGGAAAGCCGCCACCACACCCACTTGCTTCGTTCTCGCGTTGACGCCGTCATGGTTGGTGCGGAGACGGTCCGCCGTGACGACCCCAGTCTGACTGATCGCGTCACCGGTCGAAAACCTCAACCCCGGTCTGTTGTCATTACCACCCGGCCTGATTCTCTTCCCGGAGGACTTACTTTATTGTCAGAGCGCGCTGCTGACACAATACTGGTCATCCCCTGCCGGACAGCCGTCGGGGTTGAACAACAGCTGTTGGAGCGTGGCCTTACTTTGATCAAGTGTGAACTGCACGACGGCCGTTATCGCTGGCCGGAAGTGTTGAGCCGTCTTTATGAAGTTGATATTGGGCGTATCCTGGTTGAAGGCGGCGGCGGTATCGTGGGTGATTTAATATCTTCGCAGCTCTTAAATGAGCTTCACCTTTTCAACTGTGGTCACGTACTGGGCAGTGGTGTGCGCAGCGCTCAGCTTCGCGATAAAACTGAAAAAGTCTATAATGCCCCGCGATTTAAGTTGCTGGAGCAACGGCGATTTGGGGAAGATATTTATGTGCGCCGTATCTCCCGGCAGTCTTTGCGCTGCGGCGGTCTACATTTAACGCCCCATCCTCGCCTGAGGCAGCAGCTGACCGGTCTCGAATTTAGGGGGTGAAAACCTCGCCAGAGCTCGTTTCGTATTATATCCTTTTATACAGGTGTTTCTTAGCGTAAATTATTCGTCTTCTAAACATACCGGGGGGCGGCAAAATTCTTTTCTCCCCTTAATCCAGTTCTTTACTGGTAAAGGACTGACGGGGAGATTTTTTGGTATGCTTTGATTTGCCCCGGATAATGAAGAGGTAGCCGTTTAGCGCCCTCGGGGTGTTGTGGGATTGAACGTCATTGTCCGGAACGAATAACGCCTCAAGGCTTGACCGGACAATCCAGTGGCTTTGACGTTGACTTTAGACCTATTAAATTCAAAGCCGCTGGATTCCCGTTTCCACGGGAATGACGGTCAAGACCTCACGGACGTTGTTACCGGGACACCATTTGTTCCGAGAACCACAGTGAAGGCGCTAAATAATTACATGACGAAGTTGTTGAAAACTTTCGGGGGTTAATTTAAGAATTTAGCAGATCTGAGGTTTTAGCTGATGTTTACCGGACTAATTAAGGCAACAGCTGAAATAACTGCTCGCGAGCCTGGTTCCGCAGGTACTGTGAAGCTGCGGCTATACTCTGAAGCTTTTCAAGATTTTAACACCGAGGTTGGTGACAGTCTTGCCGTTGACGGAGTTTGCTTGACTGTGGTGGAAAGGGGGAGCGACAGCGTGGCTGTTGAGCTGGCTGAGACTACGGAAGCTAAGACAACACTACGAGCTGCCAGCCCGGGGCGGCTTGTAAACCTGGAGCCTTCATTGGCTGTTGGTGAGCGTGTGGAGGGTCATTATGTAAGTGGGCATGTTGATGCTCTGGTAAGTATAATTGCCCTGGATAAGCGCTCCTCTGGTTACCGGCTGGTTACCGACTATGACGACGAACTGCGTCCCTTTTTAGCCCCGCGGGGTTCGATAGCGCTCGATGGTATCAGCCTCACAATAGCTGAAGTAAGCGCTGAAAATTTAACCGTCCAGGTGGTGCCACATACATACCAGGAAACGTCCTTGCGGGCGCGTAAACCCGGCCAGAAGATGAACCTTGAAGTTGATACACTGGCGCGCTATCTCTATAATTTTTGGATAACAGACCAAACTGAATCTGATTTTAGCCTGCGTGAGCTTTCGCGGGCTTTCAAACGGTGATAAGATGGCTTATAAGGATAAAATAGAACAGGTTGAGGCGGCCATAGAAGCGATCAAACGCGGTGAAATGGTAGTTGTAGTTGATGACGAATCGCGAGAGAACGAAGGTGATCTGGTAGTAGCCGCCGAGCAGGTCACCGCGGAGACGATAAACTTTATGACCAAGGAGGGGCGGGGTCTGGTCTGTTTGCCAATGGCCCCGGCCGATCTTGAACGTCTGCAGCTGCCCTCCATGGTACCGGACAACACGGACCACCTGGACACTGGTTTTACTGTCTCCATTGACGCCCGGGAGGGAACTACCACCGGAATCAGCGCCCACGATCGGGCGTTGACGATTCAAACGGCCGTGGACCCGGAGAGTGGTCCCGAGGATTTTCAACGTCCCGGTCATGTTTTTCCGCTCAAGGCTGAACGTGGTGGCGTCTTAAAGCGGGCCGGTCATACCGAGGCGGCTGTTGATCTCGCCCGCCTGGCTGGTCTGCGGCCGGCCGGCGTTATCTGTGAAATAATGAGCGCCGACGGCACCATGGCCCGGCGGAGCGAACTGAAAGATTTTGCCGCCGAGCATGAACTTAAAATGATTTCCATAGAAGCTTTGATTCGCTACCGCCGGCGAACCGAAAAACATGTTGAACGGATGGCCGCAACCACTCTTCCCACCGGTTTTGGGGAATTTAAAGCCATTGCCTACCATGATCGGCTGCGGGATCGGGAACACCTGGCTCTTGTAAAAGGCGAAATTAAGGGAGCAGATAATGTGCTGGTCAGGGTGCACTCGCAGTGTTTAACAGGCGATGTCTTCCGCAGTCGACGCTGTGATTGCCGACCTCAGCTTCATCTGGCTCTGGAAAAGATCGAGGACCGTGGCCAGGGAGTTCTGTTGTATTTGCTTCAAGAGGGACGGGGGATTGGTCTTTGCAATAAAATTGAAGCTTATGACCTGCAGGATCGCGGTCTGGATACGGTTGAGGCTAACAAAGAACTTGGTTTTAACCCGGATTTGAGAGATTATGGCGTTGGCGCTCAAATTCTTGATGACCTGGGGCTTTCTACTATAAAATTACTGACTAACAACCCCCGGAAAATTATCGGACTTGAGGGTTATGGCCTCAAGGTGACTGACCGACTGCCGCTTGAAATAAAGTCAAACGAAGTTAATAAGGAGTATCTGCAGGCAAAAAAGGAAAAGTTAGGGCATCTTTTAAATCAATTTGAGGAAGGATGATCAGTTGTGATTAGGGAAATTAAAGGCGACCTTGATGGTAGCGGGTTAAAGGTGGGCGTAGTTATGGCTGAATTTAACGACATGATTACCGGCCAGCTCAAGCGCGGCGCCCTTGATATGCTTGAGAAGTGTGGCGTCAACAAAAAGGACGTGGAGGTTTATAAAGCTCCCGGTAGTTTTGAAATTCCCGGTCTGGCCCGCCGCGTAGTTGAAAGTGGAAAATATGACGGGGTTATTTGCCTGGGTGCTGTAATCCGCGGCGAGACCCCCCACTTTGACTACGTTGCTTCAGAAGTGACCCGGGGCGTTGGAAAACTGAGTTACGAGTCTGAGCTGCCGGTTGTCTTTGGTATTATAACTGCGGACACCGTTGAGCAAGCTGTCAATCGGGCTGGCGTTAAAGCGGGCAATAAAGGTTCCGACGCGGCGCGAGCCCTGGTTCGTCAATCCAGTGTCTACAGTGAGTTAGAGAACTAAATGTCTCGTTCTAAGGCCCGGGAAGAGGCCTTCAAGACACTGTATGCCAGGGAAGTAAGTGGTGATTATAGTCCTGATAATAATTCCGATTTTACCAGGACTCTTGTTGAGGGAACGGGAAAACACCTTGAAGAAATCGACAATAAAATCGAGTCCCAGCTCGAGGACTGGCGACTTGATAGGGTTTATCCGGTTGAGCGTGTCTTGCTTCGGTTAGGGACTTACGAGCTCTTCTGGTCCGAAACTCCAAAGCCTATAGTAATCGACGAAGCGGTGGAACTGGCTAAGAAATACGGTTCGGAGGATTCGGCCTCTTTTGTAAATGGAATTCTGGACAATTTTGACGGTAAAGCGAGGCAGTAGTGGATGAAGTCGCGTCTGCACCTGTTTATTTTGTTTCTTTCAATTGCCGCCCTGGCCGCCGGAGTCTATCTGGGCTATGTGGTATTTGAACCAGTTTTCCAGGAAATCTGGCAGCAGATAATTGGCGTGCCTGAGGTTCCCGAGGAGCCGGAACCGGAGGATTTTGAGACCCCGGAGGCCTGTGAAGAGGCCGGGTTTTACTGGTATGATGATGCCTGTCATCCTGATCCAGAACCGGTGGTTGACGTTGAATTACCGGCGCAATTAAGGGAGCGAATTGAAATATCTCGTTCCCGGCAGCGGGAACTTTTCGACCAGGCTCGCTCAGCTCACCGGGCCGGTGAGCTTGACCGTGCCCTTGGTTTGTATCGCCGTGTCCTGGGCACTTCAGGCATGGACGAGCCGGCGGCTCTCTCCTATCGCTACCTTGGCGATATTCGCGCTGTTCGGGATAATTTCGACGAAGCGGAAGAATTGTATGGTTATTCTCTGGATGTCATTGATACTTTCCCGGAAACCTATTATCGACGTGCCCGGGTTCGCTCCGAGGTCGACAAAACGGAAGAAGCTTTTTCTGACTTTGATGCCGCTATCGATCTTGACCCCCGCTCACTTTTTTTGCTGGCCCGGGGCAACTTACATGCCGAACAGGGTAATTTTGAACAAGCAGTTGCAGACTACAGCCGTGGTCTGGAAGAGGGCGGCTACGAGGAATTGCTCTATTTTAACCGTGGATTAACACAGCTTCACCGGCAGGATTTAGAGGCTGCAACAGATGATTTTGCTGCAGCCCGCCAGCATACTCAAGAGACGAAGATGAATTACCAGCTTGCCCTTTTGCGCGGCGGAACTCTGGTGGATTTGAACCGTATCATGGAAGCTCAGGAAGAGTTTGAACAAGCCCTGGTTCTGAGGGATACTCCCACGGCCCGTTACAACCTTTCGCTGGCCCGGTTGGAGAGGGGCGACACTGCAGCCGCTCTCAGCGCGCTGGAGCCGGCGGCGGATGTTGAAGTCATAGAGGGACCGCTGCAGGAGTCTGATATACATCTGCAGCTTGGATACCTCTATCAGGCCGTAAATGATTTTGAAAGGGCAATTCAATTTTATGAGAGAGCGCTTGAAGTAGCAGACCAGGGCTATACAATTAATTTTGCTCTGGGTCGTCTGCATGAAAAAGAGGGGCGACCCTCGGAAGCAGTAGAAAATTATAATGCTGCCCTTGACGACCCGGCGATTGACGATCATTACCAGCGGTTGACATACCGGCGTCTGGGCGAATTAGGCTTGAACCATGATCAACTTGCTGCAGCCCAGACTGCCTTTCGTAACCTGATTCAACTTGACCCCGCTAATCACGAGGCTTTTTATAACCTGGGGGTAGCTAATTTCCGTGATCATGATCTGGGAGGGGCAATTGAGGCCCTGCGGGATGCTGTTGAAATTGCTCCCGACAGTGTCGATTATGTCACCACACTGGGGAAACTCTATTTTTGGTACGGTGAGCGCACAGCGGCTCGGCAGCAGTTTGAACGGGTGCTGGAGTTAGCTGAGGAGAATTTTTTCGCCGACCAGATGATAGCCTATATCGATTATCGCCGGGGGGCGGTGGAGTTGGCTCGCAGTCGCTATGATTCTCTGCTTGCCCGGTCCGTAGAGGCTGAGCAGCGGGCTCGTTTAAAAAAACACCTTGGGAATACATATCTGCTGGAAGGGGAAACTACTCGCGCCATAGAAAGCTATCGAGCGGCAGTAGAGGAGTATGAGTTGCCTCAAGCGTATTACAATCTGGGGCTTGTTTTTATAATAAAAGAGGACTGGAACCGGGCGACCTCTACACTGGAACTGGCCCGCGATTTAATCGGCGATGATTCGCGAGTCGAGACCGCTCTCGGTTATGTGCTTTTTAACCGCGGTCTTTTTGAGGAAGCCCGGGCCCGGTTTGAACAAGCACTGGACATCGATCCTGAAAATTTACGGGCCCGTTACGACTTACAGCGGACCCGCGAAAGGCTGGATGAGTAAAATGCAAGCTGATTATTTTTCAGAAGCCAGCAAAACTTTTGATAGACTTGCTGAAACTATGCCCGCTGGATTGGTCGAGCTGCGTGATGCTATTCTTCAGACCTGGGAAGAGGGGGGCAAGGTTATTAGCTTCGGTAACGGTGGAAGTGCTACCGACAGTCTTCATTTTACCACTGAACTGGTAGCTAAGTTTAACGTCAAGCCGATTCAACGGCCTGCCCTGAGTCTGTCTGCCAGTCCCAGCACTTTAACGGCCGTCAGCAACGACTGGTCCTTTGAAGAAGTTTTTTCCCGCCAGGTAAAAGCGCTTGGAAACGCAAAAGATGTGTTTGTAGGTATTAGTACCTCGGGCAATTCGCCTAATGTTCTTCGGGGGCTGAAAGCTGCTCTTGAAGTTGGAGGACGAACTTTTGGTCTCACTGATGCTGAGGGGGGGAAGCTGCAAAAGCTGGATGTTGAATTAATTAATGTTCCTGCGACTCGCACTGCTCACGTGCAGGAGGCACATATCGCCTGTTTGCACTGGGTTTGTGACCAAATTGATCGTAAATTAAATTCTTAAAAAAACTGACTTTACACCACAGGAGGAGTATTACTATGAGTGATTATCAACACGTAGAAATACCTGAACGAGGAGAAAAAATAGGCTACCGGGACGGGCAGCTAATTGTTCCCGACGAACCGATTATCCCCTACATTGAGGGGGATGGTACCGGCAAGGATATCTCACCGGTAATGCGTGAGGTGCTTGATGGTGCAGTGGAAAAAGTTTACGACGGCGACCGCGAGATAGTCTGGACCCGAATTTATGCCGGTGAGTCGGCAGAAGAGGTGTATGGGACTGTTTTCCCCGCCGAGACGCTGGACGCAATCCGCGAGTTTCGAATTGCCATTAAAGGTCCGCTCACTACACCGGTTGGTGCCGGTTTCCGCAGTTTGAACGTAGCGCTTCGACAACAGCTTGATCTCTACGCATGTGTCCGTCCGGTTTACTACCTGGACGGCTTGCCCTCGCCGGTTTGCTCGCCGGAGGAAGTTGATTTCGTTATTTTCCGTGAGAATACCGAGGATGTTTACGCCGGTATTGAGTGGGAGGCTGAGACAAACGCAGCTGAGCAGGTGCGGGAATTTGTTGAAACCGAGTTAGGCGCCGCTGGCATTCATGAAGGACCGGTTGGACTGGGCTTGAAGCCGATCAGTGAATTTGCCACCAAGCGCCTGGTTCGCCGGGCCATCGATTACGCTCTTGAACACGACCGCGAGTCAGTTACTCTTGTTCACAAGGGCAACATTATGAAGTTTACCGAGGGAGCTTTCTGCAATTGGGGTTACGAGGTCGCCGACCAGGAATACGGAGAAGAAGTTATTACCGAGGATCAACTCTGGGATAATTACGACGGCCAGGCCCCCGACGGCACACTTGTGGTCAAGGATAGGATTGCTGACAATATGCTTCAGCAAATTTTAACCCGCACTTCTAATTACGACGTTTTAGCACTTCCTAATCTCAACGGTGACTACATAAGTGATGCCGCCGGCGGCATGATTGGCGGCCTGGGGATTTGCCCCGGGGCAAATTTTGGAGATGGACGTGCTCTCTTCGAGCCAACCCATGGTAGTGCTCCCAAGCATGCCGGCAAGGACAAGGTGAACCCCACGGCCCTGATTCTCTCTGCCTGTGAAATGCTTGACCATATCGGTTGGGCTGAGGCTTCCGCCGCGATAAAACAAGCACTTCAGGCAACATTTAAGGAAAAATACGTAACCTATGACTTGGCGCGGCAGCTCTCTGACGCTGAGAAGGTTAAAAGCAGCCAGTTCGGACGTCGGGTCGTTGAGAATATCTAACCCGGACTTTTTTCAATTTTCCACTGGTATTTTTGGTTGAAATTATTGTCCAGTTGTCTTAAAATTGAAAACTACAGCGTTAAAATTGTTTATTTTTAAACAAAAGAGCACTTTTTACGCATTTAAAGTGGACAATTGATTAATTTTTATGTTTTGGTTAGTTTTTATTCTTGTAGTCCAGGGAGGCTAAAGTATGACGTCGGATGGTTTGAAGGACGTAGTTCTAACGGAATCGGAAATGAGTTTTCTCGACGGCGACAAGGGGGAGCTGGTTTATAAGGGGTATGATATAAACGATCTCGCCTACAAGGTTCGGTTTGAGGAGCTCTTTCAACTCTTCTGGGAGGGCAAGTTCCCGACTGGCCGAGAGTTTGAGTCTACCTGTGAAACACTGGCGGAAAATCGTCCGGTGAATTCTGAAGTGAAAGAACTGGCCAAAAAATTAGCCGCCGCCGACATGCATCCAATGGGCGCTTTAAGGACACTAATTTCAGCGCTGGCCGCCTATGACCCGGACAGTGAGGCCTCGCCCCTGGACGAGGAAGCCAACTATCGCAAGGCTCAGCGTATTGCCGCCAAAACGGTTACCCTGATCGCCGCTTTCGACCGTTATCGCCGTGGGCTCGACGCTGTCGATCCTGATCCGGAGCTAAGCCACGCCGGTAATTTTCTCTATATGTTGAACGGTGAGCGTCCTTCCGAAGAGGCGGAGAAAATATTTGATACCTGCCTGGTTTTACATGCGGACCATGGCTTTAATGCTTCTACCTTTGCCGCCCGGGTAACTGCTTCTACCCTTAGTGATATTCACTCCACAATAACCTCGGCCGTGGGAGCTCTAAAAGGCCTCATTCATGGCGGGGCCAACACTGAGGTCATGAAAATGTTACTTGAAATCCACGAGCGTGGAATTGATCCGGTTGATTATGTTAAGGAAAAGCTCGCCGCCGGGGAAGTTGTAATGGGTTTTGGTCATGCCGTCTACAACACTATTGACCCACGTTCTCCCTACCTGCGGGAAATGTGTAAGGAACTGGGCGAGGAAAAGGATCAGCTTCACTGGCATGAATATAGCACGGCGATCGAGGACTTTATGGAAGAAGAGAAGGGGATACGCTGCAATGTTGATTTTTATTCGGCTTCGGTTTATTACCTCCTTGGTATACCAACCGACCTCTATACAACCATCTTTGCCGCCAGTCGCGTAGTTGGCTGGCTGGGTCACGTGATGGAACAATACGCCGAAAACACCTTGATTCGTCCGCGGGCCAAATACGTTGGCCCACAAAACCAGGAGCTAATTCCCATGGAGGAGCGAGAGTAGGCGGGTCTCTTATTTGAAATTAGACTGTCATACCCATACCTCTCGCTTTTCCGGCTGCTCGGTAATTGCGCCGGATAATCTGCTTACCCGGGCGCGGGGACATGGGCTTGATGGGCTGGTCCTTACTGAACATAACCAATTCTGGCCCCGCAATGAGTTGAGCTCACTGCGCCGGGCCTTTCCGGAACTGCTGATCCTCTCTGGTGCTGAAATAACCGTCGGCCTCCATCACGTCGTTGTTCTATTACCTCGCCCGGATCGCAGCTTAATTTCCATTGAAAATATGGCATCCCTGGCCGCAGCTGTAGAGAAGCGCAACGGTTGTGCTTTTGTAGCTCATCCGTTTCGTTTTACCCCGGATTTTGATGAACTTGTCCTCGATTACCCTTTCCGGGCAATTGAGGTGGCCAGTTTTAACCAGTCCAAAGCTGGCAAAGTCGAGTCATCCTTGGAATATGCCCGTCAGCACGATCTTCATCCAATAACGGCCAGTGATGCTCACAGCGCAGAGCCGGTCGGTGAGTATTTTATTACCCTTCCTGAAACTATTTCTTCTGCCGCTGATCTTATTGATATTATTCAGACGGGGAATTTTAATCTGCAGGCTCCCGGCCTCGCGGGAAACAGCAATCAGCGTCCCTATTAAAGAAAAAATTGATATTCTTCAGCTAATGCCGTATATTATAAGTAAACAGTTGAAACCAAAATTTAGGGCTGGAGGAGGCAAGTCTATTTACAGGGGTGGTAGACTATGTCTTCTCCAAACCAGACGCTCGCCACACTGGCCAGCCAGCCCGACGTTCGGTTCACTGAAGGTGAAATAACCAGGCTCTGGCAGTGGACGGTTGATTCGAAGGACGATTTTACCAGCGCTACCGGCGCCTGCATAACCGTAATTGATGCCGGGCGCCCATCCGCTGCTACAGGGCCGGATATACGCGGGGTTGTCCTTACTGCCGATGGTGTCCGGCGGACGGGGGCAGTTGAAATTCATCAGCATCCGGCCGACTGGTATCGCCACACTCACCACCGCGATCCCGCTTTTAACAGCGTTATTCTCCAGGTTTGCTTGCATTCTGCAGACAATTGTCCGGCACGCCGTGAAGATGGCCGCTTAATTCCAACTATCCCTCTCACAGATGAGTTGGATGAACTTGATTTACCTGTCTCGCCGCGCCGATTTTTGCAGCGTATGCAGCAGGTCAAACATCCCTGTTATAAACAATTTAATGGAAGGGGCAGCCGTCGTTTACTTGTGCAGTTGCGCCGGGCTGCTCTTTGCTGGCTTTATAGTCGCGCTGTTAGTCTGTATCGTCTCCCCGTTGAGCGTCGGCTCTGGCAGCCTCTGGTTGGTGCTCTTGGCTATACGTTCAATCATCGGCAGTTTCGCTGCCTTGCCCGTCGCCTGCCTCCCGAGATATTCTTTCAACGGCTCGCTGAGTTAAAACGACCGCTTGAACTTGAGGCCTGGCTGCTTGGTAAAGGGGGCTGGTTTCAACAAAAATCCGGTTCTGAGCTTAATAGTTCTATCTACCGTCGTCGCCGCTACTGGCGGCAGGAGCTGGGTGATGAACGATCATTAATTCAGACCCCTTCCTACTGGCGGCTCGGAAAGGTTCGTCCGCAGAGTTATCCTTACCGTCGCTGGCTCGCCTTTGGCTGGGCAACTCGGCGGCTTGCCACTAACTGGCGTCAGCACCTGTCCTCTCTTGAGGACGACTGTCTGAAAGCTGATAGCCTGCGCTCTTTGTTTGCCCGCCGTTTGCTGCCTAAATTTGAATTCCCCAGCCGGAGTTACTGGCGCTATCACTATACTTTTTCAGACGACCGCCGGGCTTCTGTTCCCTCGCCGGTTGGAAAAAAATGGTTTGATCAACTTCTTGTAAACGTGATAATTCCTTATTTTTATCAGCGAGCTCTTTTTAGCGGTCGCACGTCCTGTCGACGCCGCTGGGAGCAAATATTTTTAAATTTCCCGCCCGTTCTTTCTAACCGGCGCACTCGAATAATTGAGCGCCAGGCTGGGCTGGAGATTGACTGGCCTTCGGCTGCTCATCAACAGGGGGCGGTTTTTCTTTACAAACACTACTGCCAGAATGGTCGCTGTGGCGAATGTTCACTCAGCTCGTCACGGGGGGAGCAGCAGCGGCAGCTTTTTGCACCGGCTCATTAACTGTCCAACAATACTCGGTTTCTTTCAGTTTCTCCCCGGCAGGGACGTATTTCGCAGGATTGCGGAATACCTCTCTATCATTCCCCGGCAAGCGCGGCACTGACGCAACGCAGGCAGGTTCTGCTTGTTTTACATAAAGCCGCTGCAACGATAGTAAGTGGATGTTATAATAATTTTGGGGTGCTTATAATGAATCCAGCAGCGTTTCTTGTTTTGCTTTTATCCATAGTTGCACTGGTTATCGTAGTTGTTGTGGCAACCAGGGGTGAAAAAAATGTATCAACGGGGGAGTTTGACCCCTCCCAGTTCAACCTGAAGGACGAGTGGGAAAAAGATGAAATTGAGACTTCGGATTCTTCTGCCAAATCCGGGCAACCGGTTGCTGCGGGTGAGTTTGCTGATCTGCAGAGTGTTGAAACTGAAAATAAAACTGATGAGTCCCGGGAAGATATGTCGGAATCCGAACAGCAAAATCAAATTAATAATCAGGACTTATCTCTTCCTTTTGAAGGAATTAATACTTTTGAGCCGGACGCTAACCAGTGGACGGATCTATACCAGGACGTTAATCGCTATCCCTGGCCAGAACAGGACGAGTCCAAGCAACTTGATTACGATGATCGGACCTCGCCCGACACTCCCTCTCAAAAATTAAAAGAAGCAGTTAAATGGCTTCAGGAGGCAAGTACGGAAGCAATTCATCAGCAGGATAAATACGCGGTGTTTTTCGAATCACTCTTTCCGTTTATCGAAGCTCCCCGAGCCGCTGGCGCCGAACGCGTTGGCGAAACCTCCTGGCGTGAAAAATCAGCAAACATTAGCCGACTAATTGGTGAGCGCCTGCTGGTCATGGCTTTTTCGCTCAGCTGCTATGGTCCGGTCGAGATGGATCCTCATCGGGAGGCATTTGGCAATCTGTTAGCTCGCCAGTGGAACGCTGACGGTCTGGAGGCAGCGCTTCTCTACCAGGGATTGGGACGGCTGGGGTTGCTGACCCCTACTTCCACCGACTCTTCACAGGAGATTTTGATTCCTCGTATCCCCAGTGCTGCTCCCAGTCAGCGTGAGCCTGAGCTTGGTCGGGTGGATGCAGCTCGTTATCACGCTCTCATACTTGCTGTCTCGACCGGCCCGGAGTATCCTTTCCCGCGCGGGGATAATCAGCTCTCCCGGCTCTGGCACTGGGAGGAAAGCAAACCACCCCTTGCCACCTGGCCCCATCTGCCCGCTGCCCTTTACGCCCTCTGGAATTATCATTGGATAAATGACGAGCAGTCTGAGGCAGTTCGTGACCTGGCCGCTCTGCTGGGAAGCTGGTGGGATGCCTCAACTCCCGATCCGGAATTTCTTGATGAAAATCCGGAAGTCTGGGAGGCTATTCTTATGTGTTGCTGGGCCTGGGCGCCTGAACACTCGATGGTTTGGGAGAAGGTCAGCGAACGTTTTGAAGAGTTAGCAAATGAAAATGCTCGGCTTGATGAACTGACGGAAGGTTACCTGCAGTGGACAGAGGAGTATCGAGAAAATGTGGAGCCGCCCCCTGAATCCTTCAGCGGTCGTCGGTTGCCGCCGCTTGATTGGATTCGGCCGCTGCCCTCTGATATTCTTGCCGACGCCGCTCAGCCTTCATTTGATTTTCCGGCCTCCTGGACCCAGGCCCTGGGCGAAATTACACCTCCTGATCTGGAAAATATTGAACGCAGCCACAGGCCCCGTACCACCCAGGGCGGATTTTAAAATAACTGATTTTTTTTACTGGAGTTGTTTTTATATTGACTTCTGAGTTTGATACGGATACGCTTCGCGAACAACCTCTGAGTGTTGACGAAAAACAGGTGCTCTCCGAGTATTTCCAGCTGGAGGGCCGTCGGCAGTTTGAAAATTACCAGTCCCTGTTTTTTCAGCATCCAGGGGTGAGTCCGGATCTGTTTGATCTCTTTGATTATAACCATCAGTTGCTTGAGGAGCTGTCGGATAAGAAGTTGACGCTCGAGCTCAGCCGGCGAGACCACTGGATCAGTCTGATGAAATCTATTCACAACCGTTTTTATGAGGGTGATCCGGCACGCCCGGAAATTTTGCTATGGTTTTCAATCTGTCTGGAAAAGCATTCGATTCTTCAGGTGGAGACGGGACAAGAAGAATATCGCCCCTTAATGCGAGAGGCTCAGCGGCGCCAGATGCCCCTCATCCAGAAACTGGGGGAGTTTACTGTCAAACAGCTTGTTCGAGACATTGAGTTGTTTTATGACTTGTTGGATATTGACGCGTTGACAGAGAATTTATTGCGTCTGTGACGTAATCTTATGGCTGATTTAGAGGTTTTATTAGTTGATGTTGGGGAAACCCTTATTTATCCTGAACCCCCGGTTGAACAGCAGTATTTGTCGGTCGCGGCTCAGCTTCTGCCTGAGTTTAGGCTACCGTCTCCGCGAACTGTTCGCCGGCGTTTTAAGAGAACTTTCCAGTGGCTTTATCGCTCCACAAATGGACATTGTTTTGGCACTACTATTAGCGAAGGCTTCTGGTTCTGGCAGCGAGTTGTCGCTTCCGTATTTCCCCGCCTGGACGGCGAACAGTTAGCTGAGCTTACTGCTCGTGTATTCCAGCATTTCCTTTCCCCCAACGCTTGGTCGGTTTTTTCGGGCGCCCGGCCGGCGCTTGAAAGTCTGCGGAACTCTGGTCTGCGTCTGGCAGTCCTTAGCAACTGGGACCGGCGGGCTCGCCGTCTGCTTTCCAATCTTGAACTCAGCGATTATTTCGAGCGGCTCTTTATTTCCAGCGAAGTTGGTTATCACAAGCCGGATAAAAAAATATTTTTTCACGTCCTGGAGACGCTCCAGGTGGACCCGCAGCAGTGCTGCATGATTGGTAACGATGTTGCCGTCGACATGCGCCCCGCCGCATCAATCGGGTTGCATACCCTACGATTTCGTTATCCGACTCCGGTTCAAGAACCGTGGTCTCCTGCCGTCGACAACTGGGCGGGAGTCAAGTCGATTATTGAGCAGCAATTTCTCGCTTCAAACAGCTGATTAGCTCGGTTATGTTTATTTCCCGTGGACATACTTCCAGACAGTTGTAATCTGTCTCACAGCCCCAGAGCCCGCTGTCTCGATTTATTTTTTCTAACCAGCGATCTTTCCCCTCGCGACTGAATATTTCCAGTAGCCGGTAGCTTTTAAGCAGCGCTGCCGGTCCGGGAAACAGGTCGCTGCGCCAGGTTACCGGGCAGGCGGGGACACAACCACCACAGAGGTTACAGCTCGCCGCTTCCCGCACTTCCTCTTTGTCCCTCTCGGGGGTGGACAAATCATCAGCCGCCGATTTTATAATTTCGCCTCCCAGTTGTTCCACTTCCGTCAGGTCGACGACCAGGTCCTTGAGCACCCGGTAGCCGTCGAGCGGTCTTATGGTTACCTGTTCCGGGTTGGCCAGGTCTTTAAAAAGAGTGCGGCAGGCCAGCCTTGGTTGGCCGTTTATGTTCATTGCATCCGCACCACACTGTCCGCTCTTGCAGTTGGCCCGAAAAGCTAACTCCGGCTCCACATCCCGTCTTATTTTTAATAAGGCGTCTAACAGCCGCTCCGCGGGCTCGACCTCCAGTTCATAATTTTCCCACTCGGGCTCACTTTCTACTGATTGTTGCCGCAAGATTTTGAGTTTAGTTTTCATCTTCTTCACTCACCGCTCTGTATCTGACGGTTGGCTCCTCTCCCCTGAGCCGAACCAGCGAGTGACACTTTAATTTTTCGTCCGCTTCCGGAAAATCGCTCCGGTAGTGGGCACCCCGGCTTTCAGTTCTCTTTAAAGCCGCCGCAACTGTTAGCCGGGCCAGCAAGAGCAGGTTTTTGAGTTCAAACGTCGCCTTCAGATTGTAAGAGTAGGGGCGGTCTTTTACTTCCACCCGGGCGCTGTTTGCAAGCTCCCGGTTCAACTGGATAAGCTTCTCTTGTCCCCGGCACAGCTTTTCTTCGTTACGAAAAATGCCCAGGCATTTGCTGGTGATGGTCTGTAATTGTTCCAGCAGTCGACCTGCTTCCGGTAAGGCGGTGCTGAGCGGGGCCAGATCTTTCTGCAGTTCCCCTGGTTTTGGCAGCCGAGAATCTTCCTCTATTTCCGCGGTAATTCGGCGTCCCGCCCGGGCTCCCATCACCTGGGTTTCAGCCAGTGAATTAGTCCCCAGGCGGTTGGCACCGTGGATTGAAACAGAGGCGCACTCGCCGGCTGCAAACAGTCCCGGCACCGGCGACTGATTAACCCCTAATACCCGCCCTGCGCTGTCCGTCGGTATTCCTCCCATCCAGTAGTGGGCGGCTGGTCGAACTGGAATTAGCTCCTCTTCCGGTTTTAAATCCAGGTAGTTGCGACAGCTGCTGACCACCTCTGGTAGATCCTGCTTTAACTTTTTAGTTTCCACGTCTCGCAGGTCAAGATACACGCAGTCGCCACTCTCGACGCCTCGTCCTGCCGCTATTTCCCGGCTAATTGCCCGGCTTAACTTATCTCGTGGGGCCAGCTCCAGTTGTTTCGGGGCGTATTTCTCCATAAAACGGTCCCCACGGTGGTTCAAGAGCCGGCCCCCCAGGCTGCGCGCCGCCCCGGTTACCAGCACTCCCAATCGCGGCAAAACCGTCGGGTGATACTGGTAGAACTCCGGGTCCTGCAGGGGGATGCCAGATCGTACCGCCATAGCCTGGCCATCGCCGGTACAATTCAATGAGTTGCTGGTAAATTCAAAAAGCTCCCCCGCCCCGCCGCTGGCCAGTAGTGTTGCCCGGCTTCGAAACAACTTAGACCTGCCGCTTGCCAGATCTCGAGCGAGTGCTCCACAGAATCTCCCCTCCCTCTGGCAGAGCTGGAGGACAAGGTGTTCATCAAAGAAATCTATCGCTCGGCTCCGGCAGTGATCGTGCAGTGTATGAAGCAGTATCTGGCCGGTACGATCGCCGGCATAGCGGGACCTCCGGGCGGGCCGGTTTTTCGTGTCGGAATGTCCCGCAAATTTACGTCCGGCAATTTTCCCTTCTTCAGTCTCGTTAAAGGGCATACCGAGCTCAGCCAGTCTTTCAATCTCATCTCCGGCCGCCCGGCAGAAGCTTTTTACCGCCGGTCGATCGGCCAGTCCCGCCCCCGCTTTTATCGTATCCCGGGCGTGCTGGGCGGGGGAGTCCGCTTCGTTTTCATTTAGAACAGCCCCGATTCCTCCGCGAGCTGCGGCAGTGTGACTTCTTACCGGTGGCAGTTTGGAAATAATTGCTATTCGCGGTGCTCCTTTTTCTGTCAGCGCCAGTCCGGCCCGCAGCCCGGCCGCCCCGCCGCCAATTATTATCGCGTCGTAATCAATTATTTCCGTCTTCAAAACAGAATCACTGCCTCCACTGATTATTAACTGATTTGTCTGCCTCGATTTTATCCTTACAAAAACTCCTCCCTTTACAGGTGAGCCCTTCTTGTCTGAGGAGCCATGTAGCCTAAATTATATTTTATCGGAGACAAATTTCCAAAACTTTCACTAAAAGCTAACAACCCTTCCCCACGACCCCCTCAAGTCGCTCTTGATGTAATTCCTCTCCCCGCCGAGGGAGAGGACACAGGTGAGGGGGGAACTTGATCTAACGCTCGTCATTCCGGCCCCCGAGCCGGAAAACACCAGCTTAAAGCTCAAAGCCAAAAGCTGAAAGCTAATTCAAATTCATCAACTTCTCAAAATCTTGTTCATGTTCTTGATTTTGACCTTGACCTTGACCTACCGCCCGTCATTCCGGCCTCCGAGCCGGAATCCAGCGACTTTGACCTTGACCTTGATTTCCCGAACTTTCGCTTGTTCGCAGGCTCGATGTTTACGCCCCGCGCCCTGCTCCCAGCGCTCGGCGAACTTTCCCCCGCTCGCCCCATCTCCCCACCGCCCAATCACAGGTTTATCGCCTGCTCGCCTGTTCGCAGGTTCGATGTTTACGCCCCGCTCCCAGCGCCTCGCTCCTCAAAAAAAAGCCTTTCAAGATCTCAGGGATAATTTATAATGTATCTACAGGGAAAAGCGAAACAAAAAATGGAAGGTTGAATAAGATGGGATTAATCGAAGGGACAGCTGTTGTAGTCATAACAGTTACTGCTGTAATCTTTGCTGTTCTTTACTGGCTGAACCGCCGCCGCATAGATAAATATCGCAACCTCTTTCTTGTCGCTCCAAATCCAATTTTTATCCTCAATAAAGAGACTGAAATAATTGATTGTAACGAGGAAACCGAGGCTGTTTTTGGTTGTTCGCGCGAAGAGATTACCGGTCGTTCATTTGTTGAATTTTCCCAGGTCGTGCAGGCCGACGGCCAAAATTCGGAAACCAAGCTCAAAAACTTGCTGGAAGAGGTAGAGTCAGGGGACTCGCACCATTTTGAGTGGACAAATAAACGCGCTGATGAAATACCCTTTCCCGCTGAAATTAGTCTTACAAATTTACCGCTGCCTGCTGGCCAATACTATCTTGCTATAGTTCGTGATGTTCACGGGCGCAAGCAATTGGAAGAGGAGTTGCGTCTCACCCGGCACCGCCTGCAGAAGGCGAACCAGAGATTGGAAGAACAGGCAATTTTTGACAGCCTTACCGGGGTCATGAATAGACGCGGTTTTGACCAGGCCCTGGAGGAGGAGTGGAATCGCTGCCGTCGCAAGCATGCTCCTCTTTCGCTGCTTATCATTGATATCGATCACTTTAAACTTTACAACGACAACTACGGTCACACCCGTGGCGACGAGTGTCTGAAAGAGGTGGCGGAAATTATTTCGGCAAATGCTCGTCGTGCCGCTGATACGGCGGCCCGTTACGGCGGTGAGGAGTTTGCCGCTATTCTCCCCACCACACCAGCCAGTGGTGCCCGCCAGGTCGCTGAAAACATTCGTGAAGCGGTCCGGGAGGCACGCATGGAACACGAAAGTTCACCGGTTGATGAGTATCTTACGGTGAGTATCGGCACCCATACCATGGTTCCCGACGGTCAGAAAGACTCTGAGGACCTCGTAGAAGCCGCCGACCGCGCTCTATATCAGGCCAAAAACGGCGGTCGTGATCGCGTAGAAGTTGCTTGAATAAAGCCAACCTTTCACCTGGGGTGTTAATAAAAATGGAAGAAATTGTTGAGTTGGCTCAAAATGCAGTGGTAACTTTTTGTGAACGCGGAGATATTATAGATCCGCCCGAGGATTTGCCAGACCGACTCTTGAATGATCGCCAGGGAGTTTTCGTTACGTTAAAAAAGGAAGGCGACCTGC
>CAZMIT010000004.1:0-42031 GCA_964566495.1 uncultured bacterium | reverse complement strand
AAGGCAAGAGAAGCGAATTGTACATAGAAAAGTGTCCCCGAGGGGATTTGAACCCCTGTCTTCAGGATGAAAACCTGATGTCCTTGGCCTAGCTAGACGACGGGGACAGGTGTGCTACGTTTTATTGCGGGCTAAATATAGTACAGAAACCGTGCCGATTTGTCAACTATAAAATCCTAAAAATTAGGTTTAAGACAAGACTGAAGAGAAGGCTGGTAGTGAATGGGAAGTAAAAAGTAACGTTTTCGTTCTCGATAACAATATCTCCCGGCAACCGGCCCAGGTAAGGAATCTCGGGGAGAAGCCGGAGCATAAACCCAAGGATAACGAGAAGCAGACCGAGTCCAATGAGGATACGACCGGCAAAGGCGGTTGACACCTGTTACTCCGCCGCCTCTTCTTCCTGCAGGTATCGTTCGATTTTTTGCACGGCCTCTTTATTTCCGACATAGAAGGGAGTCTTCTGGTGTAAATGCTCGGGCTGTTTATCCAGTATTCGGCGGTAACCGTCGCTGGCCGCGCCTCCGGCCTGCTCCATTATGTAAGCGAGTGGGGCAGCTTCGTAGAGGAGCCGCAGCTTACCCTCGTCCTTTCCGACCACTTTTGGTTCCGACGGGTAGAGAAAGATACCGCCACTCAAGAGGTTGCGATGAAAATCAGCAACACATGAGCCAACATAACGCGAAGTATAGTCACCGTCTTCGCGAAACTCTTTGACTGCCTTCTGGGCGCCGTCGGACCAGCTCTTAAAATTAGACTCATTAACGCTCAGATAGCCCTCTCTCTGTGGCATGGTTATTTCCGGATAGGAGAGTAAAAACTCCCCCAGCGAATCGTCGAGGGTAAAACCGTAGACATTATCACCGGTGGTATAGACAAGCATAGTTGAGGAGCCGTAGATGATGTATCCGGCGGCGACCAGGTCTTTACCCGGTTGCAACAAGTCTTCCACTGTAGCGGCCTTTTCTATGCCGCCGGGTGTTTTTTTCTTATAAATACCAAAAATAGTACCAATGCTAACGTTGTAATCAATATTTGACGAACCGTCGAGCGGATCTATGGTAACGACATATTTCCCGCGCAACTCGGGTTTGCGAACGTGAATGGGATCGGACTCCTCCTCGGAGCCGATAATGCAGATGCCCCCGTTGTGAATTAAAGAGCGGGTAAAAACCGCGTTAGCGTATAGATCAAGCCGGGCCTGCCGCTCACCATGAACGTTTTGATTTTTACTTTTTCCAAGTATATCTCCGAGGCCGGCTCGATTGACCTCGCGGGAGACAATTTTACCGGCCAGTGTGATTTGACCGAGAAGCTGACTGAATTCGCCCGTGGCATTGGGATACTCGCGCTGAGTAATAGCAATATGGCGCCGTAAATCAATTCCTTTTTCCAGGTGTTTATTAGAAGAATTACTCATTGGGGCACCTCCAGAGTGATTTATAGTGGGTCCACTATTGATTCTATTATAGGGTCGGTCATTTGGCCACACAGTTGCGTGCGAGAACTCCGGAGAATAGCCAAAAAGCACAAACACCCGACCGGATGGATAATAAAAGTAATATTTATGACGTGAAAAAAATCACATTATGCTTGCCAGAGAAGTAGAAGGTTATTATAATTATAGACAAATTTAGATAAGAGCCGTTAGCGTTAAAATATTACTGACCGTTTTTTATCGGAATTTTATATAAAATTTTTGCTGTTCACTTTTCAGTATCAAAGAATATATTTGTACTATTTTGCTTTTGTATTGAATGTATGCTATAATTCTTACATAAGATATTGATTTAATTTTTCTATATACTGACCATTTTTTACTCACTTCTCGTCTTTTTCACCATGTAACTTAAGAGCCTATATACGGCAGAAGAGAATTTGTATAGCAAAGCATTTTTTAAGCACTATAAACTTCTATATAAGTGAGGTAATATGTTATGAAGCATTTACGTGAAGAACCAGAGAAATTGCTGGACAAGTCAACCAAATTCTGGTTGATGCAGCAGATTCGTGCGCGACTGAAGCAGTTGCGCCACGAGCGTGATATGACCCAGGCGGACGTCGCTGAAAAGCTGGGCAAGGACCAAGTCTACGTCTCCAACTGTGAATCCGGGCGACGCCGGCTTGACCCGATCGAGCTGTTAGCTTTTACGTCCGTTTATGAGATTACCCTGGAAGAATTGTATGGTAATCTTGACCTTGAGGAAGCCATATCACGCGACTACAGTATTTAACAGCGGTATTTAATTCAGTAAGTGTTCAAAGAGACCGGGGGGTGAACTGTTCTCACAGTTCACCGCCCGGTCTTTTCTTTTTAAACAAAGGGTGAGTTAAATGTGGAAACGGGAGAGCGGAATAATGTTCGCGGCGGATCTGCCGGACCGCCAGGGGGCATTAGAGATCCTGGACAAAGTGGCCGAGCAGGTGGACGTGATAAAATTTAACTATCCGCTCGTCTTGCGCGAAGGAATTGAGCTACTGGGCGAGATCAGACAACGCTACGGTCGACCTGTATTTGCGGATTTCAAAGTAGCGGACGTCCCGGTAACAAACAACCGCATCATAGAACTTTGCGAACGACAGGGAGCAGATGCCGTGATGCTGCACGGTTTCATTGGTGTGGAAGCGTTGCGACGGGCCAGCCAGACAGCCGACGAGGCGGGGCTCTTTATTGTAACCCAGCTGACAAGTCCCGGCGGCGCTGATTTTTTTGAGCCGCACTGGCAAAAGTTTGCTGAACTGGCAGTAGCCATGGGCCTGGATGGTGTGCAGGCGCCCGGGAATAGACCGCAAGTAGTGGAGCAGGTGAGAGATATTGTGGGCGAGGAGCTGACGATTATCTCTTGTGGAATCGGTGCTCAAGGTGGAAGATACGGGGGAGCCATTGCCGCAGGGGCAGATTTTGAAATTATTGGTCGGGATATCTACCAGGCTAAGTCTCCGGAAGAAAAAGTCAAGGAAATTAGCCGCGAAATTAAGCCCCACATTGATAGCTGAGAGCGACAGATAGAGTATAAGGCGGAGTAAAATGAGTGAAGAAAAAAAAGAGTTGGATATCGATCTTTCAATATATGAATACTGCGCCGAAGACGACACCTACACAGTGCGAGGACAGTTGGATTATGAGCCCGACCTGGGGGAGCTAAAGGAACGAGCCGCGTCAACCTTCTCGCAGATAGTTGAAATGGAACAATTAGAAGCGTTGGTAATTGTTGAAAAAGACTCGACCATGCACCTGCACGCCGACGGAGAAGTTGTGGTTAACGGTGTACAGTCGGAAGACGAGGCAGAAGAGCTTCTGAAAAAATTATTTTAAGGGAAGTGGCCTTCTTTTAAAAACTGAACAGTTGCTTTCCTCACCTCTCTCAGCCCGGGAAGAAAGCTATGCATCCCCTTGACTACAAGAAAATCTTGAGCATTCTCCAAACGCGTGGTAGCGACGCTAATAGTTCCGTCTCCCCGACCGGTGATCAGCGGATTCCACCCCTGTTCATCACCAAGTTGACCGGCAATAATTCCAATCTCAACGTCTGGAATAGGAAGCTGACTAACCTTTTTTTCCGTTAATTTTTCTCCACTTTCCCCGGCAAGAACCTGGAAAGGGAAAAAATCCTTTAGGGCCTCAGCCACCTGGGAGCCACGATTTGGTGGGGCGACCATAACAATCCGACCGAGATTAACGTCTTCCCGCCACTCCGTTTCTGCAAATAGCCGGCGGACAACTATGCCCCCCAGACTCTGAGTAACAAAAGAGACGGTGTCAGCCTCGTCGGCTCGTTTTATTACGGTGGCCAGCTGTTCAGCGTGCTCGTCAATCGATCTCCTTGTGCTGGGGTAATTGACAGTCTGGGCCTCATATCCAGCTTCAGCCAGATCAGAGCGCAGCGGTTCAACGCTGTCCTTACCGCGAAACAGGCCATGCAGTAAAAAAACCCAGTGATTGCTTTCCGGTTTCAGTTCCAGCTCCTGGCGAAACGATTGAAAAGCAGCCTGGCAGGCCTCATAGCTCCCCCAGGCGCGCCGTAAATCCTCCGCATCCAGCAGCCGGTGGTGCCCGGTAAAAACATTCTGCTGAATTCGCCAGCCGTGATAGACGAATATATCGGCCCAGAACTGATCGCCTCCCAGGGTCCAGATTGGCAGGTTAGGATAACCTTCACCATATTGCGTTTGAAGTAGATCGACCAGTGTCTCTTCCAGTTGCTCGAGACTCCCCCGCTTAACAAGCTGTCGCCGTTCGCCGGCTTCGCCCGTGTTAATGAGCCGACAGTCCGTTTCCTCATCGTTACACTCAACGACGTATTCGAGCACCTGCCGTTGAGTCTGCCAGTCGCTCTCAGCAGCGGCCAAGTTAGAGGTAACACCAGTCAGAAAAATGGCAGTCAGAGCGAGAAAAATTGTCCAGAGACGGTAAAACATCAGGGGCCACCTTTTTAATTAGAAAATTCAATTTCTTTATTCCTCGGGTCGATGCGGCTCAATCCCGGGCTCCCTCTTTCTGGCTCTTTTCTGAAACCGGGAAATAGTAAAAAAGACCCAAATAATTCCTGCCAGCAGGGTAATAAACTCTGCATAAGGAATAATAATTCCAGTAAAGCGCAAGGGGAAGAGCACAGTCTGGATAATAAGCACGGGAGTAACCGCATAACAGGAGACAAGCAGAATCTGCCCCCAGCCGAGCCGGGCCGTCTCATTGTTACGGGCGACAAGGCCACCACTACTGATCAAAACTATTCTCAGCAATGAGCTTAGCAGAAGCTCGAGCAGGGTTAAGCCGCCCAGGGTAAAGAGAAGAGAAACCCGGAAGTAAGGGAGCCAATCGCTGATGAAATTGGCGTCGATGAGCATTTCAGGAGCGGCACCAGTATCTTCGTAATAACGGGTTGAAAAATCCATGAATTCTCCCGGCCCAGAGCGGGCAAATAGTCTGCCGTTAACCGCAACAGCAAGCACATTATCCTCAAGCCGAGCCCGATTAACATTACCTTCCGGATCAATAATTATTTGAAAGTCCTGGTAGATATCCAGCCGGTAGGGAGTTTGATTTTGAAGCCGGAGATCACCGTTTTGGAAGTGAACCTCCGGCCACTGATTAATTAAGTTTTCTCCCACGGTGCCGCTGATTGTCCAGACAAAATAACTGCCGGTTAGCACCTGGATAGCAGCTATGATGAGCAGGAGCTTGAACAGATAGGCGATAGTGGACCTGGTGCCTTCAGAGAGGGGGAAAACGTAAAGGTTGGGACTGGAGCAGGCCGTGATAATCCGGCTCAGAAAAGAGGCCGGAAGCTTACGGTAATTATGATCGAAGTTAGTCGACGATTTGTCAGTTTGTTGGTCCACGGCTGATCCTCTTTTATTAAGATAAGCTAAATTTGCTTGGAAAAAATTCGTAGTTTTGCCTGTTACATTGTATAATAAAGCCCACTTTATGACGACACAGAACCTACCTAACCCGGATATTCACGAGACTTCATGAATAGACCGGGCTAATAGGTTCTATAATTTCTTCCCCCCGGGAAGAAGCTCTGGTAGGTTCTGATGACGACAACAAATTTTCCGACTGGTTAATCATTGCGACCGACGGCCGGGATCGATTTTTACGGTCTTGATCTAATGTTTTTCATTGCCAACCACGATCCGCAATAAAAAAAAATAACTGATAATTTTCAGGAGTGAATAATTTGGTAGACAAAGAGAGATTGCAGGACGTTCAGGACAGTCCGGCGGAGCGTAAGGAAGAGCTGCGGCGGGTTGGAATTAGAGACTTCAAATTACCGCTACTGGTTGCCGATCGAGCAAACGAAACCCAGCCTGTGGTGGCGACGGTAAATTTTGGAGTCAACCTTACTGAAAAGCAGCGGGGCGCGCACCTGAGCCGGTTCGTAGAGCTGGCCGAAGAATACAGGCGTTCCCGCTTTACCCTGCACTCGGTAGACGAGTTTCTACGTGCCATGCGGGACCGATTAGGTTCAACGAATGCCTACGCTCGTTTTGATTTCGATTATTTTATACCAAAAGATTCACCGCTTTCGGAAAAAGCGGCGCTTGTCGATTTCAACTGCGGTTTCGGCGGACTGCTGGTTGATGACGAAGTTACTATCTGGATCCGAACCGAAGTCCCGATCACCTCGTTATGTCCCTGCAGTAAATCAAACAGCGAGGGGGGAGCGCACAACCAAAGAGCCCGTGTAAAAAGCAAGGCGGTTATTGACGGTCTGGTCTGGCTGGAAGAGATGATAGAGCTGGTTGAGGCCGAGGGTAGCAGCCAGGTCTACTCGCTATTAAAACGCGAGGACGAGGCCTATCTGACCAATGAAGCCTATGAAAACCCCAAATTTGTGGAGGATATAGTGCGCGACTTGAGTGCCAGTTTTAAAGCACATGAGCAGATTAACGACTTTGTAGTTGAGTGTGTCAGCTACGAGTCAATACACAACCACAACGCTTATGCCTCCAACCGCCAGGGAAACTTTTGGAACCGCCTGGAGGAGTTTTAATGCTAAATTATGAGGCGGCACTTGTTAGGCAGGGTGGGATGGATTTGCACAGCCACTCTTTTGCCTCTGACGGACAGTTAAGACCAGCTGAGCTTGTTGCTCGGGCAGAGAAGGCGGAGCTTGAGGTGCTTGCTCTTACGGACCACGACACCGTCGCCGGGCTGGATGAGTTCATGACAGCCGGACGTAAGCTCAACTTAACCCCAGTGCCCGGAGTAGAAATAAGCTGCCAGAGCGGCGAGAACCGTTTTCATATACTTGGTTATTATATAGACTGGACCCGACCACGACTGCGGAAACGGCTGGAATATTTTGAGCAAGCGAGGGCCGAGCGTGTTCGTGGTATGCTCGAGGTTTTAAGAGAAGAAGTTGGAATTAATATTTCGTTTGAAGAAGTTGCTCGACGGGCGGGCAAGAGTCTGATCGGGAAACCACACGTGGCACAGACGCTGGTTGACAGGGGAGTGGTTAATTCGCCCGACGAAGCTTTTAATCAGTATCTGGCCCACGGACGGCCACTGGACGCAGTCCCCAAGGAACGGATGGGGGTTAACGAAGCGATTCGCTTGATAAAAGAGGCTGGTGGCGTCGCGGTGCTTGCCCACCCGGTTCTTTACGGCAGCGAGCCCAATCTTGACCGGTTAATTAGCCTAGGAATTGAGGGATTTGAGGTCTTCTATTCCGATAACAAAGAAGAGGATAGTTCCCGTTACTGGCAGCTGGCCCGGGAACATGATTTAATCATTACCGGTGGCAGTGATTTTCACGGCAGTGTAAAGCCAGAGGTTCAACTGGGTGATTTACGCGTGAACAGCGATCTTCTACAGCCACTCAAACGAGCAAGTCGGCGCGCCGGCGGTCGCCTGGATATCCAGTAATCTGATGAAGGATGGATAATTTTGGCTAATAAAATTAAGCTTGGTCTGGAGTTGACGACTCTACATACTGCTCACCGAACGCGTGGTTTTGGACGTGTCGCCCAGGCCTATTTTGAAGAGTTGAGCCGCCGGTCACAAATTGAGGTAGCTCCCTACAGCACCGCAGAGTTCCCCAGTTCTACTGCGAATAATGAAGAACAGTGGAAGGACCGGCTATGGGACCGCTGGCGACTGGCCTGGAGTTATCGGGGGCAGCAGACCGATCTGCTTCAGATAATAGACCCGATGAAGGTGCCCCCTTTCTGTGCGGCTCCGGTGGTAACCCTGGTCCATGATCTTATCCCATATATTTATCGTGAACGTTACCAGCCGAATCTTTTCGTGCAATATCTTTACTGGCGGATGAAAAGGCAAATAAAATCATCGGCCGGAATAATAACCCCTTCGCGCAGCACCGCCGAAGACCTGGCGATGATGTTTGCGATAAGCGAAGACAGGATACAACCGATACCACACGGGATCGACAAAGAGAGGTTCTATCCCCGGCCGGAAGCGGAAATTAAAGAGCTCTGTCAGAAATTTCAACTACGTCGCCCCTACTTCATAATGGTTGCCGACCTGAGCAAATATGACCCGAGAAAGAACCTGGAGTCGGTTGTAAAACGGTGGGATGCTGACAAGCTGCAGGATGTTTCGCTGGCTGTGGTAGGGAAAAATGGAGAGTATTCGCGCCAGTTAAGAAAGGAATGGTTAGGACGCCACGGTCAGCTTGTTTTCCCGGGCTACGTCGACGACAACGAATTAGCCGGACTTTATAGTGGCGCCAGCGGATTAATTTTTCCTTCACGCTACGAAGGCTTTGGTTTCCCGGTGCTGGAAGCAATGGCCTGCGGCACCCGTCCGGTAGTTAGAGCTATTGGATCGGTCAAAGAAATTGTGAACGGACAAGCGATTAAGTTAGAAGACAGTTGTTTCGAGGAGGAGCTGGTAGAGGCTCTGGTGAGCTCAACTGATGAAACCGCCCCCAATGAGAAACTCGTCAAGCATGCGAAAAAATACAGCTGGCAAAAAACGATTGACCGCTTGCTCGAATACTACGACAACTTTTTATAATCCCGCCCTGCTATTCATCCAATTCATCGAGGAATTTCTTGAGCCGGGCCTCCTGGCCGTGGGTGGTGGGATTGTAAAACTGCTGGGTTTCAGTCAGGTAATCCTGTTCCACGTAACCTTCCGGATAATTATGGGGATAAAGATAATCGCCACTGGCCTGTTTATCTTTCTCGCTTCCGTAACTGCTGTCCCGCAGGTGTGGGGGAACCGGCAGGTCAAGTCCATTTTGAATTTTCTGACGGGCCTGCTTGATTGCCTCGTAGCTGGCGTTACTTTTAGGTGATGCGGCCAGGTAGGTAGTTGCCTGAGCGAGCGGAATTTGAGCCTCGGGCAGCCCGACAGTTTCAACAGCTTGCATCGCAGATACTGCCAGAGTCAGGGCGTAAGGGGCGGCGTTACCGATGTCCTCGGCGGCGGCAATTATAAGTCGACGGCCGATAAACCGTGGGTCCTCGCCAGCTTCCAGCATGCGGGCCAGGTAGTAGATCGCAGCGTCGGGATCGGAGCCGCGGATGCTTTTGATAAAGGCCGAGGCGACGTCGTAGTGATGGTCCGCCGCACGGTCATAGTCGACATATTTCTGCTGATAAACTCCCTCCAGGTGGTCACGACTGATAGTCTCTTGCTCCGCGGTCAGAACTGCAATCTCCAACCCCTGAAGCAGGCGGCGGGCGTCCCCTCCGGCGACATCGAGAATATACTCCTCAGCTTCCGCCGTAAGTTCAACCGTGCCGTTATAACCACGTTCCCCTTCCAGCGCCCGATTTAAGAGGCAACGCAGGTTGTCTTTACTTAATTCCTGGAATTCGACCAGCAGGGAACGAGAGATGAGGGCGTTGTTCAGGTAGTAGTAAGGGTTCTGAGTGGTAGCTCCGATGAGAATAAGGATTCTTTTTTCTACTGAGGGCAGTAGGGCGTCCTGCTGTGCCTTATTGAAACGATGGATTTCATCAAAAAAGAGAATAGTTCTTTTTGATTGAGCCGTCTGGCGCTGGCGAGCCCGTTTAATGACCGCCCGCAGGTCATCCTTGCCGGCGAGAACGGCGTTCAAGCGCTCAAAGGCCGCCTCAGTGCGGCGGGCAACGATATTAGCGAGTGCCGTTTTACCGACCCCAGGCGGACCGTGAAGAATAAGGCTACTGAGGCGATCGGCTTCGAGCGCTCTTCGCAGTGGCGTGTTTTTACCTATGGCCTCCTCCTGGCCCACAAACTCCGAAAGGTTCCGGGGGGCAAGGCGAAGGGGCAGGGGTTGCGACTCCGGCTCCTCTTCTCCGGCTTTCTGTTCCGCAAAGAGACTGTCCCCCTGCTCAGTTGCCACGTATTTTACTCACACACTCACGAACAAATTTTGTTATGCTGCGAAAATCATCCCAGCGTTTTAGGCAGGCGCCCTCCTGGAAAAGCAGGACGGTGGGAAATTTTGATATTCCCTGTTTTTTAACAAGGTTGGGATTTTTGTAAGAATTAACCAGAGATAGCCGGACCTGGCTACTGGCCCGTGATTTTATTTTTTTTAAGGCCGGACTCACCTGCCAGTTTGTCGGTTCAGCGGGGTTCATAAAAGCTACCAGGTGGTAGTAGTTGCCAGTATTGATGATGTGGGGAAAGGAAACCGAATCAACCAGTTCAAATTTGGCCGTTTCGAAGAGAAACCTCCCGACAAGAAAATTTTTAAACAAAGCCTTAAATTCATCGGTGTAATGAAAATCGACCAGACGACGCAGCTCGTTGCCGTTGCGGAAGATGATAAAAGCGGGACAGCTTTTAACACCCCACTGGTAAAAATAGTCGCGATGATCACGAATTCGAGCGGCAATAAAGTTAAAAATATTAATGTAATTCTGGCAGACTTTTGAAACCGCCGGTTCAATCAACTGGCAGAGATTGGAGTCAGGCTCAATGAAATAGATGAGATCAGGTTTTTTTGAATCATCAATCTCCGCCTGCAAATTGTCTTTTCTTGGAGGACGGAAGGGACGTGGTAAAGACACTAATTATCCTCCTCAAGGGAGTTCAATTTTTGTTGCACCTGCTCAAAACGGTTCAAAAGTTCGTCGCTGAGCCCTTCCGGCTGGTCTTCAATCTGGGCAGCGGTTAGTTCTCCAGCCAGATTAAGAGCAGTGAGCAGGGCTACCTGCAGACGACTGGCCTGCGGGGCTTTAGTCTCAATCGACTCAATTTTTTCTTCTACCAACTCAAGCGAGCGATCAATTAGTTCCGGATTTTCTCCCGTCTTCACGGGTATATCGACGCCGAGTAATTCTACTGAGTCAGACATATTAATCACTTAGCTTGCCTTTTCGGCCAGATCCATAATGCGCTTAAATTTCTTTTCCAGGTCACCGGTTAACTCGACGGTAGCCGTGGTTTGTTGTTCCAGTTTATTTTTAAGCGATTTTAGCTCCGATTGACAGTCAGACAGTTCCGCTGTTAGCTGCCTGTTTTTTTCCCGAAGTTGCTGAGCTTCTTTGCGAGTCTGTTCAAATTTAATCAAGAGATTCTCGACCCCGTCAAGATGTTTGTTGAACAGCTCCTCGTAGTAATGACTCCTGCTACTCATCGCGTAGCTGTGCGTTATATTGTTGGTTCAGGGCCGATAGGATCTTGTCCTGTACTTCATTAACTTCGTCGTCCTTCAGAGAACGGTCGGCGGCCCGAAACAAGAGCCGGAAGCTTACGCTTTTTTTGTCGGCGGGCAGCGGCTCGCCCCGATAGAGGTCAAACAGGTTGATCTCCTCCAGCCAGTCAGCGCTCTCCCTGATAGTATTTTTGAGCGGTTCCACCTGCTGGTCCAGATCAACCACAAGATCGAGGTCTCGCTTGACCGGCGGCTGGGTGGAAAAACCCGAGTAGTGGCGAGGCTGTTGTAGTTCCGGTAAGGCGTCGAGATTCAGTTCAGCCGCAAAGACAGGCCCGGGGTAGTCGTGTTCAAGAAAATCCTCAGATATCCGGCCAAGTCTTCCCACTTGCCTGTCGACGCTCATAATTATTGTTGACTGCTCGTCGGTAAAACCGGGCACTTGGGCCGTATTTAGTTGAAAAGGGGGCAGACGTAAACGTTCAAACAACTGTTTCAGTAATCCTTTAACATCGAAAAAATCCTGGTATCGATTGCTGTCGTCCCAATGATTTTCATAAATATGGGCATGAGTGAGTAAAGCCAGGTGTAAGGACTCCCCTTCTCTGTGCCCGGGGAAAACACGACCGATTTCAAAAAGTGAAAGTTCCTCATTACCGGCTGCAAAATTGTTTTCAAAACTGGTAACCAGTGTATCGAGAAGGGTCTGACGCATAGTTTTTTGTGTCACGGCAAGAGGGTTAGCGAGCTGCAGACTTTCCTCACCGGGCAGCTCCGCAAAATGGTGTTCGTCCGGGCCCAGGAAGCTAAAGTTTATGTTTTCATTGAATCCCCGGTGAGCAAGAAAATTACGAGTCTTAGCTTGCAGCCTCACCTCGTGCTCCGGCGTCCTTTTTGAATCAAGGTGCGGATAAGTCACGGGGATTTGTTCGTAGCCCTGCAAACGAACAACTTCTTCTACCAGATCTTCAGCGCGACGCAAATCCGAACGCCAGGCCGGAACATTCACCTGCCACTTTTCAGCGGTTTGTTCGACGGTAAGACCAAGCTTTTGCAGCTGTTCTGAAGTTTTATCCGGCCCCACTTCATAGCCAATAATTTGTTCAAACAACTGAGGATCGTACGAAATACGAACTGACGGAGTCTCTTTTACACGGCAGGAGGCCGGTTTGTTAATTTGCATTTGATCTGTGTCCTGAGCGGGATCCTGTTCAAACAGCTGCAAGCAGCGAGCCAGACAGCGGTCGTAGTTTTTTGGATCAACTCCGCGCTCAAAACGATGTGAGGCCTCGGTAGAAAGCTTGTGTGCCTGGGCGCTGGAGCGTATCCCGGTGGGCTCAAAGTAAGCCCCTTCCAGCAGAACCCGATCCGTTGTCTCACGCACCTGACTGCGCGCGCCGCCCATGATGCCGGCCAGCGCCTGGGGACGGCGACGATCAGCTATAACCAGGTCTTCCGGTGTCAAGTTACGTTCTTCATCGTCAAGAGTGACAAGCTTCTCCCGGCGGCGAGCGTAGCGAACAACAACCGGTGATTGAATCTGGTCAGCGTCAAACGGGTGTAGCGGATGACCAACCTCAAACAGGGTGTAGTTTGTTATATCGACTATGTTGTTGAGGGGACGCAGTCCCATTTTGAGTATTCTTTTTTGAATTTCAAAGGAAGATTCTGTCACGTTTACCCCGACTATAGGAACAGCAGTATAACTCCAGCAGGCCTCGGGTTCCTCAATCTCAATCTCAAAAGCGCTATCTTCAACGCCGGCAGGCAGTTTATCCGGGCGGGGATCATTTAACGGTAAATTCTCAGCGGCAGCAAAGTCACGGGCGACACCGAGGTGAGAAAGGCAATCGCTGCGGTTGGGAGTTAAATCAAGCTCAAAAACCGGGGCTTCCAGGTCAAGTATTTGGGCTGCCGGTTCACCTGGTTCAACCCGTCCGGGCAGGGTGAGCAAAGTCTGAGCCTCAGCGGTCAAACCAAGTTCGCGGGAGGAACAGAGCAATCCCTCAGAGTTGAGACCGGCGAATTTAATTGCTTCGACCCGGTCGCCGTTTAATATACTGCCGGGCGGTGCCCAGAGATAAGTCTGTCCTGATTGCACACGCGGCGCCGCAGTGACAACCTGGTTACTTGCACTCCCGTCAGTAACCTGGCAGATTTTAAGGTCGTCGCGGTCGGGGTGGGGAGAAATTTCCTCCACACGGGCGCTTACAACCCCTTGATTAAGTTGGTCCAGGTTAAGTATTGAGTCAACTTCCAGACCAATGTCAGTCAGCCGGTTCGCCAGCTCCTCAGTTTTAGTGGGAAGCTCAACAAACTCAGCCAGCCAGTCGGTTAGTATACGCATTGAACCGCTCCGTTAAAATTGTTTCAAGAACCTGAGATCATTTTCATAGAAGAGCTGCAGATTGTCAATACCATATTTAAGCATTGCCAGTCTTTCGACCCCCATGCCGAATGCAAAGCCCTGCCAGCAATCGGTGTCGTAGCCGACGGCTTTAAAAACTTCCGGGTCGACCATGCCGGCGCCTAAAATTTCCAACCATTCGCCACCGGCCTGCTCAAATTTTATATCTACTTCAGCCGAGGGCTCAGTAAAAGGAAAATAGCTGGGCCGGAAACGAAGCCGTGTTTCCGGGCCAAAAAAACGGTGGACAAAGAGTTCCAGTGTCCCTTTCAAATCGGCGAAACTTGCCTGACGATCCACCCATAACCCTTCGACCTGATGAAAGACGGGCGAGTGTGACATATCGGCGGCGTCGCGCCGGAACGTGCGACCGGGAGCAATAATTTGTAGCGGAGGCTGCTCGGCTTCCATCACGTGCACCTGGACCGGAGAGGTGTGGGTTCTTAACAGTCGACCATCCTCGAGATAAAGGGTGTCATGCATGTCACGGGCGGGGTGATCGGCAGGGATATTCAGGGCTTCAAAATTATAGAAATCAGTTTCTACTTCCGGACCTTTTTCAGTGGAGTAGCCCATCCGTTCAAATATTTCAATAATTTGTTCGAGAGCCAGGTTAAGAGGATGCTTGCTTCCCTGTGCGGGGGAGCGTCCGGGCAGGGTGGGATCAAAAGGTTCTTCACTTTCTTCTGCCCCGGCAGCCGCAATTTCCTCCTTTTTTTGTTCAAACTTTTGGGTAAGTTTTTGCTTGAGCTTATTCGCCCTTTTTCCAACTTCAGGACGTTTCTCGGCCGGCACTTCAGCCATTGAACTGAGGATCTTACGTAATTTACCACTGCGCCCCAGGTATTCTACGCGATAATCCTCCAGCTCTTCCGAGGAGGTGCAGTCATCCAGTTCTACCGGAGCCTCACTTTCGAGCTGATCCAGCAGCTCGAGCGGTGAAGGCAAGTTTACTCACTCTCCCGGGCAAAATCAACTATAGCGCCGAAGGCTTCGGGATCACGAACGGCTATGTCCGCCAACATCTTGCGGTTCAGTTCAACGTCGGCTTTTTTAAGTTTTCCCATTAAATTGCTGTAGGACATGCCCTCCTTGCGGGCGGCAGCGTTAATGCGGGTGATCCAGAGGCGACGAAAGTTACGCTTTTTTTCCTTGCGATGGCGATAAGCGTGCTTGAGTCCGCGTTCAACGCTCTGCTTCGCTTCCCGGTAGTTGGTGCTGCGGCCACCCCGGTAACCCCGAGCTTGCTTGAGAATTTTCTTGTGTCGTCGCCGTCTGATCTTGCTTTTTTTGGTACGAGCCATTTTCTACTCCTCCTTCTCTAAACTTAGGTGTTTTTTGTATTTCTATTTTAAAACAGTTATTTGCGGCTGTGGTATAAGCCGGACAGGCGGGTAAAGCTCCAGATATGTCTCAGTATAAAGAGATACTCAGCCGTAGGGCATCATTTGTTTGACTCGTTTAAAGTCCGAACGGTCAATCTCCTTGGAGCCTTTTAGCTGGCGCTTGGTGTCGCTCCCCATTTTGGAGAGCAGATGGCTTTTACGGGCCCTGTGATGCATAACTTTACCGGTTCCAGTAATTTTAAACCGTTTTGCAACCGCTTTTCTGGTCTTCATTTTTTCAGACATAAATTATACCTCCGATTAATCAGTTGGGTTCAATTACCATGGTCATCATGTGACCTTCCATGGTTGGTTCCTTAGTTACTTCTCCCTCGTCCTCAAGTTCCTCTTTGATCCGGTTTAAAAGGTCTTCCCCTAGCTCGGGCTTGGTGATCTGACGTCCCCGGAAAAAAACCTGGAATTTTACCTTGTTGTTGTTGTCCAGAAAACGCCGGGCGTCGTTGAGCTTGAAGTTTAAATCATGATCGTCAATCTGCGGGTTGAACCGCAATTGCTTCAACTTCATCGTATCCTGGGCCTGGCGCGCCGCCTGGCGAGCCTTTTGCTTCTCGTATTTGTATTTGCCATAGTCCATCATTTTTACTACAACCGGATCGGCATTTGGAGCTACTTCCACCAGATCCTTGTCGCGACTTCTGGCCTCCTCCAACGCCTTCTCCGTTGAAACTATACCAATCTGCTCACTTTCCTCGGTGACCAGCCTTACCTCATCATCGTTAATTTCCTCGTTGACACGAATATTCTCCTCAGATTTTCCTATTAAAGGCACCTCCAAAACAAGATTTTGTGGCTCATTACCTGTACATCCAAGTAATGATATCTTATTTTCGCCAAAATAATAACATTTTTTGGGGTTTTAGCAAAAACTTCCACCGTCATTCCCCCCTTGAAGGGGGGAAAGACAAAGGGGGGTGAAGAAGATGGATTGCCGGGTCAAGCCCGGCAATGACGAAACCGCCGTAAGATTTTGGGGTTTTAGGCCAGTGGCGTTATCGGCTGCCTGGAATCAATAATCTGGCGAAGCCGTCCGACGGCTTCATCAACAGCCAGGGTGTTGCTTTCTTCCTCACCATAAGTTCGAACCTCAACGCTTCTGGCCTCTTCTTCATCGCTGCCGACTATAATTGCGTAAGGGATCTTTTGTTTGATAGCAGTGCGAATTCGTTTGCCAAGGCTTTCGGTGGCCGGCTGAATACTCGAATTGATGTTTTCATTTCGAAACTGAGCGGCTATTTCCTCGGCGTATTCGCGATTTGCGGGATCAACCGGCAGGATCCAGACAGGCGTCGGAGCCAGCCAGGGGGGGAAGGCGCCGCCGTAGTGTTCAACCAGGCAACCAAAAAACCTCTCGATTGACCCAAAAAGAGCCCGGTGAATCATAATTGGGCGCCGTTCCTCCCCGTTCTCATCAACATAGGCGACATCAAAACGTTCCGGTATATTGAAATCCACCTGAATGGTGCTACACTGCCACTCACGGTCCAGAGAATCACGTATTTTAAGGTCAATTTTAGGACCGTAATAGACCCCCTCGCCAGGATCAATATCGTAGTCAAGACCGGCCTGACCCAGGGCATTTTTGAGGGAGTTGGTAGCCAGCTCCCAGCGCTCCTCCGCGCCAACGTAGTCGTCCGGTCTGGTACTTACGAATATTTCGTAGTCCGTGAATCCAAAGGTGGAGAGTATTTCCGTGGTAAACTCAAGCAAGTTCTGCAGTTCGTCCTCGAGCTGCTCAGGACGGCAGTAAATGTGAGCGTCGTCCTGGGTAAATCCGCGCACCCGCAGAAGACCGTGTAGAACGCCGGATTTTTCATAGCGGTAGACAGTACCCAGCTCGGCGTAACGGATCGGTAGGTCACGATAGCTACGGGTCCGGGAGTTAAATATTTGCATGTGAAAGGGACAGTTCATCGGCTTAACCCGGTAGTTGCGGTCATCCATCTCCATGCGAGGAAACATGTGCTCCGCGTAGTGATCGAGGTGACCGCTTATATTCCAGAGCTTCTCCTGGGCCAGGTGGGGGGTGCGAACTGCACGATAGCCCTCCTGACGGTGCCGGTCACGCCAGTAATTTTCAATTTCCTGACGTATTTCAGCGCCACGCGGATGCCAGAGCATCAAACCCGGTCCCACTTCTTCACTGATGTGGAAGAGATCCAGTTCACGGCCAAGACGCCGGTGGTCACGTTTTTTAGCCTCCTCCATCTTCTTCTCGTATTCTTCCAGTTCTGCTTCCTCCTGGAAGGCAATACCGTAGACCCGCTGGAGCATTGGACCGTCCTCGTCGCCGCGCCAGTAAGCGCCAGCAAGCTTGGTAAGCTTTACGACACCCAGCTCGCCGGTTGACATCAAGTGCGGACCACT
The DNA here is from genome assembly GCA_964566495.1 of uncultured bacterium. Classification (GTDB taxonomy): domain Bacteria; phylum T1Sed10-126; class T1Sed10-126; order T1Sed10-126; family T1Sed10-126; genus T1Sed10-126. The sequence continues at coordinate 24,785 of CAZMIT010000004.1, read as the reverse complement.
ACATAAATCTTCAAAATCCTGTTGCCGGTAGAAGCAAGGTTCGTCGTCGAGCTCTTCAAGTAGTTCCAGTTTGTATTTCGCGCCGCTTTCTTCAAATTTTTGCCGCGCCTCCTCAGCGCTGCAGGAGTAACGTTCAATCAGGATATCGCGTTGAATAATTTGCTGCATAATCCCCTCGAGGTTTTCCAGCTCGTCCTTTGAGAGGTTGCGGGGCAGATCAAAATCGTAATAAAACCCATCATCCACCGGCGGACCGATCGCCAGTTTTAGATCACCATCCATGTAATAGTGCATGGCGTGGGCCAGCACGTGGGAGGCGGTATGCCAGTAGACGTGCTTGCCGGCCGGGTCCTGGTAAGTTACGAAATCTATTTCAGCTTCCGACGGCGGCTGGTCGCGCAGATCGGTAAGCTCACCGTTTACCAGGGCAGCAAGCGCTTCTTGTTTGTCTAAATCTTGCGACAATTCGTGCAGAGACTGGTTGTCGGACATCTCTACTACATCATCCATGATTTTAACCTGTTTCATCAAAATCACTCGCAATTCTGATAATTTTAGTTGTGAGTCCCTCCCAAAAACCCTCTCTCCCCTTCCAGGGTCCCCCTTTGGCTTCCTCCACAAGGGGGAAACTTTTTGGTGTGGACTCGATTATTGCTCAAACGAGGAAAAGAATACCATTATGGCCGGTTGTCTTCAAGTTTTACCTATATCTGTCCAGAACCTTCCAATTCATATCCCCATTGCCCGGAGGAAAGAAAAGGGAAATAAAAACAGATTGCCGGCGGTCCCTGCGATGACGAACTCAGTGACGGTTTCCCTTTCTCCACGGGAGAGTGGCGGAGAGAGAAAAACGCGAGAAGATACTGGACCGGCAGCCCGGGGTATTTCAAAAAGTCAGTATTTTTTGTAAAGTTAACAGATAGAGAAGCAAAATTAGTGTGAAGGTTAAATTTATATCTTACGCAACTGGAGGTTAAAACCATGTCCTGGCTATCCGGTGATAAGATTTTTGAGCGTCGCTTGACCAAAACTATCTACGAAGAGACGCAGGTTGAGGCGAGGGAAGTATCGTTGACCGCGGCCGCTGTATACGAGCTGACGGAGCGGGGTGAACTTGACTTTGGCGGTAGTGAATTCAAAGCGGCCGGGCGTCGCGAGATACGGCCCAAAAAGCGATCAGCCAGTGACGACTACGGCTGGTGGGAGCTGGAAGAGGGCGATTATTTGTTAGAGTTAAATGAGCAACTCAGTCTTCTCCCCGAGGAAACAGCGGTTATAGAACCCCACAATAACCTGCTTAAGGGGGGGGCGACACAGCCAGGTAAGCGGTTCAGCGGCGAGCTCGACGAATTGAAGCTCATTCTGCCCTTGCGAGTCCCGGCGGCCGGGCTGGCGATAAAGGAAAACGCCCGCACAACCAGTTTGAGAGTTCTAAAAGCTTCTTGATCGCTGGCACATAAATTGACAGACAACAGGGTTTTGGTATGATTTTCGAGGTTGTTTAATATTAGAGCAGTATAAAGGAGGTAAAAATTATGACTGTATCGTTTGAAGACTTCCAGGAACTTGACTTGCGGATTGGAGAGATTGTCAGGTGTACCGATCATCCAAACGCCGACAACCTTTTACTTCTGCAGACCGACGTTGGTGACAAAAAGCTCCAACTGGTCGCCGGGTTGAAGGGACATTATACACCGCAAGAGCTCGAGGGAAGAAAAATTGTCGTCCTGGTTAACCTTGAGCCGGCGACACTGCGTGGGGAGAAGAGCGAAGGAATGTTGCTCGCCGCCGATGCCGAGAGCAGCGTTTCACTTCTACAACCGGATGCGGAAGTGGCAGCAGGAACAGAAATTTTGTAAATTGTAAAACTAATTTATATTTTACAGGAGGAAATATGATGTCAATTATTGAAGAAGTTCATGCACGAGAGGTTTTGGATTCACGAGGTAATCCCACAGTGGCGGCCGAAGTAGTGACTTCCAGTGGTTTCTCAGGAAGTGCCATGGTTCCTTCGGGCGCATCTACCGGAGAGAGAGAGGCCGTGGAATTACGCGACGAAGACCCGGACCGTTACCTGGGAAAAGGGGTTCAAAAAGCAGTTGAAAACGTAAACGAAAAGATTGCCCCCGAGTTACGTGGCATCGACGCCACTAACCAACTCCTGGTCGACCAAATTATGCTGGAGCTGGACGGCACGGACAACAAGGGAGAGCTGGGGGCCAACGCAATTCTTAGTGTTTCAATAGCCGCTGCCAAAGCAGCCGCCGAAGCAGCTATCCTCCCCCTTTACCGCTACCTTGGAGGGGCCGGAGCCCGGCGTCTACCCCTGCCTTTTATGAACATACTAAACGGCGGTGAACACGCCGACAACAACGTCGACATCCAGGAGTTCATGATTGTCCCCGGAGGCGCGGCCAGCTTTTCCGAAGCTCTCCGTTCTGGAGTCGAGGTCTTTCACAGCCTGCAGGAAGTGCTGGAAAAACGGAACTACTCTACCACAGTGGGGGACGAGGGTGGTTTCGCTCCCGACCTTAACTCGAATGGCGAGGCGCTGGAGTTAATAATTGAGGCGATAGAGAAGGCCGGCTATCAGCCGGGGGCGGACATTGCACTGGCCCTGGACGTCGCCTCCTCGGAGATCTACGAGGACGGCCAGTATCACTTCGACGGCGAGGGACGTTCACTTTCGACGGGCGAGATAATTGATCTCTACGCCGAATGGTTGGACGAGTTCCCGATTGTCTCAATCGAGGACGGCTGTGATGAGAACGACTGGGACGGCTGGAAAAAACTGACCGACCGCCTCGGTGACAGGCTGCAGCTGGTCGGTGACGATAATTTTGTAACCAATCCTAAAATCCTGGCCGAAGGCATTGAAAAAGGCATTTCCAACTCGATATTAATCAAGGTGAACCAGATAGGGACGGTCTCCGAGACGATTGAAACGGTTAACCTGGCGAAGTCAGCCGCCTATACATCTATGATCTCCCACCGTTCCGGCGAGACGGAAGACACCACCATTGCCGATTTATCTGTCGCTTTGAACACTGGTCAGATTAAAACGGGATCGGCCAGTCGAAGCGACCGTATTGCAAAATACAACCGCCTGCTCAAAATTGAGGAGGAGCTGGGAAGCACGGCTGAGTTTGTTGGTTTTGAAGCCGTCAATAATTAGCCCGGTTAATTAACCGCACGACGCTATACTATTGACAGTTATTGTTAACAAAATAACTGGATTTCTTTATGTCGACGCAACGGTAGCAATGTAATGAATCGTGCCAGCTTGTAGTAAAATCAGAAAACTTTTGAGGTGAATTCAGTAATGATTGGCAAGGATATTCGTATGGAGAGGTTGATGAACCGTGATTCGGGCAACACCGTGATTGTGCCCATGGATCACGGGGTAACGATTGGTCCCGTGCCCGGACTGGAGAATATGTCCGAGGCTGTGGACAACGTTGTCGAGGGGGGCGCAACGGCTGTGCTGATGCACAAGGGCATGGTGGCTCACGGTCACCGCGGTGGTGGTGAAGACGTGGGGCTTATCATTCACATGTCGGCCAGCACGTCTCTTTCGCTGCGACCTAATCATAAGATCCAGAGCTGTACCGTGGAAGAAGCCGTGCGTCTGGGAGCTGACGCTGTTTCAATTCATATTAATCTGGGTGCTGAAAACGAATACCTCATGCTCCAGAAATTCGGTGAAATTGGTAATAAATGTCAGCAGTGGGGAATCCCGTTGGTCGCCATGATGTACACCCGCGGCCCGAGGATTGATAATGAGTATGCGACGGACGTCGTCGCTCACGCGGCCCGGGTTGGCGCCGAGCTGGGCGCTGATATTGTTAAATGTAATTACACCGGCGACCCGGATAGCTTCACACGTGTGATCGAAGGTTGCCCGGTACCCGTAGTAATTGCCGGAGGCGAGAAGATGAAAGACGAAACGAGTATATTAGAAATGGTCCAAGGAGCTCAAGAGGCCGGCTCGCGCGGCGTTTCTATAGGTAGAAACGTTTTCCAGGCAACAGAGCCCAATCGCATGGTCGAGGCTATTTCCTCAATTGTTCACCGCGGACAGCCGGCAGAAAAGGCGGAGGCGATTCTAAATGAGTAAAAAAGGTAAAATTTGGGTGGCGGTCGAGGACTACGACCGCAATTTCATTACTGGCTGTTTAGAGGCCGGTGTTGATGGTATTTATTGCGAAAAAGAAATTGGAGAGCGGGTCAATCAACTGGGTGTTGTGGAGACAATAACTCCCGACGGCGACCTTGTCCCCGGCGAAGACGTTACCACCGTTACAATTTCTGGTAAGGAAGACGAGGAAAAGGTGCTTGCCGAATCGGTGCATCGCTATGTAATTGTGGAGACGGCGGACTGGATGATAATTCCGCTGGAAAATTTGATCGCCCAGACAGAAAATTTATTCGCCCGGGTTGATTCAGCCGAGGACGCTCGAACTGCCCTGGAAACGTTAGAAAAAGGTGTGGACGGGGTTTTACTGGAGACCAATTGTCTGAGCGAGGTTGAAAATACGGTTGATTTGATTAAAAATGTCGACGTCAGCTACGACCTGCAGACGGCGGTGATTACGGCCGTCGAAAAGTTAGGGCTTGGCGACCGGGTATGTGTCGATACCTGTACGATGATGACGGAGGGCGAGGGAATGTTGGTTGGCGACTCCAGCGCCGGCATGTTCTTAGTTTCGGCAGAAGTAAAACAGTCCGAATACGTCGCCTCCCGTCCCTTCCGCGTAAACGCCGGTGGGGTCCACGCTTATATCCGAACACCCGGCGACTGCACAAAATATCTGGCGGAATTGCAGACGGGCGACGAAGTTACCGTAATCGATCACAAGGGGCGGGGAAAACCGGCGATTATCGGTCGTTCCAAGCTGGAAAAACGCCCCCTGATGAAAGTAAACGCCGAGCTGGAAACCGAGGAGGGGAAAAAGGAAATATCGCTGGTTCTCCAGAACGCCGAGACCATTAATCTCGTCGCTCCTGGCGGTGAGCCTGTCTCGGTCGCACGTCTGCGAGCCGGCGACGAGGTGCTGGCTTTCTATGAGGAAGCCGGCCGACATTTTGGAGTGAAAGTGGAAGAAACAATCGCGGAGAAATAAGCGAACAGCGATCGATAGGTGTTACTCTGGGCGCCGGTGAATTTTAACCTTCCAGACAGCGATAGCAGTCGCGGGCGATCATCAGTTCTTCATTAGTAGGAATTACCATAAGCTCGGTGTTACCGTTAGCTCCGGTGAAGACGCCCGCCTCGCCGACCAGCTCCTTGTTTGCAGAAAAATCAGGAACTATGCCAAGTCCGTCCAGGCCACTAATCGCTCGTTCGCGGACAGCGTAAGAGTTTTCGCCAATCCCACCGCTAAAAACGATTGCCTCGGCACCATTGAGCAACCCATAGTAAGCGCAGATATATTTTTTCAGCCGCTGACAGAAGACATCGATAGCCAGCTCAGCCCTTTCATTGCCCTCCCCCATCATTCCCAGCAATGTACGCATGTCGTTGGTCTCGCCGGACAGGCCGAGCAGACCGCTTTCCTTGTTCAAAACACGGTCGATTTCCTCACGGCTAAAGTCCTCGAGCTGCATAATGTAAGTGACTACGGCCGGGTCAAGGTCGCCAGAGCGTGTTCCCATTACCAACCCTTCCAGTGGTGTAAAACCCATCGAGGTGTCAATAACAGTTTTACCGTCAAAAGCGGCCAGAGAGGCCCCGTTACCAAGGTGGCAGGTTACAACTTTAATGTCACCCGTGTTTGTCTCCAGCATCTGAGCAGAGCGCCAGCGCAGATAGCGATGGCTCAGACCGTGAAACCCATAGCGCCTGATGCCATGTTCCTCATAATACTTTCGGGGGATTGCGTACATGTAAGATTTTTTGGGAAGAGTCTGGTGAACACCAGTGTCGAACGCGGCAATCTGCGGCGTCCCCGGGAAGTGCTCGCGAGCCGCCCTGATACCTTCAAGATTGTGGGGGTTGTGTAGGGGGGCAAATTGGATACACTCTTCAATTTGTTCTTCGACTTTTTCGTCGATAACTACGGATTCACTCAGTAGCTCACCGCCGTGGACTACCCGGTGACCGACGGCGTCCAGGTCCTCTACTGATTTCAAGGGACCGGTCGCATCGTCCTCCAGGATTTGCATAGCCTCCTCAAGAGCCTCGTGATGGTTATTAATTTTGAGCTCTTCCTGGACGCCAAGACCACCGTCGTGGATCTCCAGGGTTGAAATGTCTTGCCCGATATCCTGGACGGAGCCGTGTATTAAGATTTTATCACTGTTATTTTCGATCTGCTCGGCGCAGGTTTCAACAAGTTTAAACTTAAGAGAAGAACTGCCACAATTTATGACGAGGAATAACATTACTAACCTCCTTGTGGGGATAGGCTCGTTGAACACCGCAGCTTTTTGATAAGATTATTAGGTCAAATCTTTCACTATTAGGAATTTACCTGCGATATCAGCATTATCGGAACCGGATCAAGTTCTGCATGACATTGAAATGTTTTGCTTAATATTCTGCCATAAAAAAGGTGAGAACGCAAATGAACAGTTCATCTCCCGTTTTGATTGGACTGGGTACAAATCTTGGTTGCCGTGAGAAAAATTTGGAGCAAGCCCGCACTGAGCTGGGCCGCTTTTGTGAAGAGGTTGAAAGTTCCTCAATTATTGAGACTGAACCGGTGGGAATCAGTTCGGAGAATTTTTTTCTGAACCAGGTTGTTCGCCTGCACTGCCCCTCTTTTGAGAACCCGGCCGAAGCGCTGGAAAGGTTGATGGAGTTAGAGTTAAAGCTTGGACGCGATCGGGAAAAAAACGCTCCTGACCGTCTAATCGACCTGGACTTGCTTTATTTCGGCCGCCAAATCAGCGGCAGTAACCCGATTCTTCCCCACCCTCGCCTGCATCAAAGGTTTTTTGTCCTGAAACCGCTGGTCGAGATTGCTCCCAACTTCCGACATCCCGTCTTTGGGAAGACACAGAAGCAGTTGTTGTCTGAACTCAAAAACAACTGAAACGCCTGCTCCTGCCCCTGATAATTTTGAAAGTGACTTAATCACTACGAATAAAGAGAGCAGCCGGGGGGATTTTTCTTTCACTTGTCCTTAAAGGTGTCGAAAAATATAAGTAAGTGTCCTTTTTTTTAAAATAGCTTGCGGATCAAAGTAATTTACTTCAACACAGCTCTCTGAAATGAGATAATAATATATTCTTCTGGAGGCCTTAAAATGAGTAACAAAATCTACCTGGATGACGTCATTGAAGAGACAGGAATTTCCAAGCGAAATGTAAAATACTGGTGTCAGAAGTATGAGCTTCCGGTAAAAAAAGACGGCCGAAAGAACGTCTATCCCGAAGATACTATCAACGCTCTTGAGCTTGTCAAACTGCTCTCGAACTCCCAGCTCTTTAACCACCGCTTTATTCGCCTGCAAATTCAGAGGGCTTTAGGTGACCCGGAGGAGGAAATTGAGTTGCGTGATAATTATGAAGAAGTTAGACTCAAAGGACGAACGTTGCTGAAAAAATTTAAGCGGCCCAAGGGCACAGTGCTGCTTCCTGGGTTAAACACTAAAAAGCCGAGAGCTGGTCACCATGGCGAGGGGAAAAAGGGGGATATAGATGACGTCCTCCTCTGATGAAAAACAGACGGTTGGATTTTTTGATTCCGGGGTGGGAGGGCTGACCGTCCTGAACGCTTTCCTTGAACAAGCAGGTAGTTTTTCTTTTCATTACCTGGCTGATACCGCTCACTGTCCCTACGGCGACCGGCCACTGGAGGAAGTTAAGGAGTATGCTCTGGCAGCAACTAATTTTTTAGTTTCCAGAGGCTGTCAAACCGTTGTTATGGCCTGTAACATAAGTTCCAGCATAGCTCTCGAGGAGGCGCGGCGACGACACCCTGGCGTTTCAGTAAGCGGGCTGGTAAATGAAAATTTGGGCAGCGTTGTTAACCAACAGGCCGCCAACGATAAAGTGGGCGTGCTTGCAACCAGCGGCACCGTTAAAAGCAACCGTTACGCCGAAGTATTAAGCGCCTTCGGTCTGCAAGTTATCCAACAGGCTTGCTCCCCGCTGGTCCCTCTTGTTGAAGCCGGAGAGCTGGAAGGACATGCCGTAAAAAATACACTCGACCCGCTACTTGCTCCCCTCTTAGAGGCCAACGTCAGCGCCGTTGTTCTTGGTTGCACCCATTATCCTTTCCTGCTCAAGCCGCTAAAAAAATTACTGCCAGACTCTATCTCCATAATTGACCCGGGCGAGGTCCTGGCCGCCTACCTGGCTCCACGATTTTCGGGGAATGGAGACAGACGCCCCGGGGATTTTTGGGCCACCGGTAGCCAGGAATCTCTACATGAACTAATCCCTCACTTTTCTTTTGAAGCTCCTGAACAAATTAGTGAAGTTTCCTTGCCGCTGACCTCACTAACCACTTAATCAATTTCTGCCCCCACTTTTACCTGAATGTCCGACTGGACGCAGTCTGCGTAATGACAACCGAAAGGTCAAACAGCATCATGTCGGAGTTAATCCGGTAGCAATAACCACGGTTTCGTGGCAAGTCCTGTCACTTCCAAAGATCAGAACCTACCGACGAGGGTTAGCCCCGGATAGAAATCGAAAGATCCAGAGTAGAAGATACGAATCTCTCATCTAGCCTCGATTTCTATCGGGGTTAGGGTGAGGGGGAAAGACGTTTAATCACCCCCTCGTTTGTATTTTCTTTCCCTCAAGGGGGAGAAAAGATGAAGGCTTCGGTAGATTGTATTCAAAGATAAAAAAATCTTGATTTTAGGACTGAAATGTCTTATAAACTAATGGTAAGCGCAGCAGTAAATATAACAGTGGAATAAGGCGGTATCCGTAGATGTTTTCAACCATACAAGACACACCACTAACTTATGGGGGAGCAAGCCTGCCATGATAGACAAAGCAGAGACTAATTCGACTTCAGAAGAGAGTTATACGGAGCTTCTGCGTCGTTATGAGCCTTTACTGGTAGAAATCGCCTCTGATTACTATTTGCCCGGGGGGAACCGGGAAGATCTTCTGCAGGAGGCTCGAATAGCCCTAAAAAGAGCTTACGACCGCTATGATCCGGAGTATAACGTGCCTTTCTCGGCGTTCGCTGCTCTCTGTGTGCGACGTCAACTGCAGGATTCCGTGCAGAAACAGAGACGTAAGAAACACGAGGTCCTTAACAAATCAAACTCACTCGAGCAGGTTAACGTACGCCCGCCCTCCAATACCCCCGACCCGGAGAGCCAGCTGCTGGCTATGGAGACGCTGCATTTTTTGCAGGAGGTTGCCCGGGAAGCTTTAACGGAGCTTGAACAACAGGCATTAGCTGGCTATCTGGCTGGTGAGAGTTACAGTGAGATGGCCCAGCGACTGGAAAAAGATGAAAAATCAGTGGATAATGCGCTTTCCCGCGCCCGTCGGAAAATTGCTTGCGAAATTGACCGAAGTCAGGTCTCCCTAACTGCCTTTCGTCTTTTAAGTTAAAAAAGTAAGCGGTTTACTCTTGTTCACCAGTAAACGCCGGGGGAAGACCTTCAGTTTCTTGCAACGCCCGCTGGTTTTCAGCCGCTATTTCAGCAGCCTGTTGGGCAGCCCTTTCCTCGCCTGCCTCAGCTTCGGGAGCCTCCTCAACTTCTTCGCCCTCGGCCAGGCTTTCGAGCATCCCTGTAAACAACGTTTGTATTTCATTTACTAACTCAGAGAAATCACTGGTCATACTCTCGTTCAGGATTTCTTCAGCGTTTTCAAAACCATCCTCGGCGGCGCTTAAAATTTCTTCCAGCCCCGTTTCGCTGTCATCGCTTGCCTCAGCCTCTTCGCCACCAAGAAATTGCTGGGCTTGATTAAATAATCTTTCTGCCGTACTTTCCGGTGACATGTCTCCAGTACCGGGTTGAAATGAATTCATTACCGGCGAGGCACCGTCGTCGCTGTCACCAAGTTGAGCGGTTAAAGAAGTTCTTACTTCCGTCTCAATAATCATCCGGGCAGTGTTATCATTTACACCCATACTGACATTTTGCGAAAGATCTAATTGAACGGCACTACCGCCGCCCCCCTCGCTATCATCAGCAATTTGTATACTCTGTTGCGTATTTTGCTCGAAAAGTTTTTCCTGCAGATCACCTGTGATGGCTTCATTGCCCTCGCCGCTTTCCTGACCCTCTGCTGCGTCCGTGCTGTTCGGCGGCTGAGGAAGTTGCCCGGCGTTGTTTGATACTGACTCAATTCCCATTACAATCACTCCGTTGAAATGTAATTAATTTTTGTTCCTCCCTTAATTAATCGGCTGTTTGCGAGTTGAAGTTTAGTTCGATTACCGATAAAGCAATGAATGGTTGACCAATCGACGGTACTCAATGATTTTACTTTGAATTATGCGCAAATAGGGATATAGTTTAGTGGGTTGAAAATTGAAGGTTGCAAGACCGGAAGATTGGAAAGCGAAGAGGAAACTGGAGAGAGCTTCCGCCCCGACCCGCAACTCATCTTTGTTGGTTTGCGGTTTCAGCCCGCCACACGCACCGCGTGGCAAGGTTTTAACTTCAAGTTCTTTTAAGGAAATGATCGTCGTGAAAATAACAGCGCTTTTATTAACGGTATTAGTCATAACAGGTTGTGCTCGCTATAGACCTGTGGAACGGCCGGAATTAACGGAACCAGAATTGACTCCTACTATAACTTATCTTAATGAACGTGATGAGACGGTCCCGGCCCAGGAAGAAGAAGCCCTTCGAAGTGAGGCCCAGACAATCGACGACGTTGAGGCTAAAATCGTGGGTGACAACGTAATTCTCACAGTCGGGGCCCACGTACTTTTTTCGACCTTGAGTGCTGAAGTGAAGGAGAGCGCTTATCCGGTGCTTGACGAGGTGGCCAAGTTATTACTTGATTATCCGGAGCGCATGGTGATTGTCGCCGGCCACGCCGACACCCAGCCGGTAATGACCGAACGTTTTCCCTCTAACTGGGATCTGTCGGCACAGCGCGCCGTAAATGTAGTCAAGTATATACGCCATTTACCCGAGCTTGACGTCTCCCGCCTGATTGCCGCCGGGTTTGGCGAACACCATCCCGTCGCCCCCAACGATACGCCGGAAAACCGCCGTCTCAACCGACGCGTTGAATTTATTCTCCTGCCGCGCTGGGAAGATATTGAAGAGATCCGAATGTAGGATTACCGGCTTTCCTTTTTGACATTTTACCAAGAAAATAGTAAGATTATGGTTATTGATTGGGCCGTAGCCAAAGGGTAAGGCAACGGGTTTTGGTCCCGTGACTCCAGGTTCGAATCCTGGCGGCCCAGCTTACTTCTTAACGACCAACCTATTTCTTCCCTCGTTCTTAGCTTTAAAAAGGGCATTGTCAGCCGCGTTAAGTACTTCCTCAGCGTTTTCAAATTTATCTGTCGAATCTGAAAGACCGATGCTCACCGTCACTCGCTTCCAGAGCACTTTTTTAGCTCGTTTGCTTTTCCTTGTAACGCCTACCTTGTTCTCTTCGACCGCCGCTCTTATTTCTTCCAGCTCGGCTTCTACCTCCCCGGCCGTCAAACTGGGATAAATTAACGTAAATTCCTCGCCGCCAAACCTATAGGCAGTGCCGCCGGAGCGTTTTTCCAACAGTTCCGCCACCTGTTGTAGAACCCGGTCGCCGGCGTCGTGTCCGTATTCATCGTTAAATTTCTTGAAATGATCGATATCAATCATTGCTATTGAATAAATCCCCTTCAGACGGCTGAGTTTTTCGTTCAGAGCCATTCGCCCCCGGATTTGGGTCAGGGGGTCTAAATAAGCCTTGTTCCAGGCGTATGCAACCCCTGTAACAAGAGTAAACAACCAGGCGGTGGCCAGCAGTGGCAGGCTGATCGGTGACGGCTGCTTTGATGCACTAACGTTTAAAAAAGGCAGGGATGAGCCAAAGGCGACCCAGAATAGATAAAATTGGTTGTGCACGTAAAAGGATCGCTCCACCTTGAGCAGGAGAGCAAAGGCCAGAAAAAAGAGAAGCCCGGCGGGAAGAACGGGTAGGTCAAGGCTTAAATCTGTGAACGGCAAAGACAAGCTCAAATGGCTCGTCAGAAACATCTCCAATGTGGACTCAATAGCAAAAGCCAGGGCGGGCCAGAGTAATGTAAAAAAAATTGTAAGAGCAAAAAGGTAGACGGGAGTCAGACCGGTAAAAACATCCCTCTCCCTGGTGACGTGGATGAAAAGGACAAGTAGAGGTACTAAGAGGGGCAGGGTAGATAGCAGTGTTGCTGTTAGTTCAACGAACATAGCGGGGAAAGAGAATAATCGCTGAAACTGTTGGAAAGCAGCAGTTATTGTGATCAGCAGCACCAGCCAACTTACCAGGAAGAGACGCAGAGAATTAAAATAGAGGTTGAGGAGCAGGGCACATATTATTACCAGTAGTCCTACCAAAAAAATAATCGTTGAATGGCGAAATGAGGCCACATCAACCAAATTGAGGCTTGCCGCCACCTGAGCCACCGTTAAAACAAGCAGTGGAAAAAAAAGGTTCTTGAAAAATTTCTTTTTTCTCCCGTCGGCGCCGTGATTTACAAACAAGTTATATTTCCTCCCTGTAACCGCGTCGTTTTTCCAGTCCCCCGGTAGTATTCATTCCCCGCACCTGTGGGGGCCTGGGGCATAGAACTGTTCAGCCCTCACAATCCACCTATAATACAGAGCGGAGACAACGTCACGAGTTAAAAGCCAAGTTAGTCCTGCCTTTTTATCCGCCGGGCTATCTGCCGGGTTATTCCGTTTACTGTCGTTAATTCTTCCAGGCTCGCCTGGCGAACTCGGGACGGACTGCCAAAAGTTTCCAATAGTTGCTTCAACCGCTTTTCGCCGATCCCCTTTATTTCCCTGAGTCCCGAAGAAATTCCCATCTGCCGACGATCACGATGATAGCTGACGGCAAACCTGTGGGCTTCATCGCGCAGACGCTGAAAAAATTGTAGAGCCCGCGAGTCCTCGGGGAGATTGTGAACATTCTCCGGTTTATTAACGTATATGATTTCCTCCCGCTTGGCCAGTGATACAACCGGTAACTGGGGCGCGAAATTATCCATCACTTCACGGCCAACACCGAGCTGCCCCGGTCCACCGTCAACAAACACCAGGTGGGGGAACTGCTGTTGGTCCTCGGTCAGCCTCCGGTAGCGTCGGCTTAGGGCCTCGCACAGCGCCTTATAGTCATCGCCACTGTTATCTTCGGAAATTTTAAAACGGCGATAACCGGCTTTATCCGGTTCACCGTTTATAAACCTTACCATTCCTGCAACGGTCTGTTTCCCCTGGTGAGTACTGACGTCGAAACCTTCGACCACTTCGGGGAGCTCCGGAAGGTCAAGCATTTCCTGCACCGCTAAAAGAACATCCCCCTCCCGCCTTTTTCGGGCCAGGGCTTCGTTTTCCGCAGCCAGTCGAGCGGTTCGCCTGGCTGATTTGATAAGTTTTCGTTTTTCTCCCCGGTCGGGAACCTTGAGTTTAATCTGCCGGCCGGCCGAGCTGGATAGTTTTTCTTCAATCAGTTCAAAATCCGGAAGAACTTCGGGAACCAGTATAAGTCGAGGGATACTCGTCGCGGCGGGATAGTAGGTGAGGACAAAATCCTGCAGGGTCTGGCTGTTCTCTATGTCAACCGACTGTCCCGGAAATTCAAGCCGATTGATAATCCGGTTTTCACGCACCTGAAATAGGACGACGGCGCTCACTTCATCCTTTGTCCCCAGACCCAGCACGTCGGCGTTACTGGTTGAGTTAAGAAACGAGGAGCGCCGGGTCATTTTGTCCAACGCCTCCAGGCGATCCCGGTAGACGGCAGCTGCTTCAAAATTTTTATTTTCAGCATGACGCTCCATCTCTTCGTTCAAATAGTTGCGCACGGGAGCGTATTTACCGCGTAAAAATCGACACAAATTTTCAATCATCTGATTATACTCTTCGCAACTCTGCAGGCCTACACAGGGGCCCTCGCACTGTTTTATATCGTAATCGAGACAGGTGCTGTATTTATTAGAGTTGCCGCCCGGCGGCAGATCGTGGTTGCAGGAACGATAGGGGAAGATATCCCGCAACGCTTCAAGAGTCTGACGCATACTGCTCACGTCAGTATAGGGCCCGAAATAAGCAGCCTCCTCCACACGATGTTCACGGGTGACTTCCACGCGCGGATAGGGCTGGTTTGTGGTTACCTTGATGTAAGGGTAAGATTTATCGTCCCTGTAAACGACGTTATATCGGGGACGGTGTTCTTTAATTAAATCGTATTCTACACTCAGAGCTTCCCGGTCACTGGTCAACACAATAGTCTGAATTCCGCCGGTGGCGGAAATCATGGCCCGCTTGCGAACGTCGTTCTTTGCGTCTCGAAAGTGCTGCGGAACCCGGGCGGCCAGGTCGGTGGACTTTCCCACATAGAGGACCTCGCCACGTTTACTCTTGAAAAGATAGACACCGGGAGAATGAGGAAGGTTATTTAACTGCTTCTGGAGTTCGTCCGGGATCTGCAGCTGCAGCCACCTCCTGCCGGGGTATAGGACAAGACATAACCAGGGCCGTCTCGCCGTTGTCAACGTAATAATTTTTCTTCTTACGCTGCTCCTCAAAACCTAATTTTCGGTAAAGGGTACGAGCCGGCTTGTTTGAAATTCGGACCTCCAGCTTAATCTTTTCCCGCAAACCTGACTGCTCGACGATCAACTTCTTCACCAGGGCGGTGGCCACCCCCTGTCGACGCGCCTCGGGTTTAACCGCCAGAGTTGTTATATTTACTGTTCTCGCCCTGAGCCAGGCGGCCAAATGACCAATAACGATCCCCCCTTTTTCTGCCACCAAAAGCCGCCGGCGGCCGGGGTTGAGGAGCTGACGGTAGAAAACATCTTTACCCCACGGTTCTCGGAAGGTGACCGCTTCAATTTCGGCCGCTGCATCCATGTCTCCAAATTCCATGGCACGAACTTTCACCTCTCTGCCTCCTTCTGTTTTTCAGCGTCAGTGCGACGAATATAGCAGGGACTCAAAAGATCTGCTTTCTCATCGGCGCCACGGCTTAACTTCTGCCTGGTCAGATCAACCAGGGCCCCCGCCAACCCACGGGTCTGCTCTTCTGGATAAAAAGTAACGTTCTCCGGCCATTTATGCGGCGACGGCTTCCACTGCCGTCCACGACTGATAATCAAACCACCGCTCTCAGTAAGTTCAGCTTTTAACTTCTCCGGTGAAACAGCGGCAGGTTGGTTTAGTTCTTCAAGTGCTTCCTCCTCTAAGTTCCAGCTAAAGCTCTGCCTGTAAAGTTCCCCCCGGCGGGCACCAACAACCGCAACAATCTGCCCCTGGTATCCGGCGCCAAACCGAGCCAGAAGTCGCAATGAGGTAGCACTAACCAGCTGCACTTTACCAGTTTCAGCCAGCACTTTGGCAGCCGTCACTCCAAGCCTGATTGCCGTAAAAGCTCCCGGACCCCGGCATACACCAATTGCCTCAAGCTCTGCCGGCTCTAACTCGTGTTTTTTAAGTAACTTCTTAATTGATGGAAACAAGCGGCAGGAGTGGGGCTGAGAAGAGTACAAATAATTCAATTCAATTAATTGACCGTTGCGAGCAAGGGCCAGGGAACCGCCCCGGTCAAGCGTCTCAATTGTTAATAGCATCTGGTTGATTCTCCTCCGCTGAAAGCGAACGTTTGTTCCGACTGCAGTGTTCAAAATAAAGGCTGAGAGTTTTTTCCGGCCAACCCAGCTCCCAACGGTCTGCCCACTCGACGACCACCAGGCTGTCATCAAAGTAATCTTCTAATCCGACCGTCAACTGTGCCTCGTAGGAGTCCAGGCGGTACAGGTCGGCATGGGCCACTTCGATTTCCGGACAGCTATACTGATTAACAAGCGTAAACGTAGGACTTCGTACTTCTTCGGGCCGGCCGCCCAGCCCCTCGACAAGTCCCTTCACAAACGTTGTTTTTCCCGCCCCCAGCGGACCGATGAGAGCTATTGCCTCAAACCTGTTCCAGTAATCTACTTTTCTTGCGGCCAACTCACGGGTTTCAGATTCTGATTCAGTAGCCCATTCTTGCTGTTTGCTCATGTTAATTCCATCTTTCAGTCTGATTTGATAAGGGAGGAAAAGACGGAGAGGGAGGGATTCGAACCCTCGGTACCCTAAAAAGGGTACACACGGTTTCCAACCGCGCTCCTTCGACCGGACTCGGACACCTCTCCAGATTTGCCAGCTTCAAACTCAAACAACTAATCAATTGTTCATATTTAGTTTACAATCAAACCATATATTTTCTCCGGCCCTGAGTTTTATCTTTCAACCGCACTTATGATTTTGATCATACGGTCTTAGCTTTTAGCTTTTAGCTTTAAGCTTTCAGCTTTTGGCTGAACTTCCGGTTTTGATCTTTCGGTTTTAGCTTTCAGCTTTAAGCTTTCAGCTTTTGGCTGAACTTCCGGTTTTGATCTTTCGGTTTTAGCTTTCAGCTTTAAGCTTTCAGCTTTTGGCTGAACTAAACGGAGGGGGTGGGATTCGAACCCACGATACCCTGTTAAGGGTATGCTCCCTTAGCAGGGGAGTGCCTTCAACCGGACTCGGCCACCCCTCCATAATCTGAAATTAAATTTTGATAGTCTATGCTGCTGTTAAAAAACTCTCCGTTATGATAGCTTAGAACTTCGGATTTGTCGAGTTGTTTTGGCTGTCAATCTTGAGTATAATTGTATGGTGTGAGTGGGAAAATCCCGACCGGATTAACATAGCTGACATTGCTGGCCCGGTTAATTCTTAAGATTCTTGGTAACCGTTTAGCGCCCCCGGGGTGTTGTGGGATTGAACGTCATTGTCCGGCTTGACCGGACAATCCAGTGGCTTTGACGTTGACTTTAGACCTATTAAATTCAAAGCCGCTGGATTCCCGTTTCCACGGGAATGACGGTCAAGACCTCACGGACGTTGTTACCGGGACACCATTTGTTCTGAGAACCACAGTGAAGGCGCTAAATAATTACGATTCTTGAATAATCGGGTTAGTAATTTTGTTCACCTGATATATTTGGTCCAATAATAAATTAGTGACAGGAGTTTTCTAAATGACTATACCACGAGTTGGAATAGAGATTGACGCGACTACCATCAAAGCGATATGGTTGACGCCCCAGTGTGAACAAAAATCTATTGAAACAATTCCGCTACCTGTTGAGCGGAAAGATTCGGGAACGACTCTTGTCCCTTCCCTGACCTGGGAGCGCTTACAATCCATTCCCGACCGTTTTTCCTTCCGGGGCGCCTGGGAGGCCGCCCTGGCTGCTGAACCTCTTAGTTTTTTACTCTGGGACGGCCGCACGGGCGAGGTATTAACCCCACTTCTCAGCTGGCGTGACAACCACGGACAAAAGTGGTTTGAACAGCTTACTAACGAGGATAAACATCTTATTAAAGAAATGGCCGGCATTAATATCTCGCCGGGACAGCCCCTGGCCCGGTTTAACAATTTTTTATCGCTGGATAGCTGTCAGAAAGCCCTGGAAGCCGGACAGCTGTGCTGGGGCAATATAGGCACCTGGATACTCTGGCGAGCGACGGGCGGCGAGCTACACTGGATGGACCACAGCCAGGCCCAATATAGCGGACTTTATTCTCCCGTTGAAAACAACTGGTCTTCACAACTGCTAGAGCGATTTAATGTGCCCCCGGAAATTTTACCTGAGGTTGGCAAGACCCTCAAAACGAGGGTTTCAGTGCGAAAGTTATGGAAAAAATGTAATCTCGTTGGCATTGTTTCTAACCGTCAGTCATACGTAATCGGCAATCAACCCCCCGAGAGCAGACGGGGAGTGATGCGCCTCGCTACTGATGCCGAGGTGAGCCTGCCGGAGTCCTGGTCTGATAACGCTGATAGTGAATCCGGCGATAATATTTCTCTACCCGCTGCCTCAGGGGCAAGAGACTATATCAGCGGACGGATCCCTGCGGCCGGCAGCGCAGTTAACTGGTTCTCCAAGATTTTTTCGCTTGACAGACAGGTGCTTGGCCAGTGGATTAAGCCCCCCTGGCCACAATCGCCACCACTCTGGTCGCTCTCCTTCTATGGCACTGGAGCTCCGCACAATAGTGCTGCTCCGGCGGTCCTGACAAATTTTCAGGAGACAAGCTCAACCCGCGAACTGGCCCAGGGCCTGCTACTCAGTCTGTTACTGCAGCTAAAACAGATGCTCGGTGATATGCTGGGCAAACACTCCGGCGAGGTCCCCCTCACTTTTGGCGGTGGCCTGGCCCGGCTTCCCAGGTACCCCTCCCTGGCTGCCTCCGTGTTGAATAATTCACTGGCCGTAAATTTGCTCCCTCTTCCCGCGGCACGCGGTGCGGTTATCCACTCCCACTGGCAACACAAGTATCTGCAAAGAGACCCCTGGCGACAAACAAATTTATCTGTCGTCCTGCCAGAAGACGATCTGCCGGTGAATAAATGGGAGCAGTTGTGGCGAAAGTTTGACCAACGTTTTTTTCGGCCTGATTATTCGGATTAGTGACTCCCTAGGAAATACGCTTAACTCCTGCTAACGAGGGGTTTATATCTTCATGTCCATCATTTTACCCAGCTCGGGTTCAAGATCCTTCCGCTCTTCCTCTTCTTCCTGTAGTTCAGGCTCCTGCTGACGGCGGTGTGCAAAATAGCCCGGAGCTCCCCCCTGCCCTCCCTCTTCGTCAACGTTTTTAGAGCGAGCGTCATCTATCTCCTTGACGTTTTCTCGGCCCCGGGCATATTTCTGCCTGTAGGACCGAAAAGAGCGCATCGTTTCTGCAAAGTTTTTCGCCTTGTCGGCCTCCTTGGCCGCTCGCCCCTCCTGCATAAATAAAACCTGTAAGTCCATCGGCGTAACACTCATATCCACCACCTGCTTTGCCGTCAACAACAAAATGTCTACAAATAGACTAAACCAGTAATATCATCGGCTAAATTGCAGAAAAACTTTAGCACCGATCTTAAGCTTTTTACTCAGGTTCCGCTCCCTTAGCACGGATAATTCACGACAGTTATGCTGTCGTGAAGTGTCCGGGCTATTGAGTGCTCGGGCGAATAATGTGAAAACACCCCTTTTGGGGCCTATAAGCGGTAATTACAAATAATTTGGCTCTGTTAACAGCAATTGTTGGGCACGAGGGGGGAAGACCAGAACTTTTCCACGCCATTTCGCCCCAGCCCAGCGGGTAGAAATGGGAGAGCTCTGGGATAAATTTTCAAATGGCAGAATAGTGGATGTTTATCAACAGGAAGGGTTACGGAGTTAACACTAAAAAGACAACTAAAATTATAATCAGAGCGATTATGAACGGCAGAATTAATACCCAGTTCTCTTCTAAGACCTCAAGTGGATCCAGGGATTTTTTCTGCATCCCCTGGGATTTATCGGAAGCTGTAGACTCGGGGACCAGTATATTTACGTCCTTGCCACAGCGCACTTTGCCGTAGACATCGCGTCCAAATTGAACTCGTAGACTTAGTGTCCCAGCTTCGGAAACTTCACGTGATACCAGTTGCGCCGGGATCATACCCGATTCATCACGTCTCTGGTCCAATACCTGGGCAATGCGTTGTAATTCGCTGGAATAGTTTCCAAGATCGACATAGATTAAATCCCCAATTGAAATCTGGTTCACTGGAACACCCTTGATTGGATTGATCTCCACTTCGGCGGGAAATTCGTATTCTTCACTCTCTTCTTCCGCTTCTGCTGTCTCTTCAGTTCCATCTATTTCATCTATTTTACGGGATAGAACAACTTCGGAGGTGAACTGTGGGTTGTTGATATCCAGGTTGCTGGTCAGTAGATTTTGTAGCTCAACGTCAATTTTTGCTAAATCCTGGCCAACCAGTCCACTTCTAAGCTCGGATCCGGGGTCCTGAAGCACATCCGCGAGAGCGGTCTGAAGGGTTTCCGTGTTACCTCCCATCTGCTCGCCGGTTTTCTTCCCCCGTGTAATACGCTGATGAAAGTTGTTCGGGGGCAGGTCAATCGGGATGTCAAGAATTTTGTCGCTACTGCTCACCACAGCTTCACCGGCATCAATGGTGTTTTCAGCGTAATTCCAGCTTATGTATATTAATCCCCCGAAGCGACCGCCGCTATCACGAAACTTAGCGTTTACCTTTAATTTTGATGGTTCAAGGTAGGCTTGTGCTTGCTGAGGGTCCTCATTAGCAAGTTCCCAGGCCCTCTCTGCCAGAGGTTGTGGTGCGTTTGCTTGCTGTAAAAACTCATTTTTATCCATCTAATAATCCTCCATATTTAAAGCCTATCCGAAATCATTATCCTCGTCTCCAGTCTTGTTTCAACAAGCCTGGTCTCTTAACATCTGCTTGTAGCTGAAACTTCCGGCTATAGCCAGTATAATCTACGATAAAATGTCTATCGTGTTCGCAGCTTGACTATTTATCTCTCTCTTGCAAGATAATAACGCATTATGAGGAAAAATTCCAACTTTTTCCCCAAAAAATATGATTTGGCACGGTTATGACTTGCTTATCTGAAAGTCTGTCCGCTCAAGAGCCGGGATAGCGCTCCACCTGTCCGCTATAACTTAACAGGTAGCTACCGCTTTGTCCAGTCGACAGGGTTTTTCGTAGTAATACCCCTGGTGATAATAGACCCCAAGATCCTGTAATATTTCGGCCGTTTTTTTGGTTTCTATCCATTCACCAACTACCGGTATATCAATATCACGACTCAGGTTAGCAAGTGATCTTACAAATTTTAAATTCATATCACTATCCTCGAGATTAACGATAAAGGTCCCATCAATTTTAATCATGTCCAGGGGGAGTTCTTTCAGCGTTTGAAATGAACCGTGTCCAACTCCAAAATCATCAAGAGCAATGTTAAACCCATACTCTTCAACCACTTTCATCAGGTTCTGAAAGGCCCGGGCGCTACAGCCCCCCAGCAACTTTTCTGTAATTTCAATAATTATCCTGTCCTTCGGAACACCGGATTTCTCCAGGCGCTCGTTCAGAGCTGCAAAAACATCGCGTCTTAAAATTGAAGCCGGAAAAAGATTTATTGATATATATTCCGGCGTCTTTTGCTCGGGCAACTGGCTGATCTGCTCAACCACTTTGTTAACTACCCAGCGGTCAAGGCGGGAGGAGAGCTGAGGGTTATTCACGATCTCTGAGTAATTTTGCAGGGTCCGCACCTCACCACTTTTTGTAAAAATTCGCATTAAAGCTTCAAACATATAAATTGAACCGTTGCGACTGTCGTATACGGGCTGATAATGAACTTCCAACCGGTTAGCTTCTAACGCCTCGATCAACTTTTCTGATGATTTTATCTGTAACTCCAGCTGTTCCAGGTCCGATTCCTGGTGAACAAGAATTTTATTGCGCTGCATACCCCGACCCCTCTTCTCCCGGTCCAGGGCCCGGTAGCTTGCTCCCAGTAGTTCCTCAAGCGACGTGCCGTCTTCCGGGTAGCGGGCTGCACCTACTCGCATGTGGTATTCGATTGTATTACCATCAGCTTCAAAAGAGTTTTTTAGCGGCGCCAGGTGATCTTTGATTATTTGCTGCACGTCACTTTCTCTGCCAACGGGCAGAAGAATCCCGAATTCGTCGTTTCCCAGTCGACCCAGCAAAGCATCCTCGGGCACTCTTTCCCTTAAAAATGCCGTAGTGCGCTCAAGTATTCTATTTCCCAACCAGTAGCCATAGAAGTTATTGTATTTTTGGAAATCTAAAATATCGACGGCGCAGAAGAGATAACCCTCTGACTGGTTAGCAGTGCTTTCGGAAAATATCTGCGTAACTTTTTCCAGAAAAACACCCCGGTTGGGTAGACCCGTAAGCGTGTCGTGACGGGCCAGGTATTCGGCTTCGGCCTTGGCCAGTTCAGCGTCCTGCTGGGCTGATTTTATTTCGGTGATTTTCTTCACGTCCCCTGCTATTGCAATTAGTTCCTCCGCCTCGTTATATCTTCCTCGACCATTGTCACGCACCCACTCAATCTCACCTTCCGCGCCGGTAATTCGATATTCCAGCTCATAGCTTTCCCCGGTATCAAGCGCCTCCTTTATCTTTTCCATCACCTCGCTGCGATCGTTCTCCATAATATTCATAAAATGGACAAAATCTTCTCCCTGGTTTTCGCTTTTTTCAGCCTTATCTATCTCTATTAAATTTTCAATTCGACCAGAGTATTCTTCAAGCTGCCACTCCGACAGCGAAGGATCAACTCTATATTGATAGGCGAAAGTTTCCCTCGGCTCTATAGTTTCATCGGCGGGGAATTGTTTGACATATCCGGAGCTGGTCAGCCGGGAGAATAGGTCAGGAAGCAGCGCCCCAAGCAACAGAAGAAAAAAATAGCCCCCAATCCGCAGGACGTTGTCTGTTATTTCAGGCAGAGGAGGAGAAAATATACCTTCAGCGGTTATTACCCACAGGATACCCACAAGGAAGTAAAACATGCCGCTGGTCCAGCATACGGTCGCGCCGCTTAACCACCTGTCTGTTTCCATGGCTACGCCTCGAGGTTAGAAATCAGTAATGTCTCGCTTTTGGCTTTATAGAAAACCGCAACAATTCTACCTTGAGCGTCTTATGTAGATTTTGGCTTAACTTTTTCTCAAGAACTCACAATTTTAGTCGTTGTGGGGAATCACGTAGTCGGAGCCGCCGATAAATTCTCTAACCGGAGATGTGCCCGGGATCAAGTCCAGGTCGGGAAAGGGCTCAATGGTATCGAGCAATGCTGCTGTTCTCTTCCCACGTACGTAAGCGGCCAACCGGTTGTCTTCCTTCAGTTGATTGATGTAATCGTGATCCGGATAATCGTCGCCGATCACTTTTTTCAAGATCGGGAGTTCATACGGTAAACCGGAGTTCAAAACTACGTCGGTGGAGAAAATATAAGGAATGATATGTTTTAACTCTCCCTTCCTCACGTAAGGCCAGTGTGAGAGCGTATTTTCCATGCTGTAACCGCGATGACGCGAGTCACGTATCATGCGTTTTAGCATTCGTACGTCGGCCCAGCGAGTGTAACGGCCGTTCACGCCGCGCAGAACATTCATTGACTCTATGTATATTTTGAACTTGCTACTTTGGGGCACCGAACTTGTCAAATCCCGGTAAAGACCGTGCAGACAGTCAATAAGTATGATTTCATCGGGGTCGCGGGTGAAAGGTTCGGTGCCGTCGCGACAACCTGCTTCAAAATTATAAATTGGCTTGTCAATCGTCGCCCCCTGGACCAGTTCCGATAGGTGTTCATTGAGCAGCGGCATGTCAATGGCACCGGGCATCTCAAAATCATAGTCGCCAAAACGATCCTTGGGTTGATCCTTCAGGTCATAAAAATAATCATCAACATTGAGTTGTTTGAATTTCATTCCCTCTTTTTGAAGCTGGTCGCCGATTATAACTGTCGTTGTGGTCTTGTTTGAACAGGAGGGACCGGCAATTACAACTACGTCAATCTCCTCTCGTCGACCCAGTATCTGCTCGGCAGTCTCCTCAATATCGGACTTGAATCGCTTTTCAGCGGCATCGATTAGCTCGGCGAGGTCGCGTCCGTCCTCGCCTGTCATCCAACGATTTATTTCAAAGACACTGTCACATTGGTGGTCGACATTCCATTCCAGGGTGCGCCGCACTAAATCCTGGTGTATACCGTTATTTGTAAACTGAAGCTCCGATATATCACCCTCGTTTACCTTTTTGCGCCCCTCACGGTATATCATGTAGCCCTCGGCAACCTGAATTTCACCAAGCCGTTTCAGTTCCTTTTCCACCGTGTCCTGGATGTATTCGCGCGGCGGACAGAGGATCTCCGGCGATAGTTCCTGCTCGCTCATCTCAAGAACTTCTTTCTGTAGAAACTTGACGATCTTGTCCAGTTCTTCTTCCGTCAACTCGGGAAAAAGACTGTGCGTAAAGCGGGGATCAACATCCGCTGACTCCATCTGCTCCCCGATGTAATCCTGGAGGCGTTCCGGCTCCTCGGCCGGGTTGCGACTGCTCAACCTGTCTTTAAAGGTCTCCATTAGCACAAAAGTAATGCGCTCGGTTACGAAGGCATCCTTCATCCGGTGGTGACGTTCTTCCTCGTCGTAGCTTAGATACTGGGTTATAAACTCTTCCGTTAACCAGTCTATGTCATAATACTCGCGATAGACTCGGTCGGTTACGCTCTGCGCGTATATTTGGGCGCGCCGATCTGCCAGAGATAGCTGCTCCCCCTCGACGTCTTCGATTGCCTTACAGATTGAGTCGGCAATTCTTGAGACCTGAAAATCTTCAATTTTTCCCTCTTTATTAACGTATTTTACTACTGTGTTCGGTATACTCATCAGAGCCACCTCTACTCAAGAAGGTAAACTATTCGCCAACAGATACAGATTTGTTACTTATTTTACCCCTTTTCCTTGGTTTAGACAACAACAATGCTCCCCGACCAGATACCAACAACAATTCACTCCTCCCAACTCATCTCCACTGACCTACAATTTCCTGCGCTTGACTTCTCCTAATATCTTAATCTCCTCATCTCCTAATATCCTCATCACGCACTCTAATGGTTTCCCGCACTTGACCTCGCCTAATCTCCTCATCTCCTAATATCCTCATCTCCTAATATCCTCATCTCCTTTCCACGCTCTACCGACGTTACCGATCACCGATAACGGTTTACTGCCCGTTTGCATGCTCGTATGCTCGCCTGTTCACAG
>CAZMIT010000003.1:0-42511 GCA_964566495.1 uncultured bacterium | reverse complement strand
GTTAACCCCGCCCATTTGACGAATGGGCGGCCCTTCGGGCGGCCTATGCATAGGGGGTTCATGCATAGACCGGGTTAGCGTCCCAGCGTCATTGATGTCTTGAGCCAAAGTTCGTCATTGCGGACCCTGATCCGCAATCCAATTTTTCACCCCCCTTTGTCTTTCCCCCCTTCAAGGGGAGAAAAGGAAAGGGGGGATGGTTTTGAACGATAACCGTTTGAAGTTCAAGATGGATTCCGGTCGTCATTGTCCGGAACGAATAACGTCCCAAGGAACGAATAACGTCCCAGGGCTTGACCGGACAATCCAGGGACTTTGACGTTGGTCTTGATTTTAGATCATCGTAAATTCAGAGCCGCTGGGTTCCCGTTTTCACGGGAATGACGGTCAAGACCTCACGGTCGCCGTTACCGGGACATCATTCGTTCCGAGAATGACAGTGAAGGCGCTAAATAATTACCTTTTTCTGGGAAAGGAAAAATACGGTGGGAGACTCCACACAGTTAAGAAGTTGTCTTTATCTTCGCGATCCGGCGCTGAAAAAGCAAGTCCGGGATATCCTGGACAAACATACCTTCCAGATGGTGGAGGTGAGCGAACTTAGTGATCTCTGGGAGAAACTGGAACAGATGGATATTCACCTGCTGTTGGTTGAAGACTCTCTTGTTGAAAGCCCTCGGCAATTTCTTGGTCAGGTTCGGAACTCGAGCGTTTTAAGCCAGGTAATTTTGTTTGGGAACAAGCTTTCTCCCCCGGAAGCGCTGCAGTGGGTAAATGGTGGCGGTTTTGGTTATTTCAGCCCTTCACCAAACTACAGGCTGTTGGAAGCAAAAATACACGGACTGGGTCAATACTTTCAGAATCAGAATTTCTTATTGGAGACTCATCGTTCTCTTACTCGAAAATTACGCCAGCGGACAGAGGAGGTTACAGCAGAGACAGAAAAAGATGATTTGACTGGACTGGCGGCCAAAAAATACTTTTTTAATGAAGTTGACAGGTTGTTAAAGGCTCATCGATCCCGCAACCTGCCTCTTTCAATGCTGGTTTTTGACATTGATAATTTCAAAGTGTTTAATGATACTCATGGTCACGCCGCCGGAGACAGGTTACTTGCTGAGTTGGGTGAGACAATTGACAACGTCTTTCGTGAGGGTGACCTTGCTGCTCGAGTGGGAGGAGAAGAGTTTGCAGTGGCGCTGACTCGTTCTGACAGTCTGATTGCTCGTAAAGCAGGTGAGCGCTTGCGGAAACAGGTGGAAAAACAACGTTTTGAAGGGGAAGAAAGGCAGCCTTCTGGGAAAATAACGGTAAGTGTGGGAAGCGCAACTTTCCCTGAACACGGCGAGGATGTTTCAGAATTGTTTGAGTGTGCCGATCGGGCAATGTATTATTCGAAACAGAAAGGACGAAATCGGTTCACTGAAACCGTTACCCACAGGTTTACGCTGGACGGTGAGAAATTTTCCGGCGTCAACACTGTGGAATTGACTGGAAAGTTTGTAAATTGGGAGCCGTTAACGTCGTTGGAATTAAGTAATTCCGAGATTTGGGAGGTAGAAGTCCCCGTCCCCCGGGGCGAGCTGTTTTATGGCTTTTTAATTGAGGGCGAGGAGCTGGTCGCTGATCCCGGCACAAAAAGTGTACGACTCGACGACGGCCGTCTCGTAAGCCGCGTCAAAACAGGTTGAACAGCTTCTTCCCATCTTCGGGGGATCATACGGTTCTTAGAAGGTTATAAAATTTGCCAGAATTTACCGAAGCATCTCCCCGCCCATCCTAACCTTCCCCCTCCGGGGGGGATTTTGGAACGCTCCGGTAGGTTTTGTAAATTGGCGGAAAGGTGTGGCAATTTTAAGGAATAATAGATATGATATGAACTCAACTTTGAGTAGTATGAGTGCCAGAAGACAAAAATTTTAAAATTATAAGGGGAGTGAGAAAATTGTCAGAAATAGTAATAGAAAACATTGATACGTTGGTTACTGAAGTGGGAGATGACTTACAGGAAGACGTCAATGTGAGAATTGTCGACAATCAAATTGAAGAGATAGCAGAAGAACCGGGAGAAGACTGGGAACCGGATGAAACAGTTGACGGCAGTAATCACCTTTTTATGCCCGGACTGGTTAATACTCATCACCATTTTTACCAGACTTTAAACCGAAATATCCCGGCAGTTCAGGATGCTAAGCTATTCGACTGGCTCACCTATCTTTATGAGATCTGGAAGTATCTGACGCCGGAGATGGCGCGAGTAAGCGCCCAGGTAGCGGCTGCGGAGCTTATAATGTCGGGTTGTACAACGGCTGTTGATCATTTCTACGTTTTCCCTGAGTCTCACCCAGAGGGAGTCTTTGAGGCCGAGGTAGAGGCCGTGCAGGACATCGGTCTGCGCTTTCACCCGACGCGGGGGAGCATGTCTCTTTCCAAGGAAGACGGCGGCCTGCCTCCCGACAGCGTAGTTCAAGACGAGGAGACTATCCTAAAGCATACAGAGGATGTAATTCATCAGTATCATGAACCGGAACAATTTGGAATGACCAGGATTATTGTTGCTCCCTGCTCGCCTTTTTCTGTTACCGACAGCATAATGAAAAGAAGCAAAGAGCTGGGCGAGCAGTTTGAAAAGGTTTATTTTCATACTCATCTCGCTGAAACGGTAGACGAGGAGGAGTTTTGTATCGAAGAGACGGGCATGCGGCCCTTCGACTATCTTGAATCGTTGGGTTGGATGGACGAGAAGACAATTCATGTGCACTCTATTCATCTTAATGAAGATGAGGTGCGGCGGATGGGCAAAGCCGGCGCTGCGATGACCCACTGTCCGAGTTCCAACATGAGGTTGGGGTCGGGGATGGCGCCTGTAGTTGACATGTTGAAGTCAGGCGTTAAAGTTAGCCTCGGGGTCGACGGCAGCGCTTCTAACGACAGCTCTCACATGTTTGCCGAAGCGCGCCAGGCACTTCTCCTTCAACGGATAAATTACGACGAAGAATCTATTACTGCCAATGACGTGTTGCGGGCTGCCACTGTGGGAGGTGCGCAAGCAATTGGTCGCGAAGATATAGCTAAAATAGAGCCGGGTATGGCAGCGGACCTGATCGGTATACGCAAGGACAGTATCGATTATGCCGGCGCTCAACATGACCCGCTGGCGGCGCTGGTCTTCTGTCATCCGCCAAAAGTTGACCACTCAATTATTAACGGCGAAATTATAGTTGAAAACGGTGAATTCCTACCGCTTGACCTGCCTCAACTTGCAGAACGCCAGAACGAATTGGCGGAAGAACAAATTCTCAACCTCTAATAATCTAATAACCGGGAGCGATAAAATGTCTGACAGAGAAGATAAATTTTTACTCACCGGAGCAGTTCTTCTGACCTGTGACGAGGAGGATAACCGTTTAAGTGACGGAGCTTTAATGATTGACGGGGATGAAATAGCTGACCTGGGAACAACTGAGGACCTGCAGGAAAAATATCCCCGTCTTCCCCGCGAAAATCTTGATGGCAAACTGCTTATGCCCGGTCTTGTTAACACTCACATTCACTGCCGGATGTCTATAATCCGGGGGCTGGCCGAGGATCTGTCGCTGCGGGAATGGTTGGAGGAGACCTACCGGTTCCGACAGTCCTATCTTGATGAGGAAACTCAGAAAATGGGGGTTGAGCTCTCTCTGACAGAGTCTTTGAAGGCGGGGGTAACAACAATTGCGGACATGAGTTTCCACCAGTTCCTGTACAGTCCTATCACTCAGAAAAGTGGCATTCGAGCTGTACTTTACGATGCAATTATGGACGTTTACGAGGACACCCCTCGTAAAGATGAGATAATGGAGTTTCTCGCTGATTCACATCCCGATCACATAACCCCGGGAGCGGCTCTGCACGCCCCCTATTCCACGACGCCGCAGCTACTGGAATGGTTTCAGGAAACCATTGTGGAGGGGACGGATGTTCCTTACTCAATACACCTGGCGGAAATAAAGCGGGAAATCGAGGAGTGCCAGGAAGAGTATGGGATGTCGCCGACCGAGTGGCTCGCAGAAGCTGGTTTCTTATCCCCCCGTTTGCTGGCTGTTCACGGGATTTGGCTCGAGGATCCTGACCTTGAGTTATTGCGTCAAAACGAAGTTAAGCTCAGTCACAATCCGCAGAGCAATATGAAACTTGGAGCCGGTGTGGCGCCGGTAATGAAGATGATTAAACACGGTTTAGTCGTTGGCCTGGGAACGGACGGGGCGGCTTCTAACAATGACCTGGATCTGTTCGCCGAGGCGGACACGGCCGGCAAGTTACAAAAGGTTCATCATAAGGACCCGGAGCGCTTGACAGCCCGCAAACTGATTCGCATGCTCACTATTGAGGGAGCTCAGGCGCTTAATCTGGAAGATCAGATAGGATCTATTGAGGTGGGAAAACAGGCGGATTTAATAACCGTTGACTTACAGCAACCCCATCTTCTTCCTCTCTATAACCTCTATTCACAGCTAGTTTACTCGGTCCGGGGCAGTGACGTGCGCGACGTATGGATTGAGGGACGGGAGATAATGCGGGATAGGAATTTAAGGACAATAGACGAGGATTGCCTGCTGGAAAGAATTTCGCGGGCTAATCACCAGATTAACGCCCAGCGAAAAAAGGAAAAAGATGCTATAAAAGGCGAAAATATATAATAAAAGTCAGAGGTTGCGCAGGAATTCCAGTGTCAGCTGCACACCAAATCCTGTCCCGCCCTCGGGACGAAAGCTTTTTTCCTTCATCCCCCAAGCAGTTGCAGCAATGTCGAGATGAGCCCAGGAGTCAAACTTCTCCTCGTCAATAAATTGTCGCAGAAAAGTGCCGGCAATAATTGTGCCGGCGCGTCCGCCAATATTCTTCACGTCGGCAGTTTCGCTATCAATCTTTTCCTCATACTCCTCCCACAGCGGAAGTCGCCAGAGACGTTCATCCACGGCTTCTCCGGTTTTTATCAGTGATTCGCATAAATTGTCGTCGTTGCCCATTAAACAGGCGCCGGCGTGACCTAAAACCACGATACTGGCGCCGGTAAGAGTGGCGTAATCAAGCAGATAGTCGGTCTCCTCCCCCCACCTTTCACTGGCGTAGCTGAGCGTGTCCGCAAGTATTAAGCGCCCTTCAGCGTCTGTGTTTAAAATTTCTACTGTCTTGCCCTGATACCCTTCAACAACGTCGCCGGGCCTGGTCGAACGGCTATCCGGCATATTTTCAACACAGGGGGTCAAGCCGATAACTCGCAGTGGCAGTTTGAGCTGCTCAACTGCCTGAAGCAGGCCGAGAACTACCCCGGCACCACACATGTCGAATTTCATTTCTCCCATCTTCTTGCTTGGTTTCAGGGAAATTCCTCCGGTGTCAAAGGTTACCCCTTTACCGACGAGTACTACCGTCTGTTTGTATTTCTCGGGTTCATAAATCAGTTCAAGCAAACGCGGCGGGTGTTCGCTTCCACGTCCGACCGCCCGGATAAGGTTGAAGTTCTTATCCTTTAATTTTTCTTCATTGATTACGTTCAATTTTACGTTGTTAGAACAATTGGCAATATTGGTAGCTTGAGTCTCAAGATCGCCCGGTGTCATCTGATTGGCAGGTGTATTGCCCAGGTCCCGGCAGAGACTGACAGCCTGCGCTATTTTTTCGCCATTATTAAGCCCGCGTTCAACCGGTGAGCGGGAACGGGCGTCTTCAAGCAGCAGAATAATTTCATCCAGTTCGACTTCCTCGTTTTCATCCTCGTCCTCGGTTTTAAACTGTTCAAACTCATAACCGGTTAGCGCATAACCAAGAAAGATTTTTTCAGCTAATTTTTCACTGTTTTCAAACAGTTCAACCGGTAAGACTACGGCGCTTTTTTCTAACTCCAGTTCTTCTAGGGGAGAGATGGAGTTGGATGCTGCTTCCAGCGCTCCCAAAAAGTCCAGCTCTTGTTTCTCCCCCAGGCCGATGAGCAGGAGTCGTTCAGCTTCAAAATCACCGGAGTAAAAAAATTGCGCTTCACCCTCGTTCGCTTTGAAGTCATTCAATGGTGCTTTGGGCAGCTCAGGGATATGATTGGTTACCGGGGACTCGTTCTCATCCCGGGCAACAAAATAAACCACACAGGCACCGGGATAATCAGTGCCGTTTTGTGTTTTAAAATTGATTTCAAATTTCAAATTTAATTCCTCCTCGTTAGGTAAAACTATTTATCCTAAAATTAAGAGAAAAAATATAATAAGTAAAAACAGGATCAAAATTAAAAGCGGGTAGATGTCTTCCGGTTTTAGGTCCAGTTCAATTCCGGAGTCGTTGGTTTTTAGTCTTTCTTCTTTGAAAACAAGACCTTCTCCAAAAACACCCGCCTCTAATTCGGTAGTAACTCTAAAGTAGTTTTCAGATTCGCCGTCAAACTGGGGCGGAAGGTCCGGCTCCGTCTCGATCGAGTGAACCCAGCTTTTTACCGGAACGGATCTTTTACCGTTTGATTCGTCGCGCATATAATCGGGAAGCTTTTCCACCGCTGAACCCACTATACGTACGTGCACCTCGTCGCCGGCTGTAAGTTCTGAGGGGAGCTTGCCCCCCAGGGGACTGTTGATATAGGTGACCTGGACCTTGGTTCCCTCCGCCGGGGAGGGGCTGGTTTCTTCTAACTCGGTCGAACTTTCTTTCAGGCTTGTGGGGTCGGCCAGCCATCCGCGGACATGATATTCCACTTCGCCCTGGTCAACAAAGTTATTGAAAAAAGATTTTGCCCAGGACTGGAAACTTTCCTTCTCTTCATTCTTTAGAAGATTATACAGTTTGTCTATCTCTCCGCTCTCGGTGATCTTACTTTTGAAATCGTTTTTAGTTTCACTCAGGGTAAGCTGGGGGATGGGCACATCTGAGATGTTGTAGGAGACAAGTAAGTTTTCAAACCGTTCCGGGTTATGCCTGGGGTTGTATTCGTCGAGGCGGGAGAAGTCCCCAAAAATTGCCAGGTGGAAGGTGTCGACTTTGTTTTGTTCGGTGTTAATATCGATGTAAAAAGCAGCCGCAAGGTTATCCATGGTTGCCCAGAAACGTCCCCAGAGCAGGCAGTGGGGAGTTGACTCGTCTTCAACCTGGGGTGTTTCTATCTTGGCCCAGGAGGATTTGTCGTCCATGCTCAGATCTGAAGTCTGCTCGTTGTCAGCCATTGTTTGTATCCTTGGGTATTGGTTTCCATTGGCCGGAATCTATTTTCTCTGATTTCTCCGGAGGTTTAGGTTGAAAATAAATCCAGCAAGGTTCATTTTCTACTTCAATCTGTTTGCGATCAAAGAGGTGCGGGAAGCCTTCGACCTCATCGAGCTGTGCGGTCAGCAGGGAAAAGGGAACAGAATAAATTTCACCATATATTTTCCCCGAACCGGGAACCGCCGCTGGGAAATCGCTTAGTTGATACAGATCAAAACCATCTACCCAGGCGTTCCCCCGGTAGGAGGCCACACCATGTTCAAGCTTTTTGGCCAGGATTTGGTGGCGTGAACAGCCACGTCTTAAAGTCCCGTAAACAAAGAGGTTGGTCTTTTTCATCCCGACACCTCTGTTAAAAAACGGCAATTTTTTGTATCCTTAACCTCAACTACCGATTAGAGAAGTAACAGCTAACATAATCAGTTTATCATAATTTTAACGGTAATAAATGAATTAAGTGAAAAAACTCACATTATAAGGATGAGTCCTTGAAAGGAAGAACATAATTGAAAAAGAAGTTAGCGATTGACGGTTCAGTTCCGGTAGCCGACGAAAAGATACCATACCATCGTCCGTCAATCAGCGCGGCGGAAAAAGAGGCGGCAGTCCGGGTGCTGGATAGCGGTTTCATCGCCGGCCCCGGTCCGGAATGTGAAGAGGTGGAGGAGCGGCTTGAAAATCGCTGGGAATGTGAACGTGTTTTGACTACCACTTCCTGCACCCACTCGTTAGAAATTGCCCTGCTCTGCATGGATTTACAACCGGGGGACGAGGTTATCGTACCCTCGTTTACCTACGTTTCGACAGCCCTGGCAGTCGTGCGTGCCGGTGGACGCCCGGTTTTTGCCGATGTTGACGAGACGACGTTGACTCTTACTGCTGCGACAATTGAACCGGCTTATACAGAGAATACTCGTGGTGTTCTCATGGTTCATTACGGTGGCTATCCCGGACCGGTCAACGAGGTTGTAGAATTTTGTGAGAAACGAAATCTGTTCTGCCTGGAGGATGCCGCTCAGACTTTTGACGGTCGCTTGAACGGTAGGCAGGCCGGCACTTTTGGCCAGTTTGGGGCGCTGAGCTTTCACGCCACTAAAAGTTTAACCAGTGGTGAAGGTGGGGCGCTGCTTATTAACGACCCCGATTACATAAAAAAGGCGGAGATGATTCGAGACAAGGGAACCGATCGCAGTGTAAGCTGTCGTGGCGATGCTGATCGCTACACCTGGCGTTCTACGGGCAGTAGTTACGTGCTCTCGGATATCCTGGCGGGTATACTCAAAGAGCAGCTGAACCGCTGGCCGGAGATTCGTAAGCAGCGACTTCAGATACAGCAAGAAACATTTGAAATGTTATCCCGGCTGGATCGTGAAGGGGTATTTGACTTTGTCCTTCCGCGGCCGGACGGCGTTGAGACAAACGGTCACATTACTGCTTTTATTTTGAAATCGGTCGAGGCACGCGACTGGTTTCTGCGAGCGCTTCAGGCCGAAGGTATTGAGGCATTGGAACACTACCACCCGTTGCATCTTACGCCCTATGCCAGGGAAAATCTGGAGCCGCCGGAGTCTCTTCCGGTCTCCGAACGTATTGCTGGCTCTATAGTTCGTCTGCCCGCCTATCCCGGGCTGACCACTTTGCAGCGCAAGCAGATTGGTGAAGCGTTAAAAAAAATTTATCCTCATCTGCTGGAAAAAATCGGATAAAAAATCAGCACAATAATTCAATAATAGAACTACGTCAAAATACTTTGACGTAGTTGCTAATTAATTACACCCTCTTCGCAAAGTTCTCTCGTCCCTGAAAGGTGAGGGGGGGCTAATCAAGATAGGGGTTGGATTGAATTTCGTCACCAACGGTGGTTGGTGGTCCGTGACCCGGTAAGAGCCGGGTACAGTCGGAAAGTGAGAGAATATGTTTCTTTATTGCCGCTTTAAGCCTGGTGCTGTCTCCACCGTGCAGGTCAGTGCGGCCGATGCTGTTGCGAAAGATTGAATCACCGCAAAAACAGCTCTTCAGGGCGGGCAGGTAGTAACCGACCCCCCCGGGCGAGTGGCCCGGTAGCTCGAGGACCTGTATTGTTTCATCGCGGAAGCTCAGTTCTATTTCATCCACGAAACCATCGGCTTTGAGAGCCAGCGGTTTACCGCTCATCGTGGTGTAATTCTTAGCGGGGTCTGAAAGCGCTTCCGCCTCCTGTGAGTGGCAGTAAACTTTCAGGTCGGGAAACAATTTCTTAAGCGTTGGTATACCGCCGATGTGATCGTAATGGGCGTGCGTTAAGAGAACTGCTTCCGGAACCGTCTTGTTCCGTTGAAAGCGCTGTCTCAGCTCTTCACGCCAGCCGCCGGGATCAATAATGTATTGGTTGCCGAGCAGGTAACAGTTTGTTTGTATTTCGCCGAGCTGATACCGTTCAACATCGTCCTCGTAATTCAAATTGATTGCACCTCTGGATAAAGAAAAGTGATAACCGTTTAGCGCCCCCGGGGTGTTGTGGGATTGAACGTCATTGTCCGGCTTGACCGGACAATCCAGTGGCTTTGACGTTGACTTTAGACCTATTAAATTCAAAGCCGCTGGATTCCCGTTTCCACGGGAATGACGGTCAAGACCTCACGGACGTTGTTACCGGGACACCATTTGTTCCGAGAACCACAGTGAAGGCGCTAAATAATTACGAAAAGTGATTGCAAATCGAGGCTCGCAATGGGAGCCAAACAATTAACCGTCCAAAATATTTCGTGACAGGTGCAACTATTTTACTTAAAATTATGCAGAATAAAAGTGTTGAACAATTTTTGTATTTGTTTAGCGACCCCCTCTTTTCTCCCCCAGTGGGGGAGAAAATACAAAAGAGGGGTCCATTTATCCAGTTTACCCCCTCCCCCTAACCCTCGCCCCCAATGGGGGAGAGGGGATTAAGGGGGGCGCTAAACAGGTACCAATTTTTTTAGGAGGTTTGCAGTTATGAATAGAGAAATTATTGAAAAGGCCAGAAAAAATCAGCAGAAAGGGAATACATTTGCCCTGGTAACACTGATAGATACAGCTGCCTCGTCACCCCGGCACGTTGGTGCCCAGATGATAGTGTATGAGGACGGCGAAATAGAGGGAACAATTGGTGGTGGAACACTGGAGGCAACAATTATTGAACAAGCCGTTGACGCTTTAGAAACCGGCGAGAGCTGTAAGGTCGAACATACTTTGGAACCCGACGAGCTGGGTATGTACTGCGGTGGTTGGGCGGAGTTTTTTATTGACGTATACCAGCGCGACTTTCACCTGGTTCAATTTGGGGCCGGTCACGTTGGCGAGGCCGTGGGACAGATTGCCGAAATTATTGGGCGGTCTTATACTGTGGTCGATGACCGTGAAGAATACGCTGATCCGGCTAAGTTCCCTTCCGCCGAACAAGTTATTTGCGCTGATTTTGAAGATGTGGTTGAGCAGATAAATGTTGATGATAACACCTTTTTATCGATTGTTACCCGTG
Source organism: uncultured bacterium (assembly GCA_964566495.1). Taxonomy (GTDB): domain Bacteria; phylum T1Sed10-126; class T1Sed10-126; order T1Sed10-126; family T1Sed10-126; genus T1Sed10-126. Next base: position 31,791 of record CAZMIT010000003.1, on the reverse strand, counting down.
GTCACGCCGCCGATGAAATTGTGCTCAAGCAGGCGCTTGAGACATCGGCTTGCTACATAGGAATGATTGGTTCAGCAACAAAAGTCAAGCGGCTCTGTGACGAGATTGAGGAAGAGACAGGCAATAATCCACTTGACGACGAGCGCTTCTTCTCGCCAATCGGACTGGGTCTTGGAACTTCGTCGCCGGGCGATATAGCAGTTTCCCTCTGGGCCGAAATACTGAAGATTTATACTGACGGTAGCGGAGAGCACATGGGGATTGGGAGGTAAATAGACCTTTCCCCTGCTGGCGATTGGGGATATCTTGGCGCAGGGTTGAATAGTCTGGGAGCTGACGGGGGGCAAAAAAGGAGCTCCGCGGGCCGGACTCGAACCGGCGACAAGTCGGTTAACAGCCGACTGCTCTACCAACTGAGCTACCGCGGAATCACGAACTCAACTACTATAGTTTAGTAATTTTCTTCCTCATAATCAAGACATTTCATCCAATAATCAAAACCTACCGAAGCCTCTGTCAATACCTTACTCTACCTGATTAAAAATCGTCATTGCCGGGCTTGACCCGGCAATCCCGTAGACTTAACCCCGAGATTCCGGATCTGCGGTTGCTTTGCTCCCTACGCCCGGAATGACGCCGGTAAGTTCTGTCCAATAATCAGAACTTATCGTCGTCACTGCTATTTTTCCTTACCCCATTGAAGAGGGAGAGAAAAAAGGGCGGGTTATGGAGTTAAGTTTATTAATTGCAGTTCGTCTTCCAGCAGTATTTTTAACCAGGTAGGAATTTTGTGAGCGTTCAGGTTGCGGATAAAGTAGCGTCCCCCTCGGGCAGTTGGATAGGCTCCAAGACCGCGCGCAATAGTGCCCAATATTTCGGGTTTTTCCTCACGGTAGCGGAGATTCAATCTTTCGTTTTGGTATTTTATATCCACCCAGCCCTCTTTTTGTGTAAGAATTTTGAAGACGTGGCGCCGCAGTAACTGGCGAACCGATTCGGGTAGTGGGCCAAAAGTGCTGGCCCAGCGTACGGCCAGGTTTTGTACTCCCTCGTATTGTCGACAGGAGGCCAGTTCTTGATACTGGGTGATGATCTGTCGTTCGTCAGGTATGTAGTCACGGGGGATGTAGTAAGAACCGGGGAATTTCAGTCGGGGCAGGGGCTGAGGGGCCTCAAAACCTTCCCGAAGCCGGCGAATTGATCGCTGGAGAAGACGGCAGTAGAAGGGGAAGCCGACGGCACGAATATTTCCGTGTTGGTCCCGACCGAGAATGTTGCCGGCACCACGGATCTCCAGGTCACGCATGGCTAGCTGAAATCCCGAGCCCATCTCCGAACATTCCTTGATTGTTTGTAGCCGGGTTTTTGCGTCGTCTGTCAGGTTTGCTTTCTCCGGGTAAAAAAGGTAGGTGTATGCCTGTTCGTGGCTGCGACCGACCCGGCCCCGTAACTGATAAAGCTGGGCCAGCCCGAAACGGTGAGCCTGCTGAACAATCATTGTGTTAACTCGTGGACAGTCAAGCCCTGCTTCCACAATTGTCGTGCTCACCAGGACGTCGATATTACCGTCGTAAAATCGCTGCATTCTTTCCCGTAGAGTATGTTTGTTAAGCTGTCCGTGGGCAAATTCGACAGTTGTCTCGGGCAGATATGATTGCACCTGCCGGGCAACTTCCTCGATTCCCTGTACGCGGTTGTAAATCCAGAATACCTGCCCGCCTCTGTCAAGCTCATGTTCAATGGCTTCGGTCGCTTGCTGGGAGTCAAAAGGTCCAACATGAATTTTAATCGGGATTCTATCCTCCGGGGGTGTGTTGATGACGCTAATGTCCTGCACGCCAGAAAGTGACATGTAAAGTGTGCGGGGGATTGGCGTCGCAGAGAGGGTAAGTACGTCTAAGTTTTTACGTTCAAGTTTTAATTTTTCCTTCTGCTTGACGCCGAAACGCTGCTCTTCATCAATTATCAACAGGCCCAGCTCAGCAAAGTCGATCTCTCTTTTTATCAGTGTGTGTGTGCCAATTATGACATCAATATCACCTTGCTCTAGTTCTCGAATTATTTTTTTTGTTTGCGATTTTGACTGGAATCTGTTCAGTAGCTCAACCCGGTAAGGAAAAAATGAAAAGCGGGTAGAGAAAGTTTCGTAATGTTGACGGGAAAGAAGTGTTGTTGGAGCCAGTAAAGCCGTCTGTCTGCCGGCGGAGGCGGCTTTAAAAGCGGCGCGCAGGGCCACTTCAGTCTTGCCGTAACCCGAGTCGCCGCAGATCAATCGGTCCATCGGCTTTGACTTCTGCATGTTACGTTTGACCGCCGCAATCGCTTCCTGCTGGTCGGGCGTCTCCCGGTAAGGAAAGCTGGCCTCAAACTGGGTCTGCTCAAGGTTGTCCGGAGGGAACGGTTCTGTGTTCCCGGACTCTCGCTGGGCGTATAGTTCCAGTAACTCTCTTGCCAGGTCGTCAACATCTTCCTTTACCTGTTGTTTCATTTTCTGCCAGCGTTTGGAGTCAAGCGAAGATAGAGGGGGGGTAAAACCGGAGTCAGCTATATATTTTTGGACACGGTTCATCTGGTCGGGGGGCAGATACAGTCGGTCGCCCCCGGCATATTCGAGGTGGATACAGTCGCGCCTCTGATTTTCTGTGGTGACGAGTTCCAGTCCGGCGAAACGTCCAATACCGAAGTCCTCGTGCACGACAAGGTCATCCACTTCCAGGTCAGCAAAAGACTCCAGGTATTCCGTTGTACCAGCGGTTGTGGAGATCCGTCCGCGGCTGATTGTGCGATTGAAGAAATCATCGAGGCTGAGTAAGGCGAAGTCTCCAAATCTGTAGGAACCACGCCAGGGTGTGGGCTTGAGGTTTAACTTTGTCCCCTTGTATTTCTCGGAGCTGCCCAGTTTTTCTGCAAGTAAAGACTCCAGACGCTCCCGGAAACTATCTTCACCGCAGTGAACAGTTAACTGTTCAACCTCGCCGCAGGTAGTTTCAATTTTTTGGATAAAACTATCTATCGGTTGAGGTTCCTGGGCCGGCGGTGTAAGTGAAAAGGTTTTGCCGTAAGAAGAGGCTTCAATATCTATGGTAAGGTAACTCTGGCGCGGGAGCTGGGAGAAAAAGACGGTGTCCTCATCGGTTAGACGTTCTAATAGAGGGGACAAGCTACGATAAGTTTTATCAAGCGGAATGTTTTCTTCCGCACTGGCAATTTTTTCGTCCCACTCGCGGGCGCTTTCCTCGCAGTCGGCCGGTCGGTAGACGACCGGTGTGCTCTTTTTTATCAGCTGTTCGGGCCAGGTTGTGCGGCGGGGCCAGAGGCCAAACCAGTCGGCAGCCTGGTGGGGACGAGGACTGTAGTCCAATATTTTTGCTTGCTCGGGGAAGCCACAGGCGCGGAGGTTCTCGGCCAGTTGCTGTCGCTGGTCGGGTGATAGCGCAAATTCACTTTGTAATGTCAACTGCAGCGGTAGTTGAAGACTTTCATCAGCCTGCATTTGAGTATTTGGATGGTAGTGATCAATCGATTCTATCTCGTCGTCAAAATAGCTGATGCGCAGCGGATAACGGTAATTTTCAGGAAAGATATCAAGCAGGTCTCCCCGCAGGGCAAAATCGCCCCGTTCCTGGGCCAGTGGCTGGCGCTGGAAGCCGAGATCAAGAAGTTTGCGAGCCAGTTTTTGGGGGGGCAAAGTGATTCCCGGCTTCAGCTCAACAAGGGGGAGGACATCGGGGTGCAGAACCGGATAGGCAAGTGTGCGCAGAGGTAGGACTAAGCCCTGAAGTTGTTTCCGCTGGAGGGCACCTAATGCCTGTAGCCGGCGGTCCTGGATGTTTTCGCCCGGCGCCTCCTCGGCGCCCGGCAGCCGGTTCCAGTCCGGCAAAAATTCTACCTGATCGCCATAAATAGTCTCCAGATTGACATAGATTGTTTCAGCGACCTGACGGTTGGGCACTATACAGAGGAAGGGCGAGTCGTGATTTTTTATCCACTCCGCCAGCAGACCGGTGTTAACGTGGGTAAAATGTTGGCGAGACATATTTAACTACTCATCCGAGGTGTGGGTCGTCAGTCAACAGATAGTTGTTAATGTAGTCGGTGACTCCTTCTTCCAGGGAGTAGATATCTTTCTCATAGCCAGCCTCTCTGAGCTTGGAAATATTGGCTTCAGTAAAATACTGGTAGCGGTCCCTTATATCGGCCGGCATATCGAAGTATTCGACTTTTTCTGGTAGATCCAGCGTCTTAAATACGGCCCGGGCGAGATGGTTAAAGGTGCGGGCCTCTCCACAGCCGATGTTGAAGATGCCGTTGACGTCAGGGTTCTCCAGGAAAAAGAGGCTCATGTCGACGGCATCTTTTACGTAAAGAAAATCTCGTTTCTGCTCGCCGTCCTTGTAGTCTTCACGGTGCGATTTAAACAGGCGAATTTTACTGTTTTCCCGAGCCTGTCCGAAACTCTTGTGAATAACGCTGCGCATCTCGCCCTTGTGGTATTCGTTTGGTCCGTAGACGTTGAAGTATTTAAGTCCGACGATGTCATCCAGCCAGCCGTTGTGCAGGGCGTGCAGGTCAAAAACATATTTGGAGAGAGCGTATTTGTTGAGCGGACGAAGCTGACTGAGCAAGTTGTGGTCGTCCCGGTAGCCCAGCTCGCCGTCTCCATAGGTGGCAGCGCTGGAGGCGTAAATGAAGCGGCTGTCGTGCTCAAGTGCGTAGCGAGCAAGGTGTTTGGTGTACTGGTAGTTGTTGCGCATCAGATAATCAGCGTCCTCCTGGGTGGTGGCGCTGCAGGCGCCGAGGTGGAGGATTGCTTCCGGCACGACCGGCAGGTCGTCGCTGCCAACCATGGAGAGAAACTCCTGCTTGTCCCAGTAGTCGACTATTTCCAGATTGCGTAAGTTACGCCATTTTTTTTCTGTGCCCAGCCGATCCACGACCATAATTTCATGATAACCACGATTGTTAAGTTCCCAGACAATTGCGCTGCCGATGAAGCCGGCACCACCGGTAACTACTATCATTTTGAACGTCTCCTTTCTATACTATTAGTGAAATTGTATTTATTGTAAACTCTCAGGTGGAAACATAAAAGTAAAAGTGGAGTGATTGCTATGCGTCCGGAGCTGAATCAATTTGATAACTGGAGTGTTAGCTGGAACTCGCCTTCACCCGAGCAAGCCCGCACACGGCTGCTTGATTTTCTGCAAGACTGGAGAAATATTGACGGTGATTGGTATTCTGACGTGGCGAAACGGTTCTTTCCGCTGGTAAAGGAACGGCTTCAGCTTTCTGAAGTGGAAGATACATTTGTGAATAGACTGCGCCGGCTTCACCTGACCAACCATACGATCTGGCACTTTGAGACGGAGGCTCGTGCGGAGATGGCGACCGCTGAACAAATTGTAACCATAAAACGGGGTATCGACGCTGTTAACCAGCAGCGTAACAACTGCATGGAAGAGCTGGACGAGCTGATTTTTAAGCAGCAAAAGTTAAAAACAGGGGGGGCGGCTTCTCTCCACAGTGAGCCCCCTGGATTAATGCTTGACCGGATTTCTATCCTCTCTTTAAAACTTTATCACTACCGGGAGATGGATAAAAATAGTGAGACAGTGGAATTACTGGCTGAACAGCGGGATGATTTGTATGGTGCCTACCTGCGGTTGATTGACGACCTCGAGTCGGGGCGCAAGCGATTCAAGATCTACCGGCAGTTTAAAACCTATAACGACCCCGACATTAATCCGGTGTTGAAAGGAGAACGGGAGACGTGAAGCAAGTCGTATTTATAGATCGTGACGGAACGCTGGTGGTGGACAAGGATTATCCCGCCGAGCCGGAGGAACTTGAATTTTTCGACGGAGTCCCGGAAGCGCTGGTGAAAATAGAGAAGGCTGGATTTGAACTGGTAATAGTTACCAATCAATCCGGTGTCGCCCGCGGCTATTTTGATGAAACTACCGTTGAGAAAATGCATGAGCACTTGCGAGAGATGCTTAACTCTTGTGGAGTAAGTCCGCTGGACATCTACTACTGTCCGGCCCATCCCGAAGCCAAAAAAGAGCGATACCGACGCGGACTTGAGCGGCGCAAACCGGCCCCGGGGATGCTGTTAGAAGCGGCTGAGGAGCACGATATTGAGCTGGAGAGCTCGTTTATGATCGGTGATAAGCTTTCCGACGTCAGGGCGGGTCGCCGAGCCGGCTGCCGCTCGATTCTCGTGCGCACAGGCAAGGGTGAGTCCGAGGCCCAGAAACTGGAAGAAAAAGGGGACGTCAAACCAGATTACATAGCTACAGCTTTACCCGCTGCCGTGGACTGGATATTAAGGCAAAGCGGATCTTGACTATATTTGCGGTTTTTCCTCGAATACAATCTTTTCGTCTCTATATATTTGATCAAGGAAAACTTGTGTATATTAAGCGCGGGTTAAATTGTCAAAAAATTTAGTAGATCGCTTTTATAACGAGTCTAATTAAGATATCATACCTTCAATTTTACAGACTGATTACTTGTGCCTCTCAATCCGTTGCGAAAATTCGACCTTAAGACAGCAGGTCCGGTTGAAGAGAAGCTATCGCCGGTGTGTGACCTGAAGACTTATAAAAATTGTTTCTTAATCCAGGTGAGGTTTTAGCCATGGCTGACAACAAAATTGTTCTCTGCATGGGAAGCTCCTGTTTCACCCGGGGGAACAACAGGAATGTTGACATCATAAAAAAATACGTTGAAGACAGGGATATACAGGCTGAAATTGAAGGCTCCCTGTGCGAGGACGACTGCATGAACGGGCCGCACGTTAGAATTAACGGCGAAAAGGTATCTGGAGTTACCGAGGAGAATATCCTGCAGATATTGAGGGAGAAATTATGAGCAGAGAATATCCTATCCACACCGAGGCGACCGACTGCCAGGACTGTTTCAAATGTGTGCGCAACTGCCCGGTCAAGGCAATTATGATCGAGGACAACCACGCCGACGTCATCTCCGAGCGTTGTATCCTCTGCGGGAAGTGTATATCGGCCTGCCCTAACAATTCCAAAAATATACGTTCAGATATTGAGGAAGCGGGGCAGCTAATAAAAGAGGAGGAGAAGGTTATCGTCTCCCTGGCGCCCTCGTTCACCAGTGAATTTGATGGGGGGGAAGCGGAGCGGCTGGTGACCGGTCTGAAGAAGCTGGGGTTTCATGGTGTCTCGGAGACGGCGCTTGGAGCGGAACTTGTCTCCTCGGCCATTCACAGGGAGTTTAACCGGGGCGAAGACCGCCTCCTGTTGTCGACGGCCTGCCCTTCCGTAGTCGAATACATCAGGAAATACAAGCCTCAACTGAGGTCAAACCTGGCCAACGTCATGACCCCGGTAGTCGCCCACTCCCGGCTTTTGAAAGACAAGTTCGGCGAGGAGGTCAGCATCGTTTTTATTGGTCCCTGTGTGGCGAAAAAAATTGAAGTGGAGCGTTACGAAGCCTTTGACGTCTGTCTGACTTTTGCCGACTTAAGGAGCTGGTTTGAAGAGGAGGGAATTAAGCCGGATCGTTTGCAGTCCGAGCCGGAGGATGATTTTATCCCTTCCACGGCCAAGAATGGTCGACTCTACCCGGTGGACGGGGGGATGATTGCCGGAGTTAAGGAAAATTGTGCGGTTAATGATTTAAACTTCATGAGTTTTTCCGGTATGAAACCGGTCCAGGATATTCTCGATAGCCTGGGGAGCAGGGAACTTGACCAAAAGCTTTTTATTGAGTTGCTTGCCTGCTCGGGGGGGTGCGTGAACGGACCGGTGGCTGATTCCGAGAGCAACATCGTCTCGAAGAAATTGTCCGTGATTTCCAATTCAACCTACGAGCCGGAGAGAATAGGCTCGGACACTGAGCTGGACGTCAGCTTTGATTACGGAGTTGAGCCGGTCGAGGCGTCAAGTTATTCCGAACAGGAAATTAGTGAGGCCCTGTCGCGCATTGGCAAGGAAGAAGAGGAGGACGAGCTGAACTGTGGGGGCTGTGGCTATGACTCCTGCCGTGATTTTGCGGAGGCCCTCCTGGACGATAAGGCGGAGACCGACATGTGTGTCTCATACATGAGAAACAAGGCACAGAAGACGGCCAATGCTCTGCTGAAGACAATGCCCTCGGGCGTGGTTATCGCGGACCAGGACCTGCGGGTGATTGAATGCAACCGGAGATTTGCCAGCTTGCTGGGGGAGGATATTTTGGAAATTTTTGACACTGTGCCGGGCATGAAAAACGCCAACTTGAGGAAGCTGGTGCCCTTTGATCATATTTTTGAAAAAGTCCTGGAGACAAACGAGGACATAATTGGCGAGGAACTGAGGTTCAACGACCGGGTTTTGTTCTACTCGGCCTTTGTAATTGAAACGGGTAGGAGTGTTGGTTTTATCTGCCAGGATATTACCGAACCATCGATGAAACGTGAGCAGGTCGTCCAGAAAGCGGAGGAAGTTATCAGCAAAAATCTGAACATGGTCCAGGAGATCGCCTACTTGCTGGGGGAAAACGCTTCGGAGACGGAGGTCCTGATGAACTCCGTGATCGAGGCTTTCGAGGACGGTAAATAAGCGTGGCGGATTTTTTTGTCGAGGTCGATCACGCCCAGATATCAAAGCATAACAAGCAGGTGCCGGGGGACGTTTTCCTCTCGGAAAAAGCGGAGACGGACGACCGGATAGTTTCCGTTCTCGCCGACGGCCTGGGGAGCGGTATAAAAGCCAACGTGCTGGCGACACTAACTACCACCATCTCGGTGAATTTAACCAGTAATTCGGTTGATATAAAAGATACTGCCGAAACGATTATGAAGACTCTGCCGGAGTGTAAAGAACGGAAAATAAGTTATTCCACCTTTACTATTATCGATATTGATCTGAAAGACAACCGGGTGGAAATAATGGAGTTTGACAACCCGGGTTTCATGTTGTTTCGAAACCAGGACCGGAAGTCCCTGGAGAAAAGTAAGGTAGGCATGAAAAATCCGATTGGGACGTCCCAGACCCTTTATTACTCGCAATTCAACATTGAACTGGGGGACCGCCTGGTTGTTTTTTCGGATGGCGTGAGCCAGGCGGGGATAGGCAACAAAAATTACTCTCTCGGCTGGCCGGAAGAAAAGATAGCTTCGACGGTCAAGGAACGGATGCGCAGGTTGAAGGACGCCTCGGCCCGGGAATTATCCAACTTCCTGGTTGACGAAGCCCACGAGATTGACGGCGGAGAGGCCAAGGACGACATTACCAGTGCCTGTTTTTATTTTCGCCGCCCGCGGCGAACACTGCTGATAACCGGTCCCCCGGTCGATAAGTCAAACGACTATAAAATCAAGCGCGCCGTCGAGCAATTCGACGGTAAAAAAATAATCTGCGGTGGCACCACGAGCAAAATTTACGCCCGGCTGGCCGACAAGGAGATCAGCGTGAACCTGGACAGCATCGACAAGGACATCCCTCCGGATTCTGAAATAGAGGGTCTGGACCTGGTTGCCGAGGGCATCCTGACAATGAGCCGGGCGATCGAGTACCTGGAGGCCGGCGGACCGGACGAGGTAGACAGGGATCATCCCGGCTATAAGCTCTACAATATGCTCAAAGACTCGGACTCCATCAAGTTTGTCGTCGGCACTAAAATTAACGAGGTGCACCAGAACCCCAATATTCCGGAGGACCTGGGGTTGCGCAAGAACGTGGTCAAAAAAATGGCGGAGTTGCTCCGGGATAAATACCTTAAGAAAGTAGAAATAGAATATATTTAACATGCCGGAGAACCACCAAAATTTAAAAAAGGGGTAGATCAGATGAAGATAAGGATATGTCTTGGAACTTGCTGTCACCTGATGGGGGGCTCGGACCTGTATAACTTCCTGGAAGAGCAACGGGAAAAAACCGCTCTTGACTTTGAACTGGAGACTCCCAGCTGTCTGGACTACTGCAACCAGGCGGACTACGAGGCGCCCATCGTCGAGGTCGACGATGAGATACATGACGACGTCACCATAGAGAAGCTGAAAAAAATTCTGGACCAGGGGTAGAGAGCAATGAGCTACAGTACCGAAATTGAGATAATCAAGCGTAAAATACTGACTCTTATTTCCAAAAAGATGTTCGAGGGGAGCCTGCGGGAGGATATTCGGGACATTGCCGAAAAGATTACTCCCGACGCGGCCCAGCCCTTCAGGTGTTGTGTGTACCACGACCGGGAGATAACAAACGACCGGCTAAAGATCCTCCTGAACCTGGATCACGAGGAATACAAGAACGTCTCCTGGTTGAAGACCTACGAGGATTTTATCGAGGGAAAGACCGACGACCTGCCGCCATTATCCGTCCTGGAGGAGGCCTGCAACGGCTGTCCCCAGCAGCGTTATTACGTGACCGAGGCCTGTCAGCACTGCCTGGCCCACCCCTGTGCTTTGAACTGTCCTAAAGACGCTATTACAATTGAAAACGAGCGGGCTAAGATCGATGAAGACGAGTGCGTTGAATGTGGACTCTGCGTTCAAAATTGTCCCTTCAACGCTATCATCCAGGTAAACCGACCCTGCGAGGACGCCTGTCCGGTTGAGGCGATCCAGACGGACGAGCAGGGGATAGCGCAAATAGACTACGATCGCTGTATTCTCTGCGGCAGGTGCCTGGCGGGCTGTCCGTTTGGGGCAATCGTGGAAAAATCGGACATGATGACGGTGATAAAAGAGTTGAAGGAGGGGGAAGAATTAACCGCACTGCTGGCCCCTTCCATCGTCGCCCAGTTTTCGGTGAAGGCCACAGTACCCGAACTTGCTACGGCGCTTAAGAAAATTGGGTTTGACAGGGTTTATGAACTGGCCAGCTACGCCGCCGAGACGGCGGAAAAGGAGGCCGGGGAGCTTGAGGAAAACGAGGCAACGCTGCTCTCTTCCTGTTGTCCCTCCTGGGTTTACTACGTTGAAAAGATTGCTTCTGAATTTGAGGAGAACATTTCCAAAACCGCCAGTCCGATGAGGGCGGCCGGGCAAGCCAAAAAATCCGGTGAGAAGCTTGTTTTTATAGGCCCCTGTATAAGCAAGAAACAGGAGGCCGAGACGAGTGAGGTAGATTACGTTCTCACTTACGAGGAGCTGGCCAGTATGCTGGCCGCGAAGGAGGTGGACGTGTCCTCCTGCGAAGAGACCGCCCCCGACGTGTCGGGCGATTACAGGGGCTGGCTGTTCGCAAAGTCGGGCGGTTTGACGGAATCAGTGCAAAACTTTCTTGACACCCCCGGGGACTTCGAGACTGACAAAGTAAACGGTATTGAGAACAAGATGGCCTCGAAACTCAAAAATATGGTTGAAGAGGCGGATTTTATCGAGGGAATGGCCTGTGAAAACGGCTGTATCGGTGGGCCGTGTACCATTACTAACCCGCGGATTACTAAAAACAAGCTGGCCGACTTTATCGAAGAAATACACTGACTGCCTCGGAGGTAAAGTTGTTAAGAAACTTAAGGATTAGAATTTGTATTATCTGGGAGAAATGCCCAAATTCAGGGTTTTAAAGTGCGGGAAATAATATCTTCTCTCAGCAGTTCGTGAATCGAGTCGACGAAATCACGAGCGTTGGGAGTAGAGTGCAGGTTTGTGGTCGTAACTATGACCATTTCCAACTCCGGTATAACAAAGATAAACTGGCCGCCGTAGCCCCAGGCAAAGAAGGCATCCAGGTCGCGATAGTTGTTGTTCCACCAGTAATAGCCGTAGGGATAGCTGTGAAAAGTGTCTTCAACGTGAGCCCGCGTTGATTCTTCTACCCAATCAGATGCTATAAGCTGCTCCCCCTGCCAGCGGCCGTCGTTCAGGTAAAGTTTGCCGAGGCGGAGCATTCCCCGCGGGGAGATGGTCAGGTTGTTGCCGCCGAACCGGTAGCCCTCGGGGCTTCTCTGCCAGTGGTGGATTAAGACATTTAATGGATCGAAGAGGTGTTGTTGAGCGTAGTCCTTGAGGTCGCGGCCGGTCGCGCGGGTAAGCAGGGCGGCCAGAATGTGGGAGTCACCGGTGCTGTATTCGGTTTCCTCCCCGGGAGTTGCCTCAAACGGCTGGTTGAGAGCGTAATTTAGCCAGTTGCTACTGGCGGTCCAGTGACCGTAGTTATCAAAACTGGTCGTCTGTAGGCCGGAGCGCATTAAAAGCAGGTTACGAACGGTTATATTTTTACGTTTTTCAGAGCTATTTTGTAATTTCTCGGGGAAAAAATCACCAACTGTTGCTTCTAAACTCTCAAGATCCCCCTCCTGGAGAGCAATTCCAACCAGAGCCGAAAGGATACTTTTCGAGGCAGACTTGACATTAACTCCGTCCCCCGGCGCGAAGTCATTCTGGTAGTGTTCAAGAATAATTTCATTTTCTCGTGCAATTAGCAGACTGGTAAGCGGCTCCAGGTTTTTGGCGCTTGAGCGGATGTTAACGAGGTCGGTGTCTGAAAAATCGGTAAACTGCGGCTCTTCTTCCTCGACCGTGGGAGCTTTTCCGGTTTGGGTATCCTCCTGTTCAGGTGAGCAGCCGGAAAATAGGGTCCCGGTTAGCAGGAGCAGGCAGAGAGTGATGGAGAAAATTACTCTCTGTCGGGAAGATGATTTGTCAGAATTCAAAGCAAGATAATCTGTTAGTATCAATTTTATAAATTCCCGGTTGGAGATTTATCAAATTAAGCTGGTAAGATTCATGTTTCTGCCAAATATTCTACGATAACCGGGTCAGTCAAACAAGCAACTTCTTCTGAAGTTTCATGTCCAATAGCGGAAGGATGGGGGTTCAACAATTGAACAAAACAGGAAATGTAGTAAAATAATAGCCGGGGAAAGTTCTGAAATCATAAAAAATGGATTGCGGGTCAAGCCCTGGGACGTTATACGTTCCCGCCATGACGGGCGTGAGGTCAAGATCAAGTTCCCCCCTCACCTGTGTCCTCTCCCTCGGGGGGAGAGGAATTAAGTCAAGAGCGGATTGGGGTCCGCACTGACGAACGGTAGGTCGACGTGTGATGGGTCGGTGGGACGTTATATGGCTTCAGCAGTGAACGTGAGCGGTATGTTTTGAATCAACTAAGAAATGATGGTGTTGATTATGCGTGTTTGTGTGCTTGGCGCCGGGAGCTGGGGAACAGCGATAGGGAAGTTGCTGGGGGAGAGGGAGGAGGTTGTGCTCTGGGATATTCAGGAGCCACTTCTGGAGACAATAGCCGAAACTGGTGAAAACAAGCAATATTTACCCGGTCAGTCGCTTCCGGCAAACGTGACAGTGGAGAAAAAATTCAGTGCTGCGGTAAAAGACAGTGAGCTTCTAATTGTTGCCGTTCCTTCGCACGCTTTCGCTTCGGTAATTGAGAAGTTAGAGGAAGAAGAAAGGGATTTTGACAGCGTGCTTGTGCTCAGCAAGGGGTTTGACCCGGAGACTGGGAAACGCTTGAGTGAAGTTTATAGTCGTATATTTGGCAGCCTAGACAATTATTATTTACTTACCGGACCTTCACATGCCCGTGAGGTAGCCCGTGAACGTCCAACCACGGTGACACTTGGCGGCGCCGATAACGCCGGCCGTGAACGTATGCAGTCTTTGTTATTCCGGGACTATTTTCGTGTTTATACTAATGACGATTTAATCGGTCTGGAGATGGGTGGTGCTCTTAAAAATATAATAGCCCTGGCGGCCGGTGTGGCTGACGGGCTTGGTTTTGGAGTTAATGCCCGTGCGGCCCTGATCACCAGGGGGATGAACGACCTTCGTGAAGTTTCAGAATTCGAGGGGGCACAACGACGCACGCTTTATGGGCTGTCCGGACTGGGAGACCTGATAGTGACTGCCACCAGTGAGCTCTCTCGTAATTATCAGTGCGGCCAGTATCTGGCCCGGGGACTAAGTCTTCAAGAAGCCAAAAGTAAGATTGGTCAGGTGGTTGAAGGAATTAACGCTACCAGGCTGGCAATGCAGCGGGTTCGGAGTGGTGGCCTGCGAGCGCCGCTATTCAAAACCGTTGAGGCTGTGCTTGCTGGCGAGTTAAGCCCCTCCGAAGCCGTAAAAGAATTGATGACCCGGCGAGCGAAGGCAGAGTTTGAAGATGTCGACTAAAAAACGTTTAATTCAGGAAATTGCTGAGATTGGTGTGACTCAAAAAACGGCAAGGAGCATAATCGAAAAGATTTGCGGCGAGATCGAGGAGAAATTAAGTGACTGTGAGCCGGTAAAAATAGAAAATTTTGGCCGCTTCGAAATTCGAAAACATAGCGCCCGCCGGATGAAAAACCCGGAGACGGGTGAGCTTCATCATATTCCGGAGCGAAGCGTGGTGCACTACAAAGCAAGCGATAATTTTACTGACCGGTTTAACGAGGAAACCAATGAAGCAGATGGATAATCTTGAGCTGCCCGACGATCGGCTTTACTATTCGATTGGAGAGGTTGCTGAGTTACTCGACGTTGAGACGCATACTCTGCGTTACTGGGAGGAGGAGTTTGAACAGCTTGAGCCCCAGAAGACCCCCGGTGGGCAGCGCCGCTATCGAGTGGAGGAGCTGGAGTTTCTGAGCCGAGTTAAACATTTACTTCACGAAGAGAAATATACTACGGAGGGGGCCCGGCAAAAACTCAAGTTGTGGGAGAAGCAGCCGGAGTTGCTGGAGGCCCCGGCTGAAATAAAGAAAATTTGTAAGGAGGCGCTGGAACAGATAAACCAGTTCGTGGAGCGCGAACTTTAGATAAGGGAAAAATCTTCCAACCTCATGCCCCCTTTCTTTTTCCCCCTTGAAGGGGGAAAAAGAAAGGGGGGTAAAGAAGATGGATTGCCGGGTCAAGCCCGGCAATGACGAAACCGAGGGAAGGTTCTGGGATAATGGTCGTTGTTCTTTTAAATTTAATTCTTTTCACTTATAATATTGTTCCTCAATTTTAACGGGACGTGGCGTAGCTTGGTAGCGCGCGCGCCTGGGGGGCGCGAGGTCGCCGGTTCAAATCCGGCCGTCCCGACTTCACTCACTTTCCTTTTACCATCCACCTTATCTGTTAAAATAATTGCTATAGCCAAAGATTTTTATTTCAGTGGTTGAAAGGAGACTCTACCATGAGTTCCAAGAATTTCACCCCACACAACCCCTATCTTGCGGTTGATGCAATTATCCGTTATGAAGAGGGGATAGTTCTTGTTAAACGAAAAAATCCTCCGCTTGGCTGGGCACTGCCCGGAGGTTTTGTGGAATACGGGGAGAGCGTTGAGACAGCAGTGGAACGGGAAGTGCGTGAGGAGACCGGACTGGAGCTGGAAGACATCAAGCAGTGGAAAGTTTTTTCGCGGCCGGAGCGTGATCCGCGTAAGCACGTTGTAACGGTCTGTTTTACCGCCGAGGGAAAGGGTAAATTAAAAGCGGCTACAGATGTAAAAGAAGCACAGGTCTGGAGTCCCGACCGACGCATACCGGAGCTTGCCTTTGACCACGAGCAGATCCTGGAGCAATATCTCCAGGAATATGAAGGAGGAGATAACGATGGATAAGCTGGCTGTGATAATGGCCGGAGGAACCGGGACGCGGTTCTGGCCGATGTCGCGCAGCGATCGGCCCAAGCAGGTGATAAGCCTCGAGGACGATCGAACCATGCTTGAAAATACTATCCGCCGTCTGCGTCACGTTTATAATCTTGAAAATATATACGTGATTACTTCGCGGGAACACCGTCAACCGGTGCGTGAGGCCTGTGGAGACCTGCCGCCAGAAAATGTTATTGGCGAGCCAGAAGGGAGGGACACTGCCGCCTGTGCCGGCTGGGCCGGGCTGATCGCACGCGAAGAGCTGGGGCCCGAGACAGTAATTGGAGTCTTTCCGGCCGATCACCGTATTAGTCCGCGAGAGAAATTTATCACTGCGGTCGAAGCGGCCAGCCAGGCCGCCACTGAGCTTGACGGACTGGTGACGTTTGGAATTCGCCCTGCCTTTGCCTCAACAGGTTACGGCTATATCAATTATGACGAATCAGAAAGTCGAGAATTTTCCCAGAAAAAGGTCTTTGCAGTTAAAAAATTTACTGAGAAGCCTGACAAAAAATTAGCTCGCCAATTTATTGAAGCCGGTGATTATCTCTGGAACAGCGGCATGTTTTTCTGGACAGCGCGGCGGATATTAGCTGAAATAGAAGAGTATATGCCCGGACTGAGTGAGGGCCTGGAAAAAATCCGGGATGATTGGCAGCAGAGCCGGAGCTGGGAAAAGGCGGCTGAAAGTCACTACTCAACGCTTCCCCAGACCTCGATCGACTACGGGATTCTTGAAAAATCCAGCCGTGTATGGACGCTACCGGTTGATTTTGACTGGTTGGACCTGGGGACCTGGGATGCCCTGGAAAATCTCTTTGAGAGGGATGACGCGGGGAACGTGGTCTTTGGTGACTGTGAGATAGTGGATGGAACTGACAATATAATTGTTTCTGCCGAGGGACCCTTCATCGGTTGTGTTGGCGCGGAAGACTTGATTGTTGTTACAACTGATGACGCTGTGCTTGTATGTGACCGTAATCGAGCGGAGGAAGTAAAGAAGCTCGTTAATAAGCTTAAAGGTGCAGATATGGACGAGTTATTGTAGTAATAATCTGAGTGCTTGGTTCTCAGAACGGAGAAACTGCAAAACTGCTTCCTAAAATAGTAAAAAGGATTTCAACAGAGCCTTTGGCGTTGAGCGAATAATTTATAAAAGTGAATAATACGACTGAACTTTAACCGGCTTACCGTCGATAATTGTACTAAAGCTTTTATCGAAGGGAGCTGGTTAAGGTGGAGGACGATTCTGGACGGGAATTCGAGAAATTTATGAGAGCTCAAATCAACCAGGTGTTTACCTTTAAGAAAGAGCTCGAAAATAAACTGGTTATGTCAGTCGATAGCGAGAAGGCGGCCCGCATGTGGGTGAGTTTGCGCGCTGACGACTTTCGCAAGTCCTTCGATAAAAAAACGACCATTCTTACCGAGTGAATAATCTCCCCATTAATTCTTTCTTTCCTTCCTGAACAGGTGAAAATTTCAGAATTTTTGAATTTTATGCTAAAATATACAAAAAGGAGGGCGAGTCTGCCTTGAAAAAAATAACTATATTTTCTGTCGCATGTTTGTTTCTGTTCATGGGTCTGCCCTTAAGGGCAGATGACCCCGGAACTATGTTTCTTGAAGCAGATCAGTTATTAGAAGCTGGCGAGTTAGATGAGGCGGCGGAACTATATCAAGCAGTAATTGACAGCGAGCCCGACGATACCCTGCGCTACGATGCCAAAGAATCGCTGGGCGAGATTAATTTTGAAAAGGGCCGGCTGGGGGAAGCGCGTCAGTATTTTACTACTGTCAGCGAAAATCATCCGGATCAACTGGCCCGTGGATTTGCTCTTTTCAGTAAGATTGAAATAGCTCTGCTTGAGGACGACCTGCGTGAGGCAGAGGAACTTATCCGACGTTTTGAATCTAATCATCCAGACCATCCCATCTATTCAGTAGTTCAGGAAGAATTTTCTGAATTGATAGATCCTACCCCGGAACCAGAGCCAGAACCTGATCCTGAAGTTCCCGAACCGCCCGATGATCCACCGGAAGAGGAGCCGCCAACCGAAGAGATACCCCCTGATCCGGAGCAGGCACTGGCCGAGGACCCTGAGTTGCGCCGTCAGCTAATTGCTGAGCTGGAACGGCTCAAACGGCGGGAAATGAGGCTGGAGGAACAGTATGAGGCCAGTCGGCAAAAAGTCGAAGACTTAGAGAGACAGCTTGAAGAAATTCCGCGCCCGGAAATTTTAAGGGATGAGATAGCCGCCCGGGTGGAAGAGCGACTGGATGAGCTGCGCCGCCGTAATCGGGAATTGCTCGAAAGATTGGAGTCTACTTCAGCTCAAAATAGGGAGCTGGCAGAACGGCTGACTGAGTATCAGTCCAGGCTGGCGGAGCTTGAGGACGAGAATGAACTTTTAACCAGGCAGAACCAGCGCTTGACCGAGGCAATATCACAGGAAATCGTTTCCCTTGTCCGGGAAGGGCGGTTAACCGATATTGCCCGCGAAGTTGAATTAACAGACACGGCCGTCGCGGCCCTGGATGAACGGGAAGAATCACTGCGTGCTCGGGCCCGGCAAGCCATAAGTGAAAGCAAATACGACGTTGCTCTAAACAATTTGCATCCGCTGCTTCAGGAAGACCCAACGGCGGTTGACCATTATCTTGCCGCCCAGGCTTACTGGCGGTTGAGCGGTGAGCCGATTCCGGCACTTGAACATGTAAGCCGGTCAATTGAGATGGCTGAAGACCCGGACCCGGAGCGATTATTACTTAAAGCGGAGATACTCCTGGAGGCCGACCAGAGGGCCGAGTTAGAACAATTCCTGGCGCGCTGGGGGAACTGGTTGAACGAGCATGCGGAAGACGAAAATGAGTCCCGCTGGTTTTTAATACGAGGTCGCCGCCTCTTGAACATGGGCGCTGACGACCGGGCATTTTTTGAGTTGATGCGCTCTGTAAACGCTGCTCCCGGCAGTGCCTGGGCTCAGCAGGCCAGGACCATAATTAACGAAGAGCTTTGAGTTCCGGCAGCGCTGTGGAGCTGGCGCTTGCCTCTGGTCCTACCGGTGGTCATTTGCTACCGGCAATATTAACCGCCCGGCAGTTTCAGCATTACGGTATTAATACCTGTCTATTTTCATCCGCCCCCGCATCTCATCCTCTATTAAACAATTATGAAGGAGAATACAGCCGTCTGCGAATTAAAAATTGGCCGGCAGTGGACTTATTAGCAAAAATTCAGGGACTGCAGGAGCTTTCGCATCATTTTTTTCGTCTTCGCAAACAGATTCGTGAATACGACGCTCTGCTTGCTTTCGGGGGGTATTCATCGGTCCCTGTAATTGCTTCGGCACTTTATGCTCGCAAACCAATTTATCTGCAGGAACAGAATCGTATCCCCGGCAAAACGACTCTTCTGTTCAGTAATTTTGCCCGGGCGGTCTTCTATGGCCTGCCTCCGCTCAAGCGGGGCAGCGAACAGAGCTGGTATTTAACCGGTAACCCGACTCGTCCGGTGGAAACTATTCCCGACCCCTGGTTTAAAGACAATCAATTACTGGTCGTGATTGGCGGTTCCCAGGGGTCGTTGGAACTTTCAGAACATCTCTCAAAAACAGGAGGCGAACTTCTTGAGGAGGGGTGGAAGATATATTACGTGGCCGGTAAGTTTGGTCGTGATTTGAGCGGCAGGTTTGAAAATTATGATGGTTTCCGGCAGGTCGAGTTTACTAACCAGTTGCCGGCGATCATGTCCTGTGCCACCTGTGTATGGAGTCGAGCGGGCGCCGGGACTGTTAGTGAACTGGCGGTCTATAACGTACCGGCGCTACTGTTTCCGTTTGGCTCGGCGGCCGATTCACATCAGCATTACAACGCCGGCTGGCTGGCTGGTATTGGTCCGGCCCGAGTAGTAGAAAACAGCGATAGCAACCAGCTGGTGGAGTTGACCCGCCGGCAAGCGGAAATAACAGCAGGCTATGATTTGCCAGCTGAAATGAAGACGGCAGCGGCGGATAAAATAGTTTCTACCATGATTGATGATTTGTATGGCGAAAAAGCGGATGAGGTAGTAAACAATGAGTGATAATTTATTATCCAGAGCACCGGAAAAAATCGAATACGCCCTGCTTGACTTTGAGACTACCGGTAGCTCACCGGCCTACGGTCACCGGGTTTGTGAGCTTGGACTGCTTGTAATTGAAATGGAAAATAACGACAAGCAGTTGGACTATCGACCGGTTGAAAGTTATCAGCAGCTAATTGATCCGCGGCGAGAAATTTCACCGGGAGCTCGGGCCGTCAACGGAATAACAAGAGATATGGTTGAAGGTAAACCATTTTTTGAAGAAATTACCGAGCCGCTCCTCGAACTAATTTCTGGTCGCCCACTGGTTGCTCACCACGCCCCATTTGATATGAAGTTTCTGGCGGCCGAACTGGAGCTTGCCGGCGAGGCCTTCCCAAATGTCCCCGTGCTGGACAGTTGTGCGCTTGCTCGGAGGCAATTTGATTTTGCCAGCAACGCGCTCGAAAATATCGCCGCCACACTGGGAGTTGACAGACCAACTCATCGGGCACTGGACGATGTTCAGGCGCTGGCTGATATCTGGGCACATTTGCTTGCCCAATTAATTGAACGGGGAGTGCAGGACCTGGGGGAATTGTTAGAAAAACAGGGCGGCGAAGTTAAGGTCACCAAACCGGATTCTCCCCGTTCTTTACCGCTTCCAATTAACGAAGCCCTGGCTACTCGCCGCCCCTTGAAAATAGAATATCAGAGCGCCGGAGGCCGCCGCTCAACTCGCAAAATTACCCCCCTGAAAGCGACGCGAAACAACGAGCGTGATTACCTGATTGCTCACTGTCACCGGTCCGGTGCGCAGCGCACCTTTAGGGTTGATCGTATAATCGGGGTGGATGGTGGGGAGTAGATAGGATTGCCGTCCAGCGAAAGCCAATCCTGGGTTGAACAGATAGCCGGAAAAATTTGGACCCGGGAGAAGTGGATACCCTGGAAGCTGACGCAACTGCACGCCCGGATGACCCTGGTTCGACTAGAGCCAGGCTTGCTCCTGCACTCGCCGCTGCCGCTCAATAACTCCGACCTAAATTTTATTAAATCCAGAGGTGAAGTAAGGTGGATTGTTTCTCCAAACCGCTGGCATTATCGCTATTTAAAATCAGCGCGTGACCTTTTTGAGGAGGCAAAATTTTACCTGCCGCCAGCCCTGGCCCGCCGCTATCCCGAGCTTGATCCAGCCGGTACTCTTGATGCCGATCCAAATATTGCCGGCCAAAAACTAAAAATAATTCCGGTTGGCGGAAGCCCCCTCATTAAAGAATACGTTTTTATCTTACCGCACCTGAGAACGGTAATTGTTGGCGATTTAATTGAATATTTTTATTCCCGGGGACCACTGCTTATGCGCTTGATTGCGCGCCCCCACGGTGTTTACAACCATTACGACATCGCAAGAGTCTGGCGCTGGACAGTCTTTGACAGAGAAGTTATGCGCAGGGCGATAAATGATATTCTTTCCTATCAACCGCGCCGTCTGATTCTCGCCCACGGACCAGTGGCGGAAGACTCCGCCGCGGAAATTATTAAAAAGGTCTTCGACTGGCTGTTAGTTACCTAAACTGGCCTTATTACCGTGAATTATCTGACCGGGAAACAAATACCCACTTTTTCTAAATAGGAACCAAAGTAACCAGTTATAATCGACCCATTTTTAGTCTTTAATAAGTCAACTTTGAACGTCTCTATAAATACGTTTTCACTCGCTTCAGCACCCGCAAAATTAAATGGTTTTAGCTCCCTTCGGCCCGGAACTTGCTCTTATATTTATAGGGATAAAATTGAGAGGAAGTGAGTAAAATGAAAAATTATAAAATGGGCAGTGATGTCTTTTGCTGGATGCTGGAAAAGATGCCAGACGCATTTGCATATCACAAGATTATTACAGACCAGTCTGGCGAGCCGGTTGATTATCTGCTGCTGGATTGCAATAAAGCTTTCGAAGAAATAACCGGGCTAAAAAGGAGCGAGGTGCTTGGCCGGCCTATCACGGAAATCTTTCCGGGAATAGAAAACTCAGAGTTTGACTGGATAAAGAAATACGGCGAGGTGGCCTTAAACGGCACCAGCATCCATTTTGAACAGTATTCTGAACCATTGGACGCTTGGTATGAGGTTAGTGCTTACAGCGAAAAAAGAGGTTTTTTTGTTACGGTGTTTCGTGATGTGACGGAAAGAAGAGAAATCGAAAAAAAACTTCGAACTAGTGAGATGCGCTACCGGACCCTACACGACGCCCACCAGGATGTTATCTGCCGCTGGAAACCGGATACGACTTTAACTTTTGCCAATGATAATTACTGCGACTTGTTTGGTTTGGAGGGAGACTTGAGTGAATACCGGTGGATTGACTTTCTTCCGGAAGCTGAGCAGTCAAAGATGAAGGAAACCCTGTCTGAACTGATAGCAGATCCCAAAAATTTAACCTACGAACATAAAGTTGTCAGCGCCAGCGGGGAGATCCGCTGGTATCAGTGGAAGGATACGCCCATATATGACGGTGATCGTCTGGTTGAATTTCAGTCGACAGGTCGGGATATCACCAAATTGAAGGAAATTGAAGAAAAATTGCAGGAGAAGAACCGCAAGCTTGAACAGACGGAAAATAAGCTTCGGGCGGCTAACCTTTCGCTTGAGAAGCTGAGCCGTAGGGATTCACTGACTGAGCTGGGTAACAGGCGAGAATTTGATCGAAAATTTGAAGATGAATGGGAAAGAATGAACCGCGAAGGCGCGCCAATTTCGCTAATCATCTTTGATATTGATCACTTCAAAAATTACAATGACCACTATGGTCACCCGGAGGGGGATAGAATTCTTCATGAAATTGGACAGACCATTGCGAGAGGGGCCCGGCGGCCCGCCGACTGTGCTGCTCGCATTGGCGGCGAAGAGTTCGCGCTTATTCTGCCTTACACCGGTGCGACCGGAGCGGAGAATGTGGCTAATGAAGTGCTCAATAACGTTAGAGGTTTGCACCTTCAGCACAGCTATTCAAACACCGCTGACGTGGTAACTATCAGTGCCGGCGTGGCTACCTGCGTGCCTGGTGTAGACAATAGTTTGGGCGAATTGTTAATCGATGCTGATCGAGCTCTATACAGAGCCAAAAGCGATGGCCGAAATTGTGTTCGTAGTACCAATGGAAAGATGAAAGCTATTTAGTTTTTTGAAATTTTTTGAACTGCATACGTAGCAATAAAACAAGTCCAACCGCAATACTGCAGCCGATAGTTGAGATCAAGAAAATCAGGTTATAGTCACCGATAATGTCATATAATTGTCCGTAAATTACTGGTCCTAACAGCCCGCCAATGCCGTAGCTGGAAAATAGCAGACCGTAGTTTGCCCCCATGTTCTCAATTCCAAACAGGTCCGAGGTAACCACCGGATAAAGTATGAGCAGAGCACCGAAGGCCAGTCCAAACACCACCCCTGAGAGGTAGAAAGCCCAGGTCAGGCCAGCGGAAAGGTTGAACATAACTGCTGAGCTTCCCATCGCCAGGCAGGCCAGTCCCAACAGCAGTAGGTGGCCGACCTCATCCGAGATCGCCCCCATGCTGACGCGGCCGAGGCCATTGAAGACGGCAATAACACTGAGAATAAAAGCGGCCGCCATTGGTTGAACGCCTGTCCCTTCAGCGTAGTAGACAACGTGACCCATTGTACCCAGACCAACGGTAAGAGCTAAAAACCAGGCCGTCCAGGCCAGCCAGAAGGTTGAAGTTTGAACCGTCTCCAATGGTGTTAGATTCATCATTGATTCATGAACATTGTTTTCTTTGTTTTCATCCATTAGCTTCTTCGGTGGCAAAACCATTACTGTGGATGCCAGCGTGGTTAATCCTAAAAAACCAACGCCAAGACTTAAAAACGCGGTCTGCCAGCCGTATACTTCTATTATAAAATTAGCCAGTGGTGAGAGGATAAAGGAGCCGGCTCCAAATCCAAAAATAACAAGTCCGCTCATTAAGCCTTTTCGCTCAGGGAACCACTTGACCACGGTTGTAACCGGCGTTACGTAGGCGAATCCGGTTCCCAGTCCGCCGAGCACACCGTAGGTTAAACAGAGGAAGATGAGACCGGTAGAAAACCCGCTTAACAGGTATCCTGAGCTGAAGATTACTGCTCCTGCCAAACAGACGGGACGTGGGCCGTAAAGGTCCTGCAGCCAGCCTCCGAGGATCATTCCAATCGTGTAGAGCAAAAGAAAGATCGAAAAGGGCAGAGAAGCCTGGGCTCCCGACCAGCCAAACTCCTCAATTAAAGGGTCGACATAAACTCCCCAGACGTAAGCCACGCCCAGCACAAGCATAATCAACGTCCCCGCCGCAACTATAAGTGAGGGATGAATGTAAGAATTGGTTCGTCTCATTTTATTTACCTCCCAAAAAATTTTTAGAAAGTATAACACTTTTTCACAAAATTGTTATACACTTAATACAACTTAAGGTTCATCCGCTATTGTTGTGAGCAAATGGTAACCCAGGTTTGACTTAGCTCGGATAAAACAGCAGTGAATCTTACAGGTGATAGCAAGTGGGCAAAATTAACTCTACCCCTCCACGCGCCGTCCTGGACCTGGGGACTAATTCCACCCGCTTCCTGCTTGCTCGACCAACTGATGATAAGTTTGACTTGGCCGACGTGGTCTGTCGTGGTTCCCGGGTAACCCGGCTCGGTGAAGGGGTCGATGACGAAGGCCGGCTAAGTCCCCGGGCTATTGAGCGAGTTCTCGCTGCGGTTGAGGATTATGACCGCCAGGTGAAAGCAGAGGCTGGGAACTGGGCAGGGGCAATAGCAACCAGTGCCTGCCGGCGGGTGAAAAATAGCGACACGCTGCTGGAAGAGGTAGAAAAAATTATTGGCTGTAGTCCTGAGATAATTTCTGGCCAGCAAGAGGCAGCGTTGATTTATAAGGGGGTTAAAGCATCGCTGCCACTGGCGAGTGAAGGGGTAGTGGCCGATATTGGGGGCGGTAGTACGGAGATTATAAATTATGAAGCCGGAGAAATAGTTAACCTCGAGAGTTTCCCGGTCGGGGTGGTTAGTCTGCGTGAAAAATGTGTTGCCGGCCAGCGCTGGGAGAAAAAAATGACGACTTGTGTCTTAAAACAGTTAAAAACAGTATTTTCAGGCTCTGATTTTAACAAAAACAGGCTCTATGTCGCCGGTGGCACCGGAACTACTCTGGCAGCTTTAAAATTAGAGCTGGAAGAATACGATCCCAATTTAGTTCACGGGGAACACATTTTAATTGAGCAGTTACGCTCGATACGCAGCCGGTTGGAGGCACTCACGTTCAAAGAGATAGCTCGTTTGCCGCAGATTATGACGGGGCGTGAAGACGTTATTATTCCCGGCCTCTACATTCTTGAAAAAATTATCGACAGGAGCGCTGCAAAAGAGGCTATTGTAAGTGACGTTGGTATTCTCATCGGTCTGTTAATTGAATCAGCAACAAAATGAAATTGTAATCTTCCAGGGGTATGGTTACAGATGTGTTATAGATGAAGGAGGTATCTTATTATCTCATTCTCGCGGCCATCCAGGCTGCTCTGAGGTTTAAATCACCGGCATTGTAGAAATCCCAAAGCAGAATATAGTTTTGGACCCTTTCGTTACTCATTCTCGATTCGCATCCAGCGAATCTCCGAGGTATAGAAATTAGTAACCAGCCCATCCAGGGCTACTAATTTCTATAAATCCGTATACGAAGGGTCCAAAACCTTTTGTCGAAGTTAATGAGATTTAAAAATCCGATAATAAGCACCTCCTTCATTTGTAAACGAATTGGTGGGAGAAAACAATTAAATTAATTTTACGATCAGATAATCCAACTGATTTGAGGGATAAAAATGAAGCGCAATAAATTTTATTTACTAACCTTGTTTATACTGATAGTTCAGTTCTGGATACCTTCCTCAATCAGGGCCGCTGTGCCCGAGTCGCATCCTGATTACCTCAAGCAAATAGATGCTGACACGACAGAGTATCCATACAGCTATTCCGGTCGTGTTGAACTGGGGCGGGCGCTGGCAGAAGCCGGTAAGTCGACGGAGGCGCTTGAGCTCTATTCCGAGCTACTGGAGGAATATCCCGGGGACCCGGACTTGCTACTGCTGCGTGCCCTTGTGCACACCTGGAGCGGCAACTACGACGCCGCTGAGAGTGACCTGCGGGAGGCTATTGAAGCGGGCGATGATTATGCCGACCACTGGCATCTGCTCGGTAACGTTAAGTTCTACAGCGGCCGTTCACAGGCGGCGCTGTCTGCTTACAATAGGGCGCTGGAACAGGACCCGGAACGGGGAGATATTTATCTTGCCCGGGCGCGTCTTTTGATTGCCGAAAATAACCTGGAGGAGGCCCTTTCGGATCTGGAGGCGGCTCGTGAGTGGAGTGCTGACGAGACTGAAGTTCAGCGACTTTTACTGCAACTCGAGCACCGCTGGAGCCTCGAACGTGAGTTTGGTGCAAGAAATTGGGTTTTGACCACCAGCTACGACTACGTTGATGTTGACGGCAAGGATTCCTGGCGTGCCTACCAGCTCCTGGCCTCGCGCCGGTTTGAAAAGGGCTCATTAAATCTTGAACTGCGCCGCGAAAAACGTTTTGGAGACTATCAGAATGCTTATGGAGTGACCGGTTATTTCACTGAACTTTGGACTGGTGCCTGGGGAAGCCTGGGCTACTACAGCTCGTCTCGCTCTGATGATTATTTGCCGGATCATGATCTGCGGGTAGAGTTTCATCAAAATGTAGTCGACGACCTTTTTGGCCTGCTAAGTTATCGGCGTCTTGAATTTAGCGAAACGGAAGTCGATATATACGGAACCGGTTTTGAGTATTATTACAAAAATTGGTTTGGAAGATTAAAACTTGACTATTCTCGCGCCGACAGCGGTGGCTTGTTAAGCCAGCTGATGCTGCGCAATTATTATCACGGTGACGGAGACAATTATCTTGAAATTTCGGGCAGTTACGGGAAAGGACGTCGCCAGGATCAGTTTGTCGAAGAGAAAGTCAGCCTTGACTCCCATTCCGTTGGCTTCGCCTGGCAGACCTATCTAACGCAACAACAGGGATTAAAACTCTCTTATGAACAGGTCGTTTACGACGATGAGCCGGACCGAAGGACCTACAGTTTTGGTTTTAACTATCGATTTTAATGAATCAATAGGCAATAAACACCGATTAGTCAAAGCCTTTTTTAGAAATTTCACCCCAGCTACCACTTCCTTTCCTTAAAGAACGGAGTAGGCCGTAAAATCGCCAGAGTGAGTTCACCTGCCGATAGCCTAAATTTTCCAGCAAAGCGGCCAGGAAGAGCTTACTGAATGCTTCGCGTGATTTGTAAATGTCAAATGAAATAACCTCGATCAGAAAGGTAATGACTGAGAGAAAAATACCGTAAGCTATTGAGATAAAGAAAAACGCGATGGCCATTGGGGGAGCGGTAAAGCCAAAAATTATTCCCAGACCAAGGTAAAAGTATCCTACTGTTTCGACGGCAGCTCCAAGTCCTTCAAATATTAGCTGATAGGGAAAAGCCAGCCAGCCGGCAGCGCCGCTGCCCGACTTGAAAAGAAGTGATATATTTTTGTATGTGCTCTGCATGAGTCCGTGCTGCCAGCGTATTCTCTGGCTGCGGAGGCTGTTAATGTCAGAGGGAACCTCGGTCCAGCATACAGGGTCGGGAACGTAGTGAATCCGGTAGTTTTTTTCCTCTTCGCTGAGCCGGCGGTGGAGCCGGATGATAACCTCCATGTCCTCGGCGACATTGTCCGTGTGATATCCGCCGATTTCGAGAAGTGTTTTCCGCTTAAAGACACCGAAAGCTCCCGATATTATCATCAGTCCGTTTAATGGTTCCCAGCCCATGCGGCCAAAGAGAAAAGCCCGCAGGTATTCAAGCACCTGAAGCAGGGGCAAAAATTTATTTGGGAGACCTGCTTTAAGCATAAACCCGTCCTTGATCTGGCAGCCGTTGGCGACGCGGACAGTCCCCCCGCTGGCAACTGTGCGTGAATCAAGTAAAAAGGGCTGGACAATTTTTGTTAAACTTTCCGGTTCCAACACCGAATCACCGTCGATACAGCAAATCAGGGGTGAACGGGCGATATTTATTCCGACGTTCAGGGCGTCGGCTTTTCCGCCGTTCTCTTTTCTCACCAGCTTTAAATTATCGTACTGTTGTGAACGGTAAATAGTGTTTAAATCTCTGGTTTTAATTTCCTCACGATATTTTTCCAGGGATTCCTTCATATCAAAGCTGTTGATCAATCGGTCGGCAGTTTTGTCTGTCGAACCGTCGTCAATGACAATTAACTCTAAATTGGGATATCGGAGTTGACTGAGGGAACGAGCTGTCTCTACAATGGAATTTTCTTCGTTAAAAGCGGGGACAAGCACGGTAATTGGGGGCATAACTTCGGACAGCTCCCCCCCAAGCCGTGTGAAATGAGTCATTTCCATATAATTTTTTATTGCGAACAAAGCGGTTATGCTGAGTAGCAAATAGATTGTATTTATCGAAAAAAAGTAAGCCAGGAAAAAAGTCTCCAGATAATAAGTCATTTTTTAACCTTCAGTTCCAGCGCTTTGTATAGTGCGTCGCGCGCGAATTTGTCATTAAGAGTTTCAGCCCGGTTTTCCAACTCTTCCATTGATACTGCCGGTAGGTTTGCTAAGGCTTCGGCGGCCCGGGTCCGAACCCACCAGTCACCGTCACCTAAAGTCTCCAGCAGAGCGTCTAACGATTGACGGCTGCCCAGTTCGCCGAGCACCCGAGCTGCCTGTATTCGAACAAAATAAGTCGGATGCGATAAAAACTCCAGGACAATCTCTTCGTCCTGAGGACGCCCAACACGCCGGAGCACACGCAGCCCTCGGGCAAGGGTTTCTTCGTTTTGCCAGGTTTGCAAATGTTGTCGTAAATAATCTGCGCCAGCGGTGTTGTCCGCAGCTTCCAGAAAGGGAAGCAGTTGCGCTAATTTTTCTTCCGGCGTCTGTTTTAGTCGTTTTAACAGATAGTCGGTGAGCAGTTTCCGGTCAACTTCACGGCAGTATTTGAGATAGTAGTTGACCGGTCTCTCGGGATTTTTAAGCACGTCATCAAATATATACTTAAGAGCCTTTTTAGGGGCAGGACCCAGTAAAGCTCGGATTGCCTGTAACCGGACAAGTGGTCTGTCCGAGTTGCATAGTTCAAGCATTTCTTCAACAGTTGATTTATCCTTAAGAGCCCCAAGTGTGATTATCGCTAAAATTTTTAGCTCCAGCTTTTTTCCATCCAGGTAGCGGTGTGCTATTTCATTTAATTTAATTTTTTTTGCGGCCTCCCTGAGCCTGAGTCGTTCAGTTTCTTCAACCTTTTCATAAAGGTCGTTCCATAACTCTAGCAGGTAGGGCTCAAGGTCTGCTGTTGGTTTTGGCAACTCGGGAGTTTCACCTGAAAGCCACTGAAAGAGCAGGGGACGGTAAATTTTTATAGTTTTTTTATGTAATTTCTGGTGTCTGGAACGTTTTTTCTGTAGTTGCAAAGCAATTAGCAGGACAGTCAAAGAAACAGCGACTATAAGCATACCGATGAAGATCGCAAATCTCAGGTAGGCGGGAATTAAGCTGATAATTTGGCTTATCGTAGTCACGAGTTAGTTTTGAGAAATTTATTAATGCGAGCGATCGTTTTGCGGGTGTCTATTGGTTTTTCTATGTAATCATCGGCCCCTAACCGAAAAGCTTTCTCCATGTCATCGCCCGCATCTGAAGCGGTGATCATGACTGTTGGAATATTTTCCCAGGACTCAGATTTTTTAAGCTCCTTGAGGATTTCAAAACCGTTTTTAAAGGGTAGATAGAGGTCGAGCAGTGCAAGTTCGGCCGGCGGGTTGGTCTGGATGTATTCCACTGCTGATTGTCCGTCCTCGAAGCTGATTACCTGCATATCATTTCTTTTTAGTAAATGCTCCAGAAGCATTCTCATGTTGTTGTCGTCTTCAACCAGTAAAACTGTTGTTTCCATTAATTTGCCCTTTCGTTAACCGTATTACTTGAATTTAGTGTAAGTGTTTAGTGTGATCTAATAAATTATCAGGTATTCCGTCATTACGGACAAGCGATTATAAGGAGCGTGACCCGGAATCCATGTTGAATTTTAAACGGTTATCGTTCAAGACCATCCCCACTTTCCTTTTCCCCCCTTCAAGGGGGAAAGACAAAGGGGGGTAAAAAAATGATTTGCGGGTCAAGCCCGCAGTGACAATTACGTCTCTCTTTATTATAGGCGTTTTTTGAAAATATATCAGTAAGTTCTAAAAAATTAAGACCAAACTTTTGAAAGATAAGTGATACAATAGACAAGAAGTTTATCCTGCAGCCAGGCTGTGGTCTGTTCGTCTGTCCTGGGTCTGGTATCTTGATTTTTGGAGTGTTCTGTTTTGAATGATGATAAGCGGTTGTTCACTTTTGGTTTGATAGCTTTTGGGGTAATCTTATTTATAGCTTTGTTACAGCTCTTTCTTTTACCGCTTCAGGACCAGTTGCCGGAATTGTCAGTAACAATTGTTTTGGAGGCTGGTCTTGCTCTCCTGATTAGTGTTTCGTTGTTATATTTTACATTACGGGGTCTTCCTTTTTTGAAACAAAACGTGCGGAGACATGTAGGTTACTTGTTTCTGCTGGGCTTTGCGCTGGTTTTTAACTATGCTCTAACCGATTTAATTGAAAATTTCTACCAGCATCCGGACCTATTGAAGGCACTGTTGGAGGAGGGGGCGCTTTTGGGGGGAGCGCTAGCCCTGGCACTGGCGATCCGGGCCTGGGCCAAAGAAAATCAGAGACAGCAAAATTTACTAAAAAGGTCGAACCGGGAGCTTGAGGAGAGCCGGGAATCCTTTTCCACCCTGATTAACAATGCTCCGGACTGTATATTTATCAAGGATAAGGAAGGACGTTATCAACTGGTAAACCGGGATCTTGAGGAGCTTTTTGACGCCCCGGCTGAGGAAATTATTGGGAAGACAGACCGGGATCTTAGCCCTACGGACGCCGAAGCCGAAGATTTTCGTCGGGATGATGAGGCGGCGCTTAAGTCAGGAGAAAAACAAATAAATGAGGAAGAGATAACTGACGCTCAGGGGAATAAACACTGGTTCCAGACAAAAAAGGTGGCAATAAATTACCGGGGTGAGAAATCCGTCCTGGGGATCACGAGGGAAATTACAAGGCGCAAAAAGATGGAAGAGGAGATCAAAGCTCGGAAACGGGAGCTTGAGTCAATTTTTGAGGCGACGCGGACAGTTAGTCTGATCAAAACTGATCTTAACTCAGTAATCGAGGAGTTTAGCAGCGGGGCCGAGGAAATATTTGGTTACGAGAGCGAGGAAGTAATTGGTCGTCACGTAGCTTTTCTTCACACGGAAGAAAGCTCCGAAGAACTTTCGGAGTATGTCGAAAGATTAAGAAGAGGAAAAGAGGGTTTCACCATAGAAACCAACCTGGTCCGCAAGTCGGGCGAGAAATTTCCCGCGCTCTTCAGTGTTCAGCCAGTTTTGAATGAAGACGAAGAAATAACAGGTACACTGGGGATTACCGTGGACATAACGGAACAGAAACAACGCGAACAAAGATTAAAAGCAACTGAACAGCGGCTCTCCCTGGCCCTTGATGGAACGGATACCGGCGTCTGGGAGTGGAACCTGGAGACCGACGAGGTTATCTGGTCCGAGTCAATGGAACGTCTGTTCGGGCTTGACCCCGGTAGCTTTGAGGGCACTTACGAAGCGTTCGCCAAATTTGTTCATCCGGACGATCGACCGGTCCTGGAAGAGGAGATTGAACAAACCATTTCCACGGGGGAAACCTTCCAGACACAATATCGAATTAAGAGCAAAACTGGCGGTCAGAAGTGGGGGCGAGCACGGGCTGATCTGGTTGAGGACGTTGACGGGACCCGACGTATGATTGGCATTGTTACCGATATCACCGAACAAAAGAGAAAAGAGGAGGCGGTAAAGGAAGCCCGTCAGAGGCTGCGTCAGATTATTGATCTGCTGCCCCAGTTGATCTGGGCTAAAGACAGTGAGGGTAAATACATCCTGGCAAATGAAGCCGTAGCTGATGCTTATGGAGTAAGTGTTGATCAGCTCGAGGGAATGAAGGATATCG
>CAZMIT010000002.1:0-48000 GCA_964566495.1 uncultured bacterium | reverse complement strand
ATGTTTACTACGACTTCACCGACGAGGGGCTGGCCAACTACCTGAACGAATTCTTAAATCCGGCCATCCAGGAAGTCCTGGAAAGCAACGACTAAATGAGCAGTTATTATTACCTCGTCTCTCAGCTACCTTATTTAGAGTTTGGTGAAAAACCACCACTGTCCGGGGAAGAGTTGCTGGACGAGGCAAAAAAATGGGTGTCGGAATCAGAACTTACGCTACTGCAGTCAATTGATTTTCAAGATACAAAAATTTACGGAAACGAGACCGCTGTTATAGAACAATACAAACGTTTTGAAAAGAAGTTGCGGCAGGAACTTGTTGCCTGGCGCGAGGCCCGTGATGAAGGAACCGAGCACAAGCCAAACCTGTTTCGAATCGGCCTGTTAAAAGAGGGCACGCCGCTTGACGTCGAAGAAAATCTCTTCCGGCTGCGCTGGAAAAAGATAGAGGAGCTGGAAACCGGGTTGCACTTCCAGTTCCCCGTGGTCGCCCTCTACGTTCTCAAACTACAGATACTCAAACGAATGGACACATTTGACCGTGATGTTGGCGAAGAGAAATTCAAACACTACACCGAAGTGAGTCTGTGAATAAATTATGAGTAAAACTACAGGTAAAATCACAAGCATCAGCGGTAACATGATTACTGTTGATGTGGACGGCGAAGTAATCCAGAATGAAATTGGCTACGTGCAGGCCGGCGAAGAGCACCTCAAGTCAGAAATCGTGCGTATAGACCGAAACACGGTCTTTATGCAGGTCTTCGAGGATACCAAGGGGGTGCGAGTAGGTGACGAGGTAGAGTTTACAAATCGTATGCTTTCGGTTGAACTTGGTCCCGGACTGCTCAGCATGGTTTACGACGGACTGCAAAACCCGCTGCACGAATTAGCTGAAAATTATGGTTTTTTTATGGAACGAGGTGCAATCGTCGACTCGCTCGACCGCAGCAAAAAGTGGGAGTTTACCCCGACAGCAGAAGTTGGTGAAACTGTTGAGGCCGCTGACAAGTTAGGGTACGTGCCCGAGGGGATTTTCGAACATCCTATATTTGTGCCCTTCCGAATGAGCGGCGAATATACAGTCGAGTCGATAGCCGAAGCCGGCGAATATTCTATTGATGAGACGATAGCAGAGGTCTCCGATGAACACGGTCAAACCCACGAGCTGAACATGTATTTTCGCTGGCCGGTGAAAGAGGCAATCGACCTCTACGAGCAGCAGCAGGTTCCGCAGGAACCGATGATTACACAGACGCGAATAATTGACTCCTTCTTCCCTGTTTCCAAGGGAGGCACTTACTGTATTCCGGGGCCGTTTGGTTCCGGGAAGACAGTCCTGCAGCAGGTCACCAGCCGTTTCGCCGAAGTTGATGTCGTAGTAATTGCCGCCTGTGGAGAGCGAGCCGGCGAAGTTGTTGAGACAATCCAGGAGTTTCCCGAGCTTGAAGACCCGCGCACCGGCAAGTCCTTGATGGAGCGGACAATAATTATCTGTAACACCAGTTCAATGCCCGTCGCCGCCCGGGAGTCTTCTGTTTACACGGCAGTAACACTGGGTGAATACTACCGTCAGATAGGCCTGGACGTTCTTCTGCTGGCCGATTCAACATCGCGCTGGGCACAGGCAATGCGTGAGCTTTCCGGTCGCCTGGAAGAGATCCCCGGCGAAGAGGCCTTTCCTGCTTACCTGGAGTCACGAATTGCTCAATTTTACGAACGGGCCGGCTACGTTGAACTGGGTGACGGTGAGACCGGCAGCCTGACGATTGGCGGCACGGTCAGTCCGGCCGGTGGTAACTTTGAGGAGCCGGTCACTCAATCGACACTGAAGGTCGTCGGAGCATTCCACGGTCTTTCCCGGGACCGCGCCAATCAGCGCCGCTATCCGGCTATTCATCCACTCGACAGCTGGACTAAATACGACGGTATGATTGCTGATGAAAAAATACAGATTGGTCGAGACATCCTTGAAAAAGGAGACGAAGTTAACCAGATGATGAAGGTAGTCGGGGAAGAAGGGACAACCCTTGAAGACTATATTATCTACCTGAAGTCGGAATTTTTAGACAATGTTTATCTGCAGCAGGATTCCTTTGACAACATCGAGGGACGGACCTCTCTGCAGCGGCAGAAATACATTTACGGACTTGTAGTTGATATCCTGGAAGCAGACTTTGATCTCGAAAACAAAGCGGCCGCACGCGACTTTTTCAACCGTTTGAGACAGATGTTTACCGACTTAAACTATACAAGAATGGAACCCGAAGAGGAACGTGATAGCGACGAGATCGTCAAAACCGAAGAATTTCAAGAACAGGAAGATGAGATCATGTCATATATAGAGGAACATCTCGCCGATGCGTAAGGTATACAACAAAGTCTTAAACGTCTCCGGTAACGTAGTAACCGTAAGAGCGGAGGGAGTCGCCTACGAAGAGCTGGCCGAGATAGAGGCCAGCCGGGGCACTTCCCTGGCCCAGGTAATCAAAATTGACGGCGACCTGGTCTCACTGCAGGTCTTTGCCGGCAGTAAGGGGATCTCCACCGACGCTGAGGTGAGATTTCTGGGCCGGCCAATGCAGGTTAACTTCTCCGAAAATATGATCGGGCGGATTTTCAACGGCAGTGGTGAACCGCGGGACGACGGTCCGCGTCTGACTGAAAACATGATCGAAGTCGCCGGTCCCTCAGTCAACCCGGCCAAGAGAATTATCCCCAGCGAAATGATTCGCACCAATATCCCCATGATTGACATCTTCAACTCGCTGGTCAAGTCACAAAAATTGCCTATTTTTTCCGTCTCCGGGGAACCCTATAACGAACTGCTCGCCCGCATTGCACTGCAGGCGGAAGCAGACTTAATTATCCTGGGAACAATCGGACTAAAATATGACGAGTACATGTTTTTCCGCAACCGGCTGGAGGCCGGTGGCGCCCTCAGCCGCACGATCTTTTTCGTCCATACTGCCGCAGACCCAATTGTTGAGAGTCTCATGGTTCCCGACCTCTCACTTGCAGTAGCTGAAAACTTCGCCCTGCACGAGGATCTTGACGTCCTGGTTCTACTGTCGGACATGACCAACTTTGCTGATGCTCTAAAAGAAATTGCTATCACCATGGAAAAGGTTCCCTCAAACAGGGGCTATCCGGGTGACCTTTACAGTCAGCTGGCCTCACGCTACGAAAAGGCCGTTGACTTTGCGGAGGCCGGTTCAGTAACAGTTCTGGCCGCCACGACTATGCCCGGTGACGACGTCACCCACCCAATCCCCGACAACACGGGCTACATAACCGAGGGACAGTTTTATCTGCACGACGGCTATATCGATCCCTTTGGCTCCTTGAGCCGCCTGAAGCAGTTGGTTAATGAGGATTCACGCGACGACCACCGAGCTATCATGGACAACATGATTCAACTTTACGCTGACTTTCGGGAAACCGAGGAGAAAAAGTCGATGGGATTCCGGATGAGTGAGTGGGATAAGAAGTTGCTGCACTACGGCGACCTGTTCGTGGACCAAATGATGGACCTGGAGGTAAATATTCCACTGGAAGAAGGTCTTGACCGGGGCTGGGACATTCTTGGCCAATGTTTTGAGCCGGAAGAGACGGGAATTAAGACCGACTTGCTGGATAAATACTGGCCCGAGGA
This sequence comes from uncultured bacterium, assembly GCA_964566495.1. GTDB lineage: Bacteria > T1Sed10-126 > T1Sed10-126 > T1Sed10-126 > T1Sed10-126 > T1Sed10-126. Next base: position 44,343 of record CAZMIT010000002.1, on the reverse strand, counting down.
TTAGAGACCATTGGCCAAAGTTCGTAAGACAAAGACAGAGCTCAAAAAACAGAAGGAAAATCTTGAACGGTTTGAGCGCTTCCTCCCTACCCTGGAGTTGAAGAAGAAGCAGCTTCTTTCGGTAATTAGAAGCCTGGAAAAAGAAATTGAAGATATTCGTTCTCAAATCCAGCGTCGTCAACAAGAAGTTTCTGAGTGGGCCGGAGTCATGGCCGAGGATATAGACCTGACCGAGTTCATAGCTCTTGACGAAATAAAAACCTACCCCGACAACGTGGCCGGTGTCGACACCGAATCTTTTGAAGAAGTAACTTTTGAAGAAAATGATTATGATTACTTTTCGACACCACTCTGGGTTGATGCCGCGGTAAAAGAGATCAAGCAACAACTTGAACTGCGGGGCAAAATTGTTGTGCTTGAACGGCAAATTGAGGCGCTGCAGGAGGAATTACGGATAACAATCCAGCGGATAAATCTATTTGAGAAGGTCAAGATCCCCGAGGCGAAGGAAAATATCAGACAAATCCAGATCTACCTCGACGACCTGCAGACAGCCGAGGTAGTCCGCGGCAAGATAGCCAAGGACAAGATCAAAGCCAAAAAAGAGGCCAAACAGGCCGAGGCGGCTGAAAATAAATAATGATAGTTGACATGAAGGAAGTTACCGTTTTTGTCTCTGCGGACAGCAGAGACGCGGCGCTTGAAGAACTGCGAGAACTCGGTATTTTACACGTCGAAAATATTCAGCCACCTGAGTCCCGACAGGTCAGCGAGTTAGAAGAAGAAATCCGCCAGGCGAACAGCGCTCTTCACATCTTGAGCGATTATGAGGAAAAGGCGCAAACGGCCGGGTCGGGCTTCAACGTAGAGGGCGCTGAATTGGTAGAGAAAGTCCTTGAGCTGCAGAAAGAAAAGCTTGATCTCCAGGATCAGCTCGACCAGAAGCGGGAGCTACTGAAGTGGTATGACACCTGGGGAAAGATCGACAGCGACGACCTGCAGACGCTTGAGAGACGCGGTGTCTACGTCCGCCTTTATAAAGCCGGTAAAAGTTACTACGAGGAGCTGCCCGAGGATCTTCCCGTTTACAAAATAAACGAGAGCGCCAGCCGGGTCTACCTGGCCCTGGTTACTGAAGACCAGGATCAGTCGCTGGATTTGAAAGAAGAAAAACCACCTGAGGAAGAGTTCAAAGTCGTTGAAGCCGAGTATGAACAGACCCGGGAGAGAATCGCGGCAATCAAATCAGAGCTGATAAAATTAAGCAATAGTATTGAAACCATAGAGAGTTACAAGAAAGAGCTTGAGGAGGATCTGGAGTTTGCTCGAGTGCGAAGCGGTATGGGAGCGGAGACCGAAATCAGTTACCTGCGCGGTTTCTGCCCGGTGGACGAGATTGATTCCCTGAAAGAAGCTGCCGCCCGCGGTGGGTGGGGCTATCTGATAAAAGATCCCGCGGACCCCCGGGAAGTTCCAACCATGCTCTCGAATTCACTGTTCAGCCGGCTGGTTGATCCAATCTACCGTTTTATGGGAACCCTGCCGGGTTACGACGAATTTGATGTAAGCACGGCCTTCCTCGCCTTCTTCGCTGTTTTTGTGGCACTGATTGTTGGCGACGCTGCTTACGGACTCATCTACCTCGGTCTAACCGCTTTTGCTCATAAAAAATTTAGCGACAATGTTCCCGGCGAAACTTTCACGCTGTTTTACATATTGAGTATATCAACAATTATCTGGGGATTGCTAACCGGGACTATCTTTGGAGTTGAACAGCTACAGGAAGTGCCGGTCCTGCGCTCAATTATTGTTGAACCAATCCGGACCTTTGCCGACAACGATTCGCTGCTCATGTTTATCACCTTTGCTATCGGCTGTACACAACTAATGCTTGGCCACCTGATGCAGCTACTCAAAGCGCTCTTCAAACCCCAGGCGCTGGCGGAAGCCGGCTGGGTGGTAATTGTCGGCTCAATGCTTTTTGTCGCCGATGAGTTAGTGTTAGGTGGAGAAATGGTAGGCGAATACGTATCCTACGGTCAGCTTGGAGTCGCGATTGGCGGTGGAGCAATACTAGTTTTACTTTTTGAAAACTTCAAGCCGGGTGAGTTCTGGTCCGGGATTGCCTTTACGCTGGGCAACCTGCCGATGGATATAATTAGTGCCTTTGCTGACATTGTCTCCTACATTCGGCTTTTTGCTGTCGGCCTGGCGACCGTGGTAATTATGGAGAGTTTTAACGAAATTGCGATGGAAGCGGCCGGTGGCGTCGACAATATAATTGCTGCTGTTATCATTGGAGCCGTAATACTGGTCCTGGGCCACGGCTTGAATTTGATCCTCTGTTTGATGTCAATTGTAGTCCACGGTATTCGACTGAATATGCTGGAATTTTCTAATCACGTTGGTATGCAGTGGACGGGAAGTAGGTATAATCCGTTTGGTGGGAAGAGAGACCTGGGACACGGATAAACAGAGATAAGCACGGATAAATAAATGGTAACTACTCACCTTATCGTTTCCCCCTTGAAGGGGGGAAAAACGAAGGGGGGAAAAAATGGATTGCGGGTCAGGGCCCGCAATGACGGTCGTTAGATCAAACCCTGGAACGGTATACGTTCCCAAAATTACTCGGGGAAATACTAAACAGTTACTAAATGCTTTTAAAATTCTGTTTGATTTTGTGAATAACTTTTTAAAAAAATTAACTATTTTAGAAAGGAGAAGTTGTTATGTTAGGTGATTTAGGATTGTCGCTGACGCTTGCGGCTATTGGTTCTGCGATTGGGACGGGGGTGGCGGGGATGTCGGCAATCGGCGCCTGGAAGAAAGCATACGCCGAAAATCGAGCCGCTCCCTTTATTATCATAGCTTTTGTTGGTGCTCCCCTGACCCAGACAATTTATGGGATGATCCTGCGTGACGCCATACTGGACGCTACCTGGGCTGAAATGCCGGTCTGGTTTCCGCTAATCCTGGGGGGCGTAGCTGGAATAGCGATGGGCTTTTCCGCCTTTTTCCAGGGCAAAGCTGGAGCGCGGGCCTCAGACGCACTGGGTGAAACAGGCGAAGGTTTCGGTAACTATATTATGGTCGTTGGTATTGTTGAGACCGTAGCCCTGTTTGTCATGGTCTTCAGCATGATCGCACTGCCCGGGTAATTATCTTGATCAAATTTAATTGGTGATAAATTAATAGTTTCAGGTCCATTCAGATGGTAAATACTGAAGGACTTATTTATCGGCTTCTGTGATCAATGTATATACAGAGGGGGCTTTTGGGAGAGAGTTTAGTTAAGGAAGAGAATTGGTTAATCAAGGTCCAGGCGTTTGATGGTTTCGACGAGGGTGGTGCGGTTCATGCCGAGCAGATCGGCGGCGGCTGATTTATTGCCCCCGGTCTGCTCCAGCGCCTGTTCTATATAACGACGTTTTAACTGGCGAAGCATTGTATCCAGGTCGGGGTCCGGGGGGAAATCGAAGCCTGCTTCAGCGAAATCACTTTCCGACGCAGTAAGCCCGACTGCTTGTAAGTTTTCCGGTTCCAGAACTGTCCCCACGTCGAGAGCCTGGAGGCGACGGAGCAAGTTCTTCAATTCGCGAACGTTCCCGGGCCAGTTGTAAGCAGTCAGCAGCTCCCGAGCCGACGCCGATATTTCAAGATCGAGACCCATCTGGTCTAAAAAGTAACGGACAAGAACGGGTATATCGGCTGGTCGTTCGCGCAGCGGTGGAACGCGCAGCGCAAAGACATTCAAACGGTAGAAGAGGTCATCACGAAATTCACCGCGGTCGACCATCGACTCAAGGTCTCGGTTAGAGGCGGCAAGAACGCGGACGTCGACCGAAATTGAGCTGTCACTTCCAACGGGACGGACCTGATTGTTTTCCAGGACGCGCAGAAGTTTAGACTGAAGTTCAAGCGGTAGATCACCAATTTCATCAAGCAAAACCGTGCCACCATCGGCGGTTTGAAAGAGTCCCTGTCGGTCGGAGCTGGCGCCGGTAAAAGCGCCCTCGGTGTGACCAAAAAGTTCACTTTCCAGCAACTCACCGGGGATAGCGCCGCAGTTGACGGTAACCAACGGGGTCTCGCCGCGGGGACCCTGGTAGTGGATAAAGCGGGCGAAGACCTCCTTGCCAGCGCCACTCTCACCTTCAATCAGGACGGGATCGGTTTTAGGGGCAATGCGGCGGGCGTAGTCGACAAGTTGCTGCATCTGCTCGCTCTCGTAGACGAGACTAAAGCTGTCGGCCCGGGCGGCCAGATCGGTGCGCTTCTGTCTTTTAAACTGGCGCTCAATCGCCTGGATAAATTCCTCTGCTTCAAACGGTTTCTGTAAAAAATCGTCGGCCTGCCGGCGGAGAGCCGTGACGGCTGTGTCGGTGTCGCCGTAGGCGGTAACCATGACGACGGGGACGCGCTGGTCTTCGTTTCGCAGCTCGTCGAGAAAGTCAAGTCCAGAGGCGCCGGGCATACGAATGTCGACAACAACCAGGTCGGGGGCATCGCTGCGGAAGAGCTCCAGGCCAGCCCTGGCATCGGCAGCAGCAAGAGGCCGGTAGTCGTAGGTCTCAAGTGCCTGACAGAGAAAATCGCGCATCATTTCGTCGTCTTCGACGACAAGAACCGTCTGATTGGACATTGTTTTTCCTCCGTTTTTGAATTGTTTTGCTCTCTAATTTACTTCTCACTTGCACCCCCCTTTGTCTTCCCCCCCTTCAAGGGGGGAAAAGGAAAGGGGGGATGGATTCCGGCTCGGAGGCCGGGTCCTCTCCCTCGGGGGGAGAGCTCGAAGAGGCGAGCTTGCGAACGGGCGAAGAGGCGCAAGACCGAAAATCAAGATCAAGTTCAAGATGGATCCCGGCTCGGGGGCCGGGATGACGTCAAGTTCAAGAACGAACCTGACCTAACGATCGTCATTGCCCAACTTGATTGGGCAATCCAGTGACTTTGACTTTAGACCATCAGAAATTCAACGCCACTGGATTCCCGCTTCCACGAGAATGACAACCAGAAGCAGTCACATTTTCGACTGTGACCAAGCACTAGCCCGAGATGACGAAACTCGGAATATTTTGTCAGGACCGGGCTAAACAAGTACCTTCAATCTTGTGGTTGCAGGGGCAAGTGAATCGTGACTCGCGTCCTCTCTCCAGCCGGGGACGATAGTTCCAACTCTCCGTCCATTTCTTCGCTAATTATCCGGTGAACTATTGCCAGTCCCAGTCCCAGCCCCTCCTCTTTGCCAGAGACAAAAGGTTCAAAAGCCCGCTCAAGTAGCTGCTGATCAAAACCCTCGCCATCATCCTCAACCGCGATCAGAGCCTCATTTCCCCGGGAGTGGGCTTCCACCCGCACCGTGCCCTCGCCGCCCGTAGCTTCGGCGGCGTTACGAATTAAATTGTCAAGCGCCGTGCGAAAGCGCGAGCGATTAGCGGTCACAAATCCATCGAGATCACTGAAATCTGTCTCCAGACTAATGCCTTCAGGGGGACTTATATCGGCAATCCAGGACTCAAGGAATTTTGCCAGGTTGACTTTTTCAACCTCAATTTCCGGTTTACGCGCGTAGAGCAGAAAATTTTCTACCAGCTCGTCAACCCGATTGTAGCTATTTCTAATCTTCTCGATCAATTTTTCAACGTCGGTTCCCCCCGGCAGCGCTTCAACCTTCTGTTGAAGCAGAGAAATAAAGCCGGAGAGACTGCCAAGCGGGTTTCTGATCTCGTGAGCCATACCGGCCGCAAACTCACCCAGGGCCAACAGTCGCCGGCGGCGTTCGGCCTGTTCCTGTAGTTTTTTCAGAGGCCGCAAGTCGGAAAAGACAACTATCCACTGGCCCGCCTGGCCGGGACCAAACTCGGCCTCAGTAATTGATAGATCTACCGGAATTGTCTCACAATCTATACGCTCAACAACCAGTTCCGTTTCACAACGAACTTCAGCCAGATTAATCTCGTCTTCAGAAAAATTAAAAACCTCCTCAAACCGGCAACCGACCACGTCCGCCGCCGTCAGTCCGATCAGCTCGCCGGCGTGGCGGTTGATCTCAACGACAACACCGCGGTTATCGGTGACAACGATACCCAGGGGCACCGCTTCAATCAAAGCCTCGCGCAGGCGGTAGGCCCGTTCTTTCTCGTGTTGTGTGCGCAGGTTGTCAACAAAGTGCTCCAGGTATATGGCCAGGGCGCGTATCATCTCTCGCTCGGCCCGCTTGAGAATGCCCTGCAGACGTGAGCCCCAGAGTACCATTTCATAAGATTTCTCGGCCCAGGGTAATTTAATTCGATATATTTCCCTGCCACTGTGGCTATCAAGCTCTTCCCGCCGGGCTTTTAAGAGTTGTTCTTTTTCTTCCGCTTCCAGGTTGACAGAGACAACGATGGTTTCCGCTTTGCTCTCGACAAACATCCCGCCGCTAACTTCCGAAATTTGCACAACCGTCTGCAGCAGCTCTTTGGTAAAGGGAAATAATTCACCAGTGGTGTCAACAACCCGCCGCAGTGCCTGAAAAGTATCCATTTTTGAAAGCCGGTTAAGAAGCTGGCGCTGTGTGTAATTTTTTAGCTCGACCGTAAAACCGAGCAACAGGGCAAGGATGAAAAGTGGTAGAATTGAGGGAAGGATTGGCTGCAGGGCCTCGAGTTCAAAAGCCCAGGGGGGTGAAACACGAACAGTTTCAAGCAGAAAAGCCGCGGAAGCTGTAAGCATTGTCCCGAGGAGGCCGAAACTTAAAGCGGCCGAAAAAATAGGGATCAAGTAAAAAAGGTGGACGTAGTCAAGCTCGGGGAAAAAGAGATGGACGAGGTAGACGCTAAACAGGTAAAACTCAAGGACCAGCACGTGATATTCAAAACGATCGGTAAAACGGCGGTAGAGCGGCTCGAGCACAAAAAATAAAAAGAGAAAAAAGGCAAGCCAGAACCAGCCGACCAGCTCGTCGACAACCGGGACAAAATGGGAAAATAAAACAAAGAGAACCAGGATTGCAAGAAAATAGCCGAAGAAGGAGAGCAGGCCAGTCGCCCGACTGTCAGCCAGTTTGTCAGGTAACATGGGGTAGACCGACGGTGGAGCGGTGGGGCGATGGGGCGAGGGGGCGGTGGGGCGATGGGGCGGTGGGGTAAGAGATTACAGTTCTTCCTCGAATTCGGGCAGGTAATCCTCCAGATCACGCACAACGTCGTAATCAGCATCTTCAGCCCTGGTGAAACCGCTAATCCCGAGGCTGTCAAGAATGCGCTTACCGCTTGGGCCCTCATCTTCCAGCCCGACCAGCAGACTGATTATTTCTTCAACCAGCTCCGGATATTGCTCGACAAATTCTGCCCGAAAGGCCCAGGGTTCGTTAGGAATCGGTGGTGTTTTAGCAACCACGCGGGTATTTTCGATAACGCGCTCGGGATTGTCCATATCCTGTCGAGCGTCGTCATAGACAGCGCCGCCGGCGTAGTTTTCCAACCAGACGGCAGCAACAACATCAGTGTGACCGCCAAGAAAACTGGTCACGCCCAAATCCGCCTGAGGATCTATTCCCTGGTCCTTGAGAAAAGCGTAGGGAAAGAGGTAGCCGGAAGCTGATTTTTCGTCGACAAAAGCAAAACTTCGGCCGCGAAAATCTTCGGGTTCATAAATATCGGAGTCTTCGTGTGCAAGAAGGAGAGATTTATAGCTTTCCTCACCAAAGCGGAGCGGCTTTACCGCCGGAGTTACCGCCTTCTCGCGGGCCGCTTCCACGTAAGACATGGGACCAAAAGTAGCGAAGTTATACTCGCCCTCTTTTATTTTTTCGATAACTGAACCGTAATCACTGTCAAAATTTATGCTGAACTCTACTGGCAAATTCTCCTCCAGATACTCCTCAAGCGGACGCAACTCCGCCCGCCTTTCGGAAGCAGAGATAGAGGGCACGTGACCGTATTCAATTACCACGCGTTCTTCTCCATCTATACCCAGCTCTTCATAAACTTCGGGGGGCTCCTCCTCGGTCGGACAGCCGGCGAGAAAGAGAGCAAGAGTTACGGTTAGCAGAAGCGATAGAGTTGTTTTGTAATTCATATTTACACCTTCATTGTGAGATTATCGTGACTGGTTATCAGACCACCTGGATCAATTGGAACATCGGGAAGAACATGGCCATGACGATTGTCCCGACCATAATCCCCATAAAAAGAATAAGAATCGGTTCGAGCATTGAACTGAGCCCCTCGACCATCTCGTCGACCTGCATCTCATAGGTGTCGGCGACGCGGCTGAGCATACCGTCGAGATTACCGGTCTCTTCCCCGACCGATATCATGTTGGTGACCATTGGGGGGAAGACACCCGATTCAGCCAGCGGCTCACTAATTGTATCACCCTCGCTGATACTGTCGTAGACGTCATCCATAACTTCAGAGACAACTCGATTGCCGATAGTGTCCTGGACAATCTCAATCGCCTGCAGTATCGGAACCCCGCTCTGAATCAGCGTTGATAGAGTGCGAGCGAAGCGAGCCACGGCTACCTTCCGAAATAGCGTCCCGAAAATGGGCATGTTTATTTTCATTTTATCAATATTGTATTCTCCCTGGTCAGTTCCATAATACCACTTCAAACCATAAAAGCCACCGATGGCAGCAATAATAACCACATACCAGCGATGCTGGAGGAAATTACTCAAACCAATTACAATTCGAGTCGGCAACGGTAAATCGACTCCCATCTCAGAGAAAAGGTCGATAAAGGTGGGCAGAACAAATACCAGCAGAAAAGATACAACCAGGATTGCTATGCCAAACATAATAGCCGGATACATGGTTGCCGACTTAATCTTCATCCGCAGCTCCTGTGCGGACTCGGCAAAATCAGCCAGCCGGTCAAGCACCTGTTCCATCACTCCACCGACCTCACCCGCCTTGACCATGTTAATGTAAAGCTCTTCGAAGACGTCGGGATGTGCTTTCAGGGCCTCGCTGAAGCTGGCTCCTCCCTGGATGTCCTGGGCAATCTGGCCCAGTATTTGTTGAAAATCCTCGTTCTCTGTCTGCTCTTTCAGGACGTTGACGGCCCGCAGCAGCGGCAGTCCGGCGTCCAGCAGGGTCGCCATCTGCCTGGTGAACAGGGCAACCTCCTCACCACTTACCGGAGTACCGCCAATCAGTGGAATATAATCCAAGATGTCGAAGTCGCCAGTGGAGACCTCATTGACTTCAAAGGGCCGGTAACCCTGGTCTTTCAGGTCGGAGACGGCAGCACTTTCGCTGGCCGCATCAATCCGGCCCGAGACCTCCTGACCGCTGGAATCCATCGCCTGATATTCAAAAGTAGGCATCGTTAAACCTCCATGGGATTAAAAACTTTTTTTACTACAGTGGAGTTACAATTTTTTCTTCAGTTCCTCGGCGTTCTGGGCGTTGGCAACAGCCTCGTCGTAGGAAATTTTACCGCGCTGGTAAAGCTGCTGCAGGTGCTGGTCAAGAGTCTGCATGCCCAGGTTGCCACCGGTCTGAATGGCCGAGGGGATGTTCTGTTCCTTCTTCTCGCGAATCAAATTCTGAATTCCGGGTGTTGCAATCATTATTTCAAAAGCCGCAGTCCGTCCGGTGCCACTCTTTAAGGGCATTAGCGTCTGGGAGATGACCGAAGTCAGTGTGATTGAAAGCTGCGAACGCACCTGGGACTGTTCTTCCTGGGGGAAAGTATCAATAATCCGGTTGACCGTCTGTGCGGCACTGTTAGTATGCAGAGTTGCAAAAACGAGGTGACCGGTCTCAGCGGCGGTTATCGCGGCACCGATTGTCTCCTGGTCGCGCATCTCACCGACCAGCATAACGTCAGGGTCCATACGCAGGCCGGAACGGATGCCGTCGCTAAACGAGAGCACGTCGACACCCAGTTCACGCTGAGTTATAATCGACTGCTTGTGCGGATGTTTAAATTCTATCGGGTCCTCGATTGTAATTATATGCTTGCCAAAGTTAGAATTTATATAATCGATAAAAGCGGCCAGGGTGGTGGTTTTCCCGGAACCGGTAGGCCCGGTGACGAGAACTATTCCCCGGGGGTAGGTGCAAATTTCCTTCATTTTTGAAGGCAACCCCAGCTCTTCAAAAGTAAATATTTTTTTAGGAATAAGCCGCATAACCATGCCGGCGTATTTTTGCTGTTTAAAAATAGCGACCCGGAAACGGTTGCCGTCCTCCATTTCGTAACCAAAGTCACTCTGGCCGGCCTTGGCCAGCTTTTCCAGGTGTTCGTCCGGCGCGACAGCCTTAACCATCTTTTCGGTGTCCTGGGGGGTTAATTTTTCAGCTTCGTCCACCTTTTTAATTCCCCCGTCAACCCGTAACACTGGCTTGGTTCCCACGGTCAAATGAATGTCCGAGGCATCCTGGTCTATGCACATCTGCATAAGGTCAAAAACGTCCATTCAAACTTCCTCCTCGATAGAGTTATATGTAATCGCGGGGCGCATGGCGCTTAGCGCGCTGCGCAAAATCAAATTCAAAATCATAAATCAATATCTGTGGCCGAACAAGTCGAAAAAATTTACTCCCTGCGATCCGCGATCTGCGCTTTACACCGCGGCCGCGGTTCCGTGGGCCTGAGTTACCCGGGCGACTTCCATCAGCGTCGTGTCGCCCATCTTAACCTTGATGAAGCCGTCCTGGCGCAGGGTCCTCATGCCGCTATCGATGGCCACATCGCGCAGCTCGTTAGTCGTACAGCCTTCAAGTATCATATCCTTCATTTGTTCGTTAGTAACCATCATTTCAAAGACAGCGGTCCGACCGGTATAGCCGGTCATGTTGCAATTTTCACAGCCTTCTCCCTGATAGAAAGTCGTCTCTTCAACGTCTTCCTCTGGGAATCCGACTCGGTGGATATATTCCATCTCCGGCTCGTATTCAACCTTACAGTTGTCACAAATTTTCCGGACCAGGCGCTGGGCCATAATAGCCTGCACGGCCGAGCTGATCAGGTAAGCGTTGACACCAAGGTCAACCAGGCGGTTCACGGCGCTGGGGGCATCGTTGGTATGCAGTGTCGAAAAGACCAGGTGACCGGTGAGAGCCGCCCGTATTGCCGTCTCGGCCGTCTCGTAGTCACGTATTTCCCCGACAAGAATAACGTCCGGCGACTGGCGGAGCAGTGAACTCAATCCCCGTGAAAAATCCAGCCCGATCTCGTCGTTCACCTGCATTTGGTTTATGCCTTCCAGCTGATACTCAACCGGGTTCTCAATCGTAATCAGCTTGCGGTCCGGCGTATTAAGTTCCTGCAAAGCAGAATACAGGGTCGTCGTCTTACCCGAACCGGTCGGACCGGTGACCAGAATAATCCCGTTCGGTTTGCGAATCAATTTGTCAAATATAGCCTTATTATCCGGTAGAAATCCCAGCGTTTCCAGGCCGATATTCACAGATTCCTTGTCAAGAATTCGAAGTACGACGCTCTCGCCGTGAATACCGGGCAGACAGCTAACCCGAAAATCAAGTTCCTTCCCCATCATCTTTAACTTGATCCGCCCGTCCTGAGGTATACGCCGTTCGGCAATATCCATCTCCGACATTATCTTTATCCGCGAAACAATCGCCCCCTGCAGTCGCTTCGGGGGTTCGTGTGCTTTATGCAGGACCCCGTCAATGCGGTAGCGAACGAGCAATCGTCCCTCGAGGGGTTCAATGTGAATGTCGCTGGTCCCCCGTTGAACAGCTTCCATTATAATCATATTTACCAGCTTAATTACCGGTGCCTCTTCCGCCTGCTCCTCCAGCTCCGCAACATCTGCCTCCTCATCCTCTTCCTCGACGTGTACCAGGTCTTCTTCTCCCAGCTCATCCAGCACGTTGTCAATATCATCCATCGAGGTGCCATAATAGGTGGTAATTAACTCCTCTAATTCCTCCGGATCGGCCAGCGAACATTCGATAGGCATCTCCAGGATAGCTTCTAAATCATCCATCATACGCAAGTCGGGGGGTTCGGCAACAGCCAGTTTCAGAGAGGTTGATGTCTTTTCGTAGGGAAAAACAAAATACTGTTGAGCCGTTGCGGAGTCAATAATTTCGTCAGCGTCATCGATTGGCTCGGCGTCGGATAGATCAACAAATTCCATCCCATAACTATGGGCATAAGTTTCCAGGGTTTCCTTTCGATCTATCTCAAATTCCCGTGTGATTATAGCAAGAACTTCTTCTCCGGTCGTCTCCCCGCGGGTCAACACTTCATCCCCTTCTTCGGGGGTCAATTTTTTCTTTTCAACCAGGGACTCTATTAATCTACCGGCGTCCATAAAAGGACCTCCTTAACGGCGTTAATAGCCGTTATATTCACAGGTATTGGGCGAACTCCTCGTCAAAGTCTTCCTCCGAGATTTCAATAGAAACACCAGATTCAACGGGGGCGACGCGCAGCACTTCCTCAATCGTCGTCTGTCCGTCAACTACCTTCTGCCAGCCATCATCACGCATCGGTATCATTCCCTCGTCGGTCGCCTGCTGAAAGATCTGTTCAGCCGAGGCACGTTCATTGACGAGCTCACTGACTCCCTTTGACATCTCCAGCAGTTCAAATATACCGGTACGTCCCCGAAAACCGGTGTCGCCACAGTTTTCACAACCTGTCCCGTGGGTAAAATTATGATCTGCCCACTCGGCGGGGTCCTTACCCAACTGTCGCAAATCGTCAGGATCGGGTTCATACTCCTCGCGACACTCTTCACAGATCAGACGAACCAGCCGCTGAGCCACAATGGCCTGGATGGTGGAAGTGAGCAGAAAAGGCTGCACTCCCATGTCAACAAGACGAGTGATTGCTCCCGCCGCCTCGTTAGTATGGGTGGTGGACATTACAAGGTGCCCGGTCAGAGAGGCCTGGACGGCAATTTCCGCCGTCTCAACGTCACGAATCTCACCGACGAGACAGATATCCGGGTCCTGGCGCAAAATGGAACGTAGCCCGGAGGCAAAAGTAAAGCCAACCTCTTCGTTCACCTGGCACTGGATTAAACCGGGCAGCTCATATTCAACCGGATCCTCCATCGTAATTATTTTATCCTCCGGATTGTTGATATGGTTTAAACCGGCATAAAGCGTCGTAGTCTTTCCGCAACCCGTAGGACCAGTAACAAGAACTATGCCATTAGGTCTTTCAATAATCTCCTGAAAGCGATCCTCCACTTCCGGAATAAAACCGAGCACATCCGTTTCGAGGTCAATGTCATCCTGGCTCAAAAGCCGCAGAACAACACTCTCACCAAAAACGGTGGGAATTGTGCTTACCCGAAAGTCAAGCACCTGGCCGCTCAACTGCAATCGAATTCTGCCGTCCTGCGGCAACCGGGTCTCAGCGATATCCAGATCGGCCATTACCTTCACCCGGGAGATGACAGCCGACTGCAATTCCTTAGGCGGCGGATTCAGTTCCTGCAGGACACCGTCAATTCTGATGCGAACCACAAACCGGTGTTCAAACGGCTCCAGGTGAATATCACTGGCGCGATTTTTTATCGCTTCCAGCAGGATCATATTGACCAGCTTGATCACCGGCGTCTCGTTAACCTGTTCTTCGATATCCTGCCCAACCTCCGGCCCCTGGTCCGAGACAATATCCACGTCGTCTTCGGTCATATCCTCAATTACGCCGGAAATTTGATCGGCAGAACCATAAATGTCGCCCATCGCATTGTTAATCTCTTCCTCGGCCGCAATAACCGGCTCGACGGCCTTGCCGACCATCATCTTGATTTCATCCATGGCCGCTACGTTTAAGGGGTCAGCAACAGCTATCACAACCTGGTCTTCAAGCTCTTCAATCGGTATGAGTCGCCTCTCCCGGGCCACGTCTTCGGGGATGACTTCAGCCAGTTCCTCGGATAAATTGTAGTCGGAGAGACTTACATAAGGTATGTTTAGCTGGGTGGAGAGGGCTGCTGCCAGTTCAATCCCCTTTATATACCCCAGGTCTTTCAATATTTTACCCAGGCGCTCACCAGACTCTTCCTGCTCTTCAAGCGCTTCGTTGAGTTGGTCTTCGGTGATTAACCCGGCGGAGATAAGTATTTCACCAAGTTTTTTCTTCTGAACGGGCAATTAAAGTTACCTCCAGAAAAGAGTCATCTGTCTTATAACCCGGAGCATTGATAAATAATTCTATGAAAACAACCCCTAAATGTCAACGACAGAACCCATCAACCTGAACTATTCACGACAGCATGATTGTCGTGAATAGTTCATCCACAGGACAGCCGTTTATCAGCTTCGTGTGAGGATTAAATAATTATTTGCCAGTTTAGTTATTTCTACATGCTGTAGTTTTCCAGTTGTTCTGTAAACGGCTGGGTTAACCCCGCCCATTCTTAGAATGGGCGGCCTTACAGGCGGTCTATTCATAGGGCTTCATGAATAGACCGGGATCAAGCCCCTAACCACCAACGCTTTCATCATTACCTGTGCCGGAGCAAGTCGGGCATGACGTTGCTTGGCTGGGAGATGCTCCGGGAGGCCCTACCTGGGATAACGTTGAAAGGTTACAGTCAAAAAAAAGAAAAAACGCCGGCCCCGGTTTTCCGGAGCCGGCTTTTGGTGGGGAAGGGCTTTAAGAGGGGATTGGGGATTTATAGGGTAAGTATTATAAAAGGTAACTCAAACGCTGTCAAATATTTTTTAATTCTTCTTACAACCTACCGAAGGGGTTCTAAAATTCCTTCCCCTCTCCCCTTAACCCAGCTCTTTCCCAGTAAAAGGCTGAGGGGAAGATGCTTCGATAGGTTGTATAATTCTGCAAATTCTACCCCACGGGTGATCGTCGAACAAGCTTGCCATGACCGCGCATTGACTCGATTATCTCTCCTTCTTCCACCACTACTTTACCCCGACAGATTGTATACTCGGGGAAACCGTAGAGTTCAAAACCCTCGTAGGGAGACCAGTCAGAGTCAGTGAGCAATGATTGCGGGTTAACGGTAAGACTATTTTGGGGATCAATAACAATGATATCGGCATCGGTACCCGGCTGCAGCGAACCTTTGTCCGGATATAAACCGTGAGCACGAGAAGGAAGCAGGCTGGTTTTTCTAACGACCTCGTTCAAAGGCCAACCCCGGCGACGATAGGCATGAGTGTATATCAAGGGAAATAGTGTCTCACAGCCGGGCAGTCCCCGGGGGATTTTGCGGAAATCTCCTTCCCAGAGATCTTTCTGCTGGCGGTTAAAAGTACAATTATCGGTGCCAATCACGTCGATTACATCAGACTCCAGGGCTTGCCAGAGAGCCTCGTTATCAGCTGTTGACTTAAGCTGCGGGGAGGCGGCAAAGAGATGGCCTTCCTCGCCCTGCAATTTTTCCTCTGTCAGGAGTAAAAACTGCGGACAGGTCTCGACCGTAACATCGACTCCCCGTTTTTGCGCCTTTTTGAGGCACCGGGCCCCCTCAGCAGTCGAAAGGTGGACGACGTAAAGCCGGCCATCAACGTGTTCACAGAGGTCAACAGCTCGCTGAACGGCGCTTGCCTCAACGACATTCGGACGCGACAGAGCCAGACCGTAGGCACCGACCTCATTTTCGCTGGCTGCCACCTGTTCGGTAAAATATCCAAGCAGCTTATCGTTTTCACAGTGAACCAAAATAGTGGCTCCGACTTCAGAGGCCCGGCGCATCGCCTCCAGCAGCGCCGGTTCCGGGGAGCGCCAGCCTTCTTCCGAATAAATCATAAACATTTTCAGGGTTGGGAACCCCGCCTCAACCAGCTTTTCAATTTCATCCAGCAGCCGGGGGTCCCAATCGTATACTGTCGGATGAATTCCATAGTCGATCGGCGAGTTTCCCCGTGCCTGCTCAATTTTTCTCTCCACGCCGGCAATTAATTGTTCACCCGGGCGCTGTTCGCTGAAATCAAGAACAGTGGTCAGGCCTCCCCGGGCCGCCGCTCGCCCTCCGGTCCAATAGCTGTCCCGGGAGCTTATATCCAAAAGAGGAAGCTCAAGATTGAAATGAACGTGGGGATCCACCGCCGCCGGCAGCACCTCCATACCGCGGGCGTCGATAGTTTTCTCCTCCCCGGAAGATAGCTCAGCTGCTATAGCAGCGATGCTTCCCTCCCGTATCCCAATATCGCCCCGGAAACAATCTTGACCGGTATAAATTTTTCCTCCTCTGATTACTGTTTCAAACTGCACGGCTACTACACCTCAATTCCGTAATCATCTCTTTTTTTACGTAGAGTTTTTCGAGTAATACCCAGCTCTTTAGCAGCCCGGGTTATGTTGCCGTCATATCTTTTTAAAGTGGCTTCAACAAGCTTTTCTTCGGCTTCCTGTAGGGAGAGACCCTCCTCCAGGATTGACTGTTCGCCCGCCGCCCGTTCCCGGGATCCTTTCAGCAGATCAAAATCACCGGGTTGAAGCACCTCCTCTTCAGCAACCACGGCAGCACTTTCAAGGGCGTTTCGCAACTCACGAACATTTCCCGGCCAATCGTGAGAGGTTAAAATTTCCATCGCCTCCGGACTAATATCGTTCACTTCTTTCTCCACTTTTTTGCTTATTTCCTGGAGAAAATAATTACAAAATACAGGGATGTCCTTTTTTCTTTTCCTTAACGGTGGTAATTTTATTTCAAAGACATTAATCCGGTAGTATAAATCACGTCGGAAGCGCTCCTCCTCAACCATCTTTTCGATCTCCGAACTGGTTGCACTGATCAAGCGAAAATCGAGCTGTCTGGCCTCCTCGCCCCCGACCGGCATGACCTGCTGATCCTGGAGCACCCGCAGCATTTTTGCCTGCATCGGCAAAGGCATTGCGCCGATTTCATCGAGAAACAAGGTGCCTCCGTCAGCCAGTTCAATTTTCCCCTTTTTGTCCTCTTCCGCCCCGGTAAAAGCCCCCTTTTTATGTCCAAACAACTCGCTTTCCAGCAAATCAGAAGGAATAGCAGCGCAGTTCACCGCCACAAACGGCTGGTCGCTCCGGCTGCTGTTGTAATGTATAGTGTTGGCCACAACTTCCTTCCCCGTCCCACTCTCCCCCTGGATCAAAACCGCCGTGTCAGTGTCAACCACCTTTTCGATCCGCTGCTTAACCTCTTCCATCGCCTGGCTTTCTCCGATCAGAGGTGAGTGTTGATAATCACCTTCAAGAAAAGAACGCAGCTGTTTAACCTCTTCCCTTAATTCACGATTTTCCAATCCTTTTTCAATAGTCACCTCAACCTCCTCGAGGTCAAAAGGCTTGGCTATGTAATCGTGTGCTCCCAGCTTGACAGCGCGAACAGCGGTGTCAACGTCGTCATAGGCAGTAACCATTATCACAACAACTCGCGGGAATTTTTCTCGCACTTCCTCAAGTATCTCCATCCCCCCTTTCCCCGGCAGCATTATGTCGAGCAGCAGCACATCCGGGGTTGACTCCTCAATCGCCTCTATCCCCGACTCACCATCCTGGAATGAAGTCACATCGTAGCTGTCTCCAAGAGCTTCTTCAAACAACTGACATATGCTGGGATCGTCGTCAATCACATAAACCTTCACCAAATCAGACACTTTTAATTTTCACCTCTCACCCGTCGCAAAAACAGGTAATAAAATGCTTACTTCTGTCCCTTCGCCGGGCGACGAGTTAACTTCCAGCTCGCCCCCGTGTTCCTCAATAATTCTATGAGTGATAGCCAGCCCGAGCCCGGATCCTTCGGACTTGGTGGTAAAGAAAGGATTGTATATCTTATTTAAAATTTCCGGCTCCATTCCTTCGCCGTCATCCACCACCTCAATTTTTACAAAGCGCTCGTCGGTTTTTTCTCCACGAACAATGATCTCGCCGTCCGGCTCAACTGCATCAAGCGCATTGAGCAGAAGATTGATGAACACCTGTTTTAACTTGGCGCCATCCCCCATTACTTCCAACTGATCCGGCAATTTCACCTTTAGACTGGCTTGCTTTTTTTCTATTTTTTTATCCACTAAAACCCGCACATCCTCAACCAGGTCCGGAATGTTAACCCGCCTTTTTTCCTCAACCTGCGGTTTGCCGAAAGAAAGCAGATTTTCAACCAGAGAGTTGAGCCGGTCCGCTTCTCTTTGCACAACCTCAGACATTCGTTCAAGAAATTCAGGTTGGTCCATTTTTTTCGGAATCATCTGAGCAAAACCGTGAATGGAAGTCAGGGGTGTTTTTATCTCGTGAGCAAGACTGGAAGCGAGCTCGCCGAGAGCCGTCAATCTTTCCGTCCGACTCATCTGCCGGTTTAAGAGCCGCTGTTCGGTAACATCGGACAAAACGATGATGGCCCCAATAACTTCACCCGAGACATTTTTTACGTATGATCGAAGCGCTGATATTACTGTTGGGTGGCTCTGTTCACCGCCCAGTTCGATGTCTACCGGTCCTACAAGATCAGCCTCTTTCGCCCCCCCAACAAGACTCACTAACTCCTCGGAATCAAGTTTTTTGATTCGCTCAACAAACTCCTCCTCCCCAAGTCGTCCCGCAGGAATTGAAAGGAGCTGACGTGCGACGGGATTTAATATAACTTCCGAGGAGCCAAAGCGAATATTAATCACACCAACTGGCAATTCAAGCAATAGCTCTTCAACGTAGGCGGTCAGATTAGCAAAATCCAGGGCGATAGAATAGATCCCGGCCAGCCGATCACAGAAACTGGAAAGCCGGGCCAGTTGCTCCTCGGTGTAGGAGTTAGCCCGTTCCGATGAAATATTAACAGTACCTATAACTCGTTCCTCCAACCGCAGGGGAACAGAAATAAAACTTCGAAAGCCATCGTCACGACCTGTTTCTTCATCAGCGGCGGGAACGTTATTGATGAGCACACCTTTGCTTTCGTTTATAACCGACTCAATCAGCGGGTCTTCCTCAATGATAATTGTATTTTCTTCCTCGGCCGGTGGTGTCGAGGCCCGCAACTTAAGTTCATGATCGGATTCGCGCCAAAAAAGTCGGCAAACGTCACAGTCAAATACTTCAAAAATCATATCTACATAAGACTGAAGTATGTAATCAAGACCGCGACTGGTTCGCAGGTGATCAGAAGTTAAGTCAATCGCTTGGCCCAGTTCATAAACTCGGTGGCGGGGCGGCTTGGCTTCAGCCATACCGCTCAGCCGGTCACCAATACAGTTAAAAACATCAACCAGGTAATCGACCCGGATTGACGGCCAGAAACGCTCCTGATAAGCAACCGACGCTAAAAGACAATTTTCAGTGTAAATTGGAAACCAGTGGTAACCGTCACCGGACGTCAGGGGGGGCTCATGAGTTTCAAACTTTTCAGCTTCAGGGAAATTTTCCGCTTCTCCAAAAACCTGGTGGGGGGGATCTTCGTTGTAAAAAATAAAACTACTGATCTCCCGGTTGAAATGCCTGACCGATACTTCTGCCAGCACAGAGGCTAGCATATAGGGAGTGACCGCCGATCCAAAGGCAGTGTAGCGATCTAAAAAATCGCTTAAAAAACCATCGGCGCGGCGATTGAAATCACGGTGTTTCTGTTCGCGAAGCCGAGCATAGCGAGCCGCTATCCAGGCCATCAAACCGTGATAATGACCGGTGTTCTCAACAGTTTCACGGTCAGCAATTATCAGTTCCAGTTCAAGTCCGTCTTCTGTGTATTTTAATACCTTGCCGGTGACCCCTTCTGGCGCCGACTCATCTGCCAGTCGCAAGTAGAGATTAAAATCCTTCAGTTCATTCTTCACCGTCTGCAAAAATTTCTCGGGAGTGGAATGTTCAAGCCAGCCGGGCAACCGACGCCACCACTCAATCGCCCCGGCCGACTCGTCGACTGCAGGAGCTGATTGATTCATACAAGAATCATCTCCCAGATATAAGCACCAGTATTAATCCATAATGTGTCTTCCCCCGCCAATTCGTTTTCAAATGAAGGAGGTGCTTATTATCGGATTTTTAAATCTCCTTCACTATCCTTACCACTATTACGGCTGAGAAGATTCAGGGTATTTCACGGATTTAAAGCCGGCAATAGATCCTGGAGGATTTGCTCGTTGCCAGGTATACCTCGGACCCAGCCGGTTCATCATAAAAAACCGGCTGGGGAGAATGAGATAATAAGATACCTCCTTCATCTTTGACACGTCTGTAACCAGAACCCTGGGAGAGGACGCATAATGCATAATGGACTTTTGGGACGGATCTCAGGTCCCCATCTGCCAGGATTCAAGGTATTCTTTCTGCTTTGCAGTCAGCTGATCAATTTCAATCCCACTGGCAGCCAGCCGCAATTCAGCTATTCTCTCGTCGATCCGCCGGGGCACCGAGTGAACGGTGTGCTCCAGGTCGGCAGCCTCTTTTGCCAGATGCTCGGCCGACAGGGCCTGGTTGGCAAAAGACATGTCCATAACCTCAGCCGGATGCCCCTCGGCGGCGGCGAGGTTAACAAGGCGACCTTCGCCGAGCACAAATATCGAACGACCGTCCTGCAGCTTGTATTCTTCGACACTCGGTTTAACCTGGCGTTTATCGACCGCCATCTCGTCCAGGTCCTCCAGATCAAGTTCGACGTTAAAGTGACCGGAGTTGGCAACAATAGCGCCGTCTTTCATTTTTTCAAAATGTTCGCGACGGATTACTGATATATCGCCTGTGGAGGTTACAAAAACGTCTCCTTCTTCAGCCGCCTCGGACATGGGTTTAACGTCATAACCGCTCATGTGAGCCTCCAGAGCGCGCAGTGGATCAACTTCACAGACGGTGACGTTGGCTCCCATTCCCTCGGCCCGCATAGCTATGCCCTGGCTGCACCAGCCAAAACCGGCAACAACAAATTCGCGTCCGGCCAGCAGAATATTTGTGGCCCGCAGTATGCCGTCGATTGTACTTTGACCGGTTCCATAACGGTTGTCAAACATGTGCTTCGTCTTGGCGTCGTTTACAGCGATAACCGGAAACTCAAGAACATCGTTATTAGCCATAGCACGAAGGCGAATTACACCGGTGGTTGTCTCCTCGGTGCTACCTATGAGCTGGCCGGCCAGATCAGGGTGTTCTTTCAAAATAGTACTTACCAGATCAGCGCCGTCGTCCATTGTAACCTGAGGTTCATGCTCAATGGCAGCGTTGATGTGCGAGTAATAGGTGTCCCGGTCCTCACCGTGAATAGCAAAAACCGGTATTTCATACTCCTCAACAAGCGCCGCGGCAACATCATCTTTAGTAGACAGCGGGTTTGAAGCACAGAGCACTACATCGGCACCGCCCGCCTTCAGGGTGCGCATCAAGTTAGCCGTTTCCGTGGTCACGTGCAAACAGGCCGAAAGCCGAACTCCTTCCAATGGTTTTTCCTCACGAAAACGATTTCTGATCTGTTCTAAAACTTTCATCTCCCTGTCTGCAAACAGAATGTTCTCTTTGCCCGCCTCGGCGAGCGATGAATCGGCGATGTCACACTTGATGTTGCTCATAACAACTCACTCCTCTATCTAAAGCTTAGATTATAATCAAATTTCAAAGGAACTATTCTATCATTAAGCGACGCAGAAGGTAACCTTTACCTTCTATTCCACCACAACCTACCGAAGCCCTCATCTTTTTCCCCCTTGACGGGGAGAAAAGAAAGGGGGGATGGTCTTGAACGATAACCGCTTAAAATTCAAGTTGGATTCCGGGTCGCGCCCCCTACGGTCGCTTGCCCGGAATGACAAACTAAGTGGCATTGAATAAGGACACGCTAAACAGATACAGCTACAGCCTCAGGAAAGACCACGCTTGCTTACGTATTCATCGGCCTTTTTTAGCGAATCCTTGTCTCCAATATCAAACCATAAACCCTCAAACCGGTGGGCGTAAACAGCGTCGTTTTCAACCAGCCAGGTGACATACCAGCCCGGCTCATCGGGATTACCCCCCGACTGCAGGTATTCCTCCAGCAGATTCAGTTTTTCACCGGGAAACAAATACATACCCATTGCGACAAGATTTGAAGGTGGATCGTCGGGTTTTTCAACAAAATCCACAACCTGCCCGTCAGGTGCCGCGTCAACGATACCATACTTGGAGAGTTTACTCTCGTCTTCAAACTCCAGCGCTCCGATAACATTTTCACCTTTCTCATCAAAAGTTTGGACCATATCAACGAGAGAGAAGTCAAACAGGTTGTCTCCGGCAAGTACCATTAGATCCTCCTCGATTCCCGCCTCGTCAACGCTGTATTTGATATCGCCAATAGCACCCAGTTTCGTGCCGTCCTGGCTGGTACCGTCATTAATCACTTTAACCGGTAGTCCGGTTTCGCGTTGATTGGCCCAGTCACAAAAGCTCTCGTAAAATTTATCGTTGCTGACAATAAAGACTTCGTCGACGGCAGACACTTCCTCCACTTTGTCCATGATATGATCCAGCATCGGTCGACCACCGACCTCCAGTAAAGGCTTGGGACGGTCCTTAGTCAGCGGGTAAAGCCGTGTGCCATAACCGGCAGCAAGCAGTAATGCCTTCATTTTAATTACCTCCTAAATTTTTCCACGTCATTCCCGCGGAAGCGGGAATCCGGTGGAGTTGAATTGAACCATTTAAAGATCAACTTCAAAATCGCTGGATTGCCGGATCAAGTCCGGCAATGACGGGCTATTCACACGTTGTCATTCCCGCGGAAGCGGGAATCCAGTGGCGTTGAATTTACAATCCCTATTAATTTTTTTCACAAACATTTTCTATTAGCGGTATCAAATAGCGTTCAAAAATAGCGGGCCAGGTGAAATTTTTGCGCACCCGGCGCTGAAGAAGCGTGGCCGCCTGGGATTCAATCTCCTCACGTATTTCGTAGGCAATAATCGACGGGTGCTCCTCGGGATCAAAATAGAGCGGTGCCTCGCCGCCGACCTCGGGGAGCGGTGCCATGTTTGAACAACAGATTAATGTCCGACTGAGACCGGCCTCAAGCAGAGGCAATCCAAACCCTTCCTGAAGGCTTGTAAAGAGAAGCAAATCACTCAATCGATAAAATTGGCGCATCCTATTATAACTGATCCGCAGCGGTTCCCCGGTCTCCGGGTGCTCCAGCTCGTAGCAGAATATAACTTCGTCCTCAAGTTCAAGATCGGACCTTAGTTCTTTTAACTCCTCAAAATATTCCAGCGAATCGGGATTGTGGGGGTCGGGTGGTCCGGTAATAATGAAGTGCATCGAATAGCCCAATTTTTTCAGATGATATAGAATCTCAAGCGCCAGTTCAAAATTTTTCCGCCTGACAATCCGTGCCGGATAGATGCCTAAAATATCGTCGTAATACATCTTATTTTCCCTGTATATTTGCTGAATAACAGAATCAAGCTCATGAAACTCATCAAATTCAATGCCGTCATGGACCACCTCAACCCGCGTCTTCCTCTCAAACACCGACCGGAGCTGATCTGCGCGCAGACCCGAAATTGCGACGTAGCGGTCGACGGCCGCCGGCTCAGCCAGCAGCTTCCAGGGGTATTCATCGGGCGTATCGTATTTATCATCTAACCAGGCTATATCATGGGTCCAGGCGAGAGTATTTGCAGAGGTGTCTTCAACCAACTCAAAGAGCGCTGCGGTCAGGGGCAAATTGAAGGGCATTGTAAAAATATTATGGGGTATAACAAGGTCGGCTTCTTCAAAGTATGGGGCTATCTTTTCCTTACACTTCCGCTTTTGTTTCTCAAAAAGAGACAGGTCTCCGTTCTCAAGTGTCTGAATAACCTCTTTCTTACCAGTATAATTTGAGCCCATTTCTGGTATCTGACGGACGGGTATATCGTCCTCAAACTGCTCGCCCTCGCCCACTAACAACTCAACGTCTGCACCATATTTTTTGAGCCAGCGTGCGTGAGCTTCAACTATAAATTCAGTTCCACCAATAACCGGAGGACAGCTGTAATGTAAAAGTTTTATTTGCAATCCCTCAAGTGGGGTTGGAAACATTTATACCTCTCCTTTATCTGTTGAGTTACCTCCAAAAAGCTCCCCCTCTTTTTTTCAGCTCAATGAGAGAAGTTTTTTGGAGGGAAGTATCTGGTTATAGACGCACCTCGAACACAGCAGCATTAGCGGGCAGAGAGTCCAGGACATCTTTTAGGGGCCACTCTCCACCCAGTGAAGCAACAATGCTGTTTACAACTTTATGAGCCACCAGGATCAACGGATGGCTAGAATTTTCTTTTAAAAAATCAACAGCCTCATTAACTCGCTCTTCAACCTCAAGCATAGTTTCTCCAGCCGGAGGCGAAGAGTTAAGAGGATCTTTCTGCCAGCTCTGATAAGTAGCCGGATCAATGTGCTCCGCAACTTCATCGTTTGGCAATCCATTCCAGTAGCCCTGGTCAAACTCTCGCAGTCCGTCCAGCACCCAGTTCTGGTCTATCTTGAGTCTTTGTTTGAGAACCTCAGCGGTTTGCCGGGCGCGGCGAAGTGGACTAACCGCAAGATCAAAAACCCTTTCCGCAGGAAATTTGTCTGCAGCCTGGCGGGACTGTTCTTCTCCCTCGCCGGTAAGCCCTACGTCAACATTCCCCTGGATCAAACCTCGCTGATTCCAGTAGGTTGCGCCGTGTCGAACCAGATAAACTTTCATTTTGATAGCCGCTCTACTTCCACTTTTCTCTGTATTGTTCAAGCTCCACCATGGGCGGTCGCTCAATCTCGCGTAACTCTTCGCCACGCAGGTCATACTCTTCGCCGGAGGCAATAATACTTTTGTATAACCGATGCAACTCTTCTTTCAATTCTACCTTGCCCAGCGCATCCGCCCGACTGAAAAAGGTCTGTAAAATTCCAAAAGCCATTCTCCCAAGAGACTGCAAGTCCTGGTTTTCGTGCACCCGCTTGTCAAGGTCGACCTGGGCAATATTCTCTATTCCAAACTGCTCACTAATATCAATAAGCAACCCTGTCTCAACCCCGTAACCAATAAAAAACGGGAGCTTTTCAAGCAGACTGCGACGGCCGGCGTATTCCCCGGACAGCGGTTGCATCATACCGGCCAGTTTTGGAAAAAACATGTTAAACAGCGGTCTTACGAGTATCTCTGTAACTCGACCACCGCCGCCAGTCCTGACCTCGTCACCAAACTGCAGCGGACGCTCATAAAAAGCCTTAACGTAGCTTAATTCCTCCCGCTCAAGCAGGGGGCCAACCAGACCGTAGACAAACTTCGGATCGATGTTTTTAATATCCGCGTCCAGGTAAACAATTATATCGCCCTTGAGGAGATAGAGACTTTTCCAGAGGTTTTCCCCCTTCCCCTGGTGAACCCCTTCCTCTTTCAGGTAGTCGCTGGCCAGAAATACTGAGGCACCGTATTTGCGGGCTATTTCTCGTGTTCTATCCTCAGAACCACTATCAATTACTGCTATTTCATCAACCAGGTCGTATTGAATCATCAACTCCGTCTGGATTAAAATTATTTCTTTTGCTATCGTCTCCTCTTCGTTCAGAGTGGGGAGACTGACAGAAATCGTCAAATCTTTCCTTTCCTTCAAATCCAGCAGTCGTTCTATATCGCTATAACGCGAGTGGTGATAGGTGTTAGTATCCAACCAGTTGTCAAGTTCCAATAGCGAGCACCTCCATAGCCTAAAAAATTCGCGGTAGCTTAACTGTTGTAAATTATTGTCCGCAATAAATTGAAATTATTCAAGTTTTCTCCCCGCCACGCGGATGAAAAACTTCATGCGCTTCCCTAACTTCTTCCCTCAGATGGACATATATATCGGCGGTTGTCCGTAAATCACTGTGGCCGAGCATTTTTTGCAAGCTGCGTAGATCGGCTCCACGCGTGAGCATGTGTGTGGCAAAAGAATCACGTAAGGTATGAGGACTTACGTCAGTCAACCCCACCCGGGCGGCGTATTTTTTTACCACCTGCCAGATCTGCTGCCGGGTTAATGCCTTTGCTTCCGGGGTGATAAAAACTCGATTTGATTTACCCGCAGGATCCCACTGTTTACGCACTTTATCAAAATATTCCTGCAACCAGTTGAGCGCCTGCCTGCCCAGGGGCACCAGCCGTTGTTTATCTCCCTTCCCGGTAACCCGAATCTCTCCCCGCTCGCAGTCGACATTTTCATTACACAGCTCAGCCGCTTCTGAAGCCCGCAGCCCGGCACCATATAATGTCTCAAGCAGCGCTCGATCACGCAACTCAACATCATCTTCATCCGACCTGGGAGCGGTGAGCAGTTGCTTTACTTCCTCTTCGTCCAGATAATTGGGAAATTGCCTTTTATCCTGGGGGCGTTCCAATTTTTCCACTGGATTGGCATCAATTTTTTGATTTTTTTTAAGGAAAGCAAAAAAGCGATTCAAAGTTGCCAGACGGCGACTTATTGTTCGCGGCGAATACTCGCCTCCCCGACAGCTCTCCAGGTAATCCGTCAAAACGTAAATGTCCACCTCGGCCGGCGACAACGCTTTTGTTCGAACAAAATCTATAAAATGCGACAGATCACTGCAGTAGGAATTAACCGTATTTTGCGCCAGCCCCTCGGAAACCATCAACTGCCGGCGAAACAGGTCAAGAAAATGTCCCCATTCCATATCTTGATCAATAGAATTCATCGGCCCGGACGAGCCGGGGTTGTCTCGCCATCAGTAAAGTAGTCCAGCCCCCAGACAAAAATCACGGCAGTCATTATCACACCCAATAGACTGAAGTTGGCCAAGAAAGTGGCCCCGTCAGCCAACCACCTCCAGGGCCATATACCACGCAAACAACCGAGCATAAAGCCAATTAATCCGGCCATTGTGTAATCGTTATAGTTGTTGAGTAAATACTTTAAAAGGCGTGAGATTGTTACGATTCCGATCAGCATTCCGGAGGCAAAAGTAAACAGGTAAAATATTTCTCCACCGGGCAGTCGACCGCCGGCCAACCGGCTGTTAAATAGATGAAGCAGGTTGAGCACAAATGTATAGCTGCCCAGAATCAAAAGGATATAGGCGCCACTTATGCCCGGCAAAATCATTGCGGATACAGCCAGGGCACCGGAGATGAAAACAAACCAGTAGGACGGCCGGGGGATTAAAACCTCAGCCCCGACTGGCACATGCATTTCGGCGGCAGAATCATCAGCGTTAGAAAATAGACGCTGATTTTCTTCGCGGGCCAGGACTTCAGAAACAGCGCCGGCTGAATATTGTTCAAACAACAACTGCTGCAGCGATTGACCGCTCGATTCCACCTCGACCCAGGTGCGCGAACCGGTGGTGGCGCGGTCGCCGTTACCGGTTATTAGTAAACCGACCATAAACAAGCCCAGCAGCAGGATAAGGGCAGGAATTAAACGCCGCGGCGCCCGGGTTTGAATAGCGCGGGCCGGTACGTGAACACTACCCAGTATTAGTCCGAAAAAAATCGCTCTAACAAAGGCCGGGTAACTTTCAAGAACTGGCGGGATCAGAGCCCCTCCCAAACTCAGCGCCGTAAATATCCCGCCGCCCAGCACCAGGAAAAAAAGTAGTTTTAGCCTCTTGCATTCGGCTATCACTACTGAGATAAAATTACTTAGTCCCTCGCTCAGGGAACGTCCACAGCGAACTAACCAGGCCAGATCAAGTGAGCCCAGGGCTTCAACCAGTTCCCGATAAATGCCCAGCACAAGCGCCATTGTCCCGCCACTTACACCAGGAATTACGTCGGCTACTCCCATGCATACACCCTTTAAATAGAGAAAAAACCAATCAACCATAGTGCGCCGACGTTCCGAAAACTTCTCAATCCCCTCAATCATTCCAGCCAAATGCCCCCACCAGCGGCACAAATACACAGGATATGTTCTGCCGGCGCTCGAAATTTCCGGGTCCTTTTTTAATTACAACGGTCATCGTTTGAGAACGCCTCCCACCGACCGGGATAACCATTCGCCCTCCCGGCGCCAGTTGTTCTTCCAGGGGCATAGGAATTTCTGGGGCAGCCGCTGTGACAATAATTCGGTCGAAGGGTGCTTTTTCCTCCCAGCCCCGGGTGCCGTCGCCCAACTTAAATTCTACCCGGTCGGCAAGCCCTAATTTTTCAAGCCGGGAGCGGGCACGGTCTGATAATGACTCACTAACTTCAACGGTATAGACCTGCCCACCAATCTCAGCTAAAATAGCGGTCTGATAGCCGGAACCGGTTCCAATTTCTAAGATTTTTTTCTCCGGCTCTACCTCAAGTTGCTGGGTCATCAGAGCAACAATATAGGGCTGCGAGATCGTCTGTCCCTCTCCAATTGGCAGAGCACAGTCATTGTAGGCCTGGTCACGACGCGCCTCCGGCACAAAGATTTCCCGGGGAACGCTGCGAAAAGCTTCTAAAACACGGGGGTCATTTATACCCCGCCGTTCCAGATGATAACGGACCATCTCCTCACGCTTCTGCTGCAGTGAATCAGGGGAATTATAGTTGTCGGTCATGGTAATAAATAACCGTTTGAAAATCGGACTACTGAATTCATGTAATGAAGTGACAATTCATAGTTTCGCCAGGCCCCCGGCCGGATGACATCTATGGGGCTGCGAAAGATTCCCGTGTAATGACTTCGTAAAACTCGATTGTATTGGGCCCAAAGATCATTATAAGAGAGCTCATATAAATTCATATGTTTTGCCTTCCCAACATTTGTCAGACTAAAATCTTCAGGCAGAGACTCGACGGTTGGATTTATGAGAGCAAGAGGGACGGCGTTATTGCGAAGCCGGTTGGCCAATCTTTGCATTTCTTCACTTTCGGAGTAGTCGCTAAGTCTCGGGCTAACAACAATCACTCCCAGTGAGCCGCGGCGGCGGAATCCATAATCAAGCGCTCTATGGAGCGTTTCTTCAAAAACAGTGTCGGCGCTGACCGATTGCCGGTAAGGATGAAGTCGAGCTATTTCATTTCGAAGCAGGGTTCGGTGTCGGGTACGCGCTTGTATAGCAGGCCGGGGAAAATTGTGCACCGACCAGATGGAGCCCCGGGAATCCGCCGGTGAAACGCTAACAACCTCAAGTAAAAATTGTTGGATTTCCTCCCACTGGGTCTGGCTTCTAAAAGCATCGTCTATTATTATCACCCAGCTTGGACTGTACTGGTCCCGGGTCGAACGCAAAAGACTGGGAAGCGCTTTGCGATCTTCGATTGAAATGCCAAAGTTCTTATCCTGGAGATGCCTAAACCGACTGCTTAAAAGTGGATCACGAATTAGAAAGTTCATCCGGACAACCGGATAAGCCGTGAAATTTATCCGTCTATCCTGAAATAAAACGTCCGGCTCGGGAGGGTTGGGTTGGCGGTAGATCGGAAGCAAGCTGTTTTCAAATAGAGAAAGAATAAGCCTATCCCCCGAAAACAAGATATCTGAGACGTCGCTTCCAGTCATTAGCTCGT
The DNA here is from genome assembly GCA_964566495.1 of uncultured bacterium. GTDB lineage: Bacteria > T1Sed10-126 > T1Sed10-126 > T1Sed10-126 > T1Sed10-126 > T1Sed10-126. The sequence goes on along the minus strand of CAZMIT010000002.1, from coordinate 15,014 downwards.
TGTTGGATCTAAGGTAAACCGGTTCCATGTTGTCATCAAATTTAAATAGCCTCGGCCCCCCGGCGGCAAACAATTTCCCCTCCCGCCAGAACAAATGCCGCACCCCGAGCTCCGGGTCGAGGCTGAGAGTCTCTGTTTCATTACCACGCCGGTCCAGGATAACTATTCTCTCCTCTTCCAAATCCAGCACCCAAAACTCATCTTCTGGGCTATAAGCGACGTCCTGGACGTCAAAAAGCGGCGGGGCCTCCCAGACAGTTTCGATAAAATCCCCGCGCCTGGAAAACCTTACCAACTCCCGACCGCCGTCATTATAAACGTATATAGACCCATCGGCAGCGAAACTTCGCATCGGTGCCTCAAGCCTGGTATCGGCAAATATTTCCGGTTGACCATCACGACCAATCAATGTCAGCCGGTCACCGCCAAACTCTGTAACTATTACCCCCCGACCCTCCAACGGCGTCAGATCGATGGGACGTTGAAAACCTCGCCAGCGGTTTAACTGCTCTCCCTCCTCGGAGTATAGAAAAATTCTGCCCAATTTATAAGAAGCACTAAAAAAGCCCCCCGCCTCGCGCGGCGCCAGAGCGACCGGATTCAAGTTCTGCTTTCTCCCGGGATCTGTCCCTCTTATGCGACTCACGAGACGCCACTCTTCGCCCGGGACGGGGCGCGGAGGTTCGTAATTTAGCTGGTGGCTATTCAGAGCTTTTTGAAACAAGTCGCGATTATCTCTACTTCTGTTCAATCCTCCCTCCCAGGTTTCTATCGCTTTTTCATTCTTTCCCAGGGCGTAATAAGTTTTCCCCAACCAGTAGCGGGCTTCATCATACCCGGCGTCACCGGCCAAGGCTCGCTCCAGGCGGTCAAGGGCAACCAGTAGATTACCGTCCTCATGGTAAGCAAGATAACCAAAAGTAAATTGTGTCTCAGTATCGCCCGGATCTATATCTTCCGGTTCTTCAACCGCCTCGGGGTCTTCAATAAATTCCATCTCGTCCTCCGGTATTTCCTCCTCCGGGGGCTGTTCAAGGGCTTCCATCTCCTCTTCGGAAAAATCGCCAGGCTGCTCCGCCGCCGAAGGCAGGACAGCACCAAAACTCGCAAATACCAGGACCAGCACGATAATCGCTAACTTCACGGTAACTGTTCCGCCCATCTCGAATCAGGATAATCTGCCAGCAACCGACGGCGATATCTTTCCGCCCGTGCACTGTCATCAACCAGGTTTACAGAGATAAACCAGGCGCCATAAAGGATTTCAGGAGTCCGTGGATGACCGAAAAAATTGGACAGAAAACGCTCGGCGGTCTGTAGGGCCAGTTCAAACTCTGCCTGGCTTTCGTAAAATACGAACAGCCTGTAAAGGGCTTCTGCCCGGGCTTCAGGGCTGTCAGTCTCATCAATTATCTGCTGCAGGAAAGGAGCAATTCTTGCCGCCACCCCGCCGCGCGCAAATTCCTGCAGACGAGAAAAATCGGGGTCATCAACATCCACTTCAAATTCGTTCGAAGCCTCAACCGTATTATTACTTGTGGTTTCTTTGCTTTCAGGGCTGGAAGTGAGACGAAGCCCGGTATAGGTAAGAACTGCGCCGACGAAAAAAGCAACCAGGGCCAGTGCTAAGAGTGATTTCCAATCCTGGAGGGAGGTCAGCTTTGAGCTTGTTGTAGCGGACTGTTCCGGCGGGGCAACCACCTTTACCCGGCGGCGCTCATTTTCATCCGTTATATTTTGATCGGATTGTTCGGGAAATGATTCCTGGTTGGCGTGTTTGCTGCAGCGCCCTTCTCCCGCCGGAGTTGGCCAGCGTGAGCAGGGAGTCCCGTCTGCCCGGAGAACTCCACAAACCTCTCTCCCCAGCTTCCTTTCCAGCTCTTTGATTTTTTCCTCATGTCGAGAGGACCAGCCGGCCTCAATTTGAGCCAAACCTATCAGCCTTTCATAGCGTTAGGCAATTCGTCCCCCAAAAGTTCACCAAAAGTAATACCGTCACCACCGGCACCTTCTTCTTCCATGTATTCCTCCATCTGTTCCTTGGCCTTTTCCTTCTCGTATTCCTTAATACTCAGATCTATTTTACGCTCGTCCTCGTCAATACCGATAACTTTCACTTTAACCTTATCACCCTCAGAAATTTCTTCATAAGGGTTAACTCGCTTGCCATCAGCCATCTCGCTGACGTGCACAAGCCCCTCCAGGTCCTTATCAATTTTGACAAAGGCACCGAACTGAAGCACGCTGGTGACTTTTCCATCAACAGTCGATCCAACCGGATACTGTCTGGCTTTTTTCACCCAGGGATTGGGCAACATCTGTTTAATACCCAGCTCAACACGCTGGCGTTCAGAATCCATAGCCAGTACCTTACACTTAACCTGCTGTCCTATCTGAAACTGATCAAAAAGGTCAACTTCCTGGTTTTCCCATTGGATATTGCTCTTCTGAATTCTACCCTTTACGTTTTCCAGCAACTGAACTTTAATGTCGTTAGGGGTTATATCAACCACGGGAGCGGCGAGCACAGTACCAGTTGGGAAGCGCTTTTCCAGAACCTGCCAGGGATTCTTCTGGGTCTGTTTGTGACTCAAGAGAACATGACGACGCTTTTTATCAATTGAGACAATTTTCACATCCATCTTGTCCCCCTCGGAGAATTGTTCCTCCGGATGGTCCCAGGTTTTTGCCCAGGACAACTCGTCCTCAGGAACCTTCCCCTCGACGTCACGCTCCAGACGAATAAATACGCCGTCGCTCCAGACATCAACGATCTCACCGGTTGTCTCCTCCCCCTCGGAATATTTCTCGTCAATAGTTTCCCAGGGGTCAGGATATTTCTGTTTCCGGCCAAGCGAAACCTTGCCCTCCTCCCGGTCCATATCCAACACTTTAACCTCAATTTGCTCCTGCATCTCAACGTAATCGCCGACATTTCTCACCGGTCCCCAGGCGACGTCGCTCTTGTGTAAGAGACCATCTACGGGGCCGAGATCAACAAAGGCACCGAAATTAACAATATTTTTCACCCGACCTTCTATCCAATCGCCTATCGATACATCCTCAAAAAATTCCTGCTGTTCCTCCCGCCGCTTTTCCTCCAGGTACTCCCGGCGGCTGACCACGACATTTTCCTCGTCCCGATCATACTCCAGCACCTTCAGCTTAAAAGAACGGTCCATATATTTATCAGTATTTTTCTTGTGACTCAAACTCAGGTGAGAATAGGGCATAAAAGCGGTCAAGTGGCCAAAAAGTTGGACCAAAAAGCCACCTTTAATTTTCTTAAATATTTCACCTTCAATAACCTCGCCGTTTTCGTAAGCCGCTTTTATTTTCGACCAAGTTCGATCGGCGACGGCCTCTTTTTCACTTAAAAGCGGAAGATTTTCGCGGTATTCCGTCTCGATGATTTTCACGTATTTAGTGTCGCCAACAGAAACGCCTCCCTGGTGCAGCTTATCAAACGGTAAAACCCCATCGGACGGGCCACCAAAGTCAACCAGTGCATGATCGTCCTCTACCTGGACGACCTCAGCGCCATAGATAGCTCCTTTCTTAATCTCCGCCATCTCCTGTTCTTCTTCCTCAACCTTTTCCTCTTCGCCGGCTTCTTCGGCGGAAGGAGGCTCATAATCAAAGTCCTCGTCTTCTGGGTCTAACATCGTGGGTTTGGGATCTACCATTGCCGCTTAAAACCTCCTGTTAAAAATTAATTCATTCACAACTTTTGAGATCAATTACTGCAGAGCGTATCCGCTCAGCTACTCTTCTATAAGTCTTACGATCCGGCTCCTCATCGGCCAGGTCGTCAAAATTTATCAGGCTGCCAAATGTCACCGTTGTTTTGCCTGGGCGGGGCAACACCTTGCCGGCGGGCCAGGCCTTAAAAGTTCCATCAATATACCCCGGAACAACACCAACCCCGGCGTCAAGAACAATTTTGCCAATCCCCGCTTTAAAATCCTGAACATTTCCGTCCCTGGTCCGTGTACCTTCGGGGAACATCAGTAACAAATTCTTTTTCTGCAGGATTTCTACCGCTCTTCTCATCGCCCTCCGATCAAATCCACCACGCTTCACAGGGAAGGAGTGGTAAGCTCGGATAAGTGAACCAAAAATGGGAATGTCATGAAGGGATTGTTTGGCCATGTAATAGACTGGCCGGGGCAGATCAACGCCGACTAAAGGCGGGTCGAGAACACTGGCATGGTTAGTAGCTATCACAGCTCCTTCTTGCACGGGAAGATTTTCAATACCTCTTGTTTCATGCCTGAAAATGAGTTTAAAAATCGCTTTAACCGGGGGCTGGGCCCAGCGATAATACCAGCTGCGCTCTGCCCTGACCGGAATCTGTATGTCAGACATCCCGCTTCTCTTCTATCTTCTCCATTACTTTTTCAACAACTTCATTTATTGTAAAATCAGACGTATCAATGATGCAAGCGTCTTCTGCCGGTTTCAAAGGCCCTGACGCCCTACCCCGGTCGGTCGCGTCTCGTTCTTCTATTTCTTCTACCACTGATTCGTAGCTGACATTCTCACTTGCATCCTGTAGTTCATTATATCGCCTTTGAGCACGGATATCAAGCGTTGCATCCAGATAAAACTTATAGCGGGCTTGAGGGAAAACTACTGTCCCTATGTCACGACCGTCCATTATTACTCCACCCTCTTCTCCAAGCGCCTGCTGCTTTTCTACCAGCTTTTCTCTTACCCGGGGGAGGGCGGCAACTTTGCTCACCTGCTGGTTGACGTGGTTACGCCTAATCTCTCGACTCACGTCTTTTCCGTCCATAAAAACCTTTAACTCTTCGTCCTCAAAACTCATCCGCATAGACGTATCATTAAGCAGTTCAACCAGACTTTCTTCATCCACAACTGAAACTGAGTTTTGCAGGGCTTTAAGGCAGAGACAGCGATACATCGCCCCCGTGTCGATATAATCCCAGTCCATTCTTTTGGCCAGCTCTTTTGAAACCGTACTCTTCCCGCTCCCGGCGGGACCGTCTATAGCAATAACTTCTTGTTCTTCTGTCAACGTAGATCATCCCTATCTTGGTTAAATAATCCTCACTCCTGTTGCTCTTTCCTGCAATAACTCCCGCGCCCTCTCCTGCTCGACCTGGCGGCGGAAGGCAAGTCTTATTGTTCCCTTCTCCCCCTCGCGAACCCGCAGCACCTCGATATCACATATATTTACCTGTTCCTCACCAAGTATACCGGTAATTTCAGCCAGTATACCGGGGCTGTCAGGAGCTTGAATTCTCAACTCATGCAGCTTGCCCACCAGCCCCTTGGCCTTTTTGGGTATGATGGCACGAATTTCACGGGCTCGCTCCAGCCAGTTGCTGACCTCCTCCCACTCCTCCGCCCTGATAGAATTTTTTATCTTATCAACACGCTCTTCAAACTCTTCCAGCGCCGCGAGAACCTTTTCCCTGTTTGTCTCCAAAATATCGCGCCAGAGTGCCGGCTCACTCGAGGCTATACGGGTAGTATCTCTAAACCCCCCGGCGGCAAGCGGTAGAGCATCTCTTTCGTAATTTTCCACACCACCAACCGCGTGAATAAGAGCGGCGGCGGCGACATGCGGCAAGTGACTGATGTGTGCCGCAACACGATCGTGCTGTTCGGGAGACAAGTTCATAATATGGGCCCCCAGCTGGTCCCATATCTGTCGAACAGCACTCAACCACTCGCCGTTACTTAAAGTCGGTGTGAGCACGCAGATTGCATTTTCAAAAAGTAGCGGGTCGGATGCTTCCAACCCCTGTTTCTCAGAGCCGGCCATCGGATGAGCGCCCACAAACTCAACTGAACCGGGCAAAATTTCACAGGCGCGGCTGCATATCCACTCTTTGGTCGAGCCAACATCGGTTACAAAATTTAACTGACAGCCGCCGGCGGCAACTTCTTCCAGCACCTGGGGCATCGCAGGCACGGGAAGCGCCAGCAGCAGTCCGTCAATTTTTTCTGGCAGCTCTCCCGGCTGATAAGCCTCCTCAATTATCTCGTTTTTTAGAGCCGATTGCAATCTTTTGCTGTCCCGGTCCCAACCACTAAGAACAATTTCGGTGTCCGAAAGCCCGCGGGCCACAGACCCTCCAATCAACCCCAGGCCAACGATATGTAAGTTCAACTCAGAACCCACAAACCTGATCCAAAGCTGCTAAAAATTGATCGTTTTCTTCCTGGCGACCAACCGTCAACCTAAAGTGATTATCAAGTCCATAAGGAGCCATAGAGCGAACTATGACCCCCTCGGGAAGCAAAGCTTCAAACAACTGATCTCCCTTGAAATCGCCGGGTGCTTCCACCAGGATAAAATTGGCCGACGGCGGCACATAATTTATTCGCCGGCGGTCGAATTCTTCCAACAACCGCTGACGCTCAGTAATAATTTTTTCTCGGGAGGTAGCCAGAAATTCAGTCTCTTCCAGGGCCGCCCGGGCCAATGCCTGACCGGGACGATTCACGTTAAAGGGCGGTCGTACCTTGTGCAGCTCCGCTGCCAGCTCCGGATCCATCAGCCCATAGCCAACTCGCAGCCCGGGCAGAGCATAAGCTTTAGAAAAAGTACGCAAGACAACCACTCCGGCCTGGCCATCTTGCCGCTGCTTCAGGAAGTTCAAGCCGTCGGGATAGTCCGACTGTGTCATTAGCTCAAAATAGGCCTCGTCAATAAGCAGCAGACAGTGCGCCGGCAAACGCTCGTAAAATTCCCAAAAATCAGCTTGCGAAAGATAGCGAGATGTGGGGTTGTTTGGATTTGGGATACAGACCCAGCGGGTCTGCGGACCCACCTGTTCCAGCATCGCCTCAAGATCAAGATTGAAATTAGCATCCACCGGAACCGGTTTAGGCTCTGCTCCCATCATCAGGGCGTCCATCTGGTAGATCACAAACGAGGGGTCACCGCAGACTACCTCCAGCCCCGGTTCCAGTGTCGCCTTGGCCAGACAATCTAGTATTTCATCACTACCCGCTCCAACCACTATTCCTTCCGCCGGCCAGTCGTATTTTTCAGCCAACGCTTCTCGCAGATAAAAACAACCGCCGTCCGGATAACGATTTAATCTCTGAAATTCCCGGTCATAGCTACTTTTCAGCTCATCCGGAGGCGAATAGGGGTTTTCGTTTGAGGCTAGCTTTACCGGTAGCTCGTCAAGATCATACTTGGCCTGAATCTCCTCCATCGGTTTTCCCGGTTCATAAGCCTGTAAACTGGCCAACGTCTCACGTACTCTAAATGGTGACTTTTTATCTGTCATCAAAAGGTTCCTCCCTTGGATAAGAACCAAGTATTTTAAAAAATGGTGTCTGAGATTTTAACTCACCTAACAATTGCTTTATTTTATCCTCTTCCTGGTGTCCAAGAAAATCAACAAAAAAGATATAGTCCCAGGTTTTGCTTTTAGCCGGCCTTGATTCTATCTTAGTCATGTTCACGTCCATCTTTCCAAACGGTTCAAGCGTGTCGTAGAGGGCTCCAACACGGTCTTTGACTGAGAATGCTATCGTCGTCTTATCATCTTCGGTCGGCGACGGTATCTCCCGGCCGAGCACTAAAAAGCGGGTATAGTTGTCGAGGCTGTCTTCAATTTTTTGAGCAAGAATCCCGAGGTTGTATATTTCCGCTGCCACCGGACTGGCGACAGCCGCCGTCCCCGGTTCCTGTGAGGCCATTTCCGCCGCCCTGGCGGTGCTATTTACCTCGCGGATTTCAACATGAGATAGATTTTTCTCTATCCACTGTCGTGACTGGGCAAAGGCCTGCCTGTGCGAACAGAGAAGCTCTACTTCTTTTAAATTTTCCATCTGCCCGAGCAGGCAGAGATCAATCGCCAGGTAGCTTTCACTACAGATGTAGAGATTGGACTCCAAAAAACGGTCGAGCGTATGTCGGACCGCCCCTTCTTGACTGTTTTCAATTGGGACCACCCCAAAATCTACTTCCCCGCGACTGACAACGTCAAAAACTTCATCAACGCTTTCCCGAGATTTGTAACTGCTTGCTGCTCCAAAACGCTCCATGGCTGCAGAGTGAGTGAAGGTGGCCTCCGGTCCCAGGTAGGCCACTTGAAGGGGTTTCTCAAGATTCAGACAGGCCGAGGTTATTTCGTTGTATATCCGACGCATTGAGGCTTCCGGAAATCTACCACGGTTTAATTCCAATACTCGTTCAACTACTTCTTTTTCCCGCTCGGGTACATAGAGACGGAGGTCACGCTTCTTTTTTATCTTACCGACCTCTCCGGCAATGCGAGCACGTTTGTGTAAAAGCTCAACCATTTGCCTGTCTATTTTATCTATTTGGCGGCGAAAATCATCCAGTTTTTCACTCATGTTGTTCCTCCCGGCTACGCAGTGTTTCTACTTCGTCCTCATCGGGCAGATCTTTTAAACTACCCAGCCCGAAATAATCAAGAAATTTCTGGGTGGTTGAATACTCCATCGGTCGGCCAATTTCGTCCCGACGCCCCTTGATTTTTATAAACTCCTTCTCCAGCAAAGTATTCAACACCGACTGAGAGTTAACCCCCCGAAGCGACTCCACTTCGGCTCGGGTAACTGGTTGATAATAGGCTACTATGACCAGGGTTTCAATAGCAGAGTCCGATAAACGGGCCCGGGTTTGCCGGCCGAAGAGCTTCTCCAGGAACGTGTAGTGCTCCTCCCTGGTGGTCATTTTGAACCCCCCCGAAATTTCAAGCAACTGCATACCACGCTCTTCTTTTTGATACTCGTCCCTTAATTCAAGCATAACCTGGCGTATTTTACCACCGTTCACCGGCAGGATATCACTTAAGTCAGCCCCTTTTAGCGGTTCTTCAGAGACAAAAAGTGCCGCCTCAACCAGGGGCTTTAGATTTAATTCATCGTCCTCTGTTTCCATCACTTACTCCCTCATGCTATTGAGTTAACCAGCATTTGCTTTGCCCGGGGCAACCACAAAAATTTCCTCCGTGTCGACCTGTTTCACAATCCTCAGCTCGGCCTGTTTTACCAGCTGTAAAAGCGCCACAAAGGTTACCACTATCTCCTCCCGAACGGGACTGGAACTAAGTAATTCCTCAAAAGCAACCGGATTACCAGGCTGTACTCTACTTTTTATACTCTCCATCTGTTCTTCAGTATCATAGTCGTCAGAAAATTTTAAATGCGGCATTTCCCGCTGGTCACGCTGAGTGACAACAATATTTTGAAAGGCCTTAATTAACTCGAATAACGTTACCTCTTTATAAACCGTCTCGCCGGAACTTACAAATTCAGGCAAATCAGGACGTGTATCGTAAAGCCGCGCTCTTTCTTTTGCCTTTTCCCTGAGCGTCTCCCCCACCTGAAGGAAGAATTCCCGTTTTTCATCGGGTAACTCATCCTCCTCCTCTTTGGCCGGTTCCTCTTCACTGCCCGGCAAAAGGTCCCGGGTCTTTATCCGCAACAATTCCGAGAAGAGCAGCAGAATGGAGGAAGCCTCGCCCACACTCCAGGCGCTACTGTTTTCAAGATAATTCATAAAATCCTCAACCAGGCGAGCCAGTTTTATCTCGCTGATCGGCACGTCATGGCTGCGGGCTACCTCCAGCAGTCCCTCCAGCGGCCCCTGGTAATGCTCGTCAAATACCTCGTAATCAAGCTCCATCAGTCAAAATCGTATTCCCTTTCAAAGTATTCTTTCAACTCACCTTTGTCCGCAACGCCGGTATCAAGCTGATAAGCAAATATATCCTCCAGAATTTCCCCCATGATCGGACCGGGTTCAACCCCCCATTCTTTTAAATCCTCTCCGTCAACAATACGTGAAACCGGTGCTATTTCCTCGCGATATGTCTTAATCTTTTCCCGGATGTTGTCATTTTCACTGGCCAGCAGTGCCACAAAAACTTCTGGTTCACGAATAAAATTCAGCAAATTATACAACCTCGATGGCTGGCTTGCAAACTCAACCTCCCCCCGAATCTCTTCAAAACTCTTGTATTTGTTAACTATACGACAGCGGCGCTGATTAAACATCAATCGTTCTGACAACTGTTCGATCTTTTCTGGAGTAAACGGGCGCAAAAGTAAGCAATAGTAAACCATCTCCGGCCGTTTTACCTCCTCCTTGGCCAGCAAATTGTCGGCTTGTTCAAACCATGTTTCCATCTCATCTCGCCACTCAAATTCTGGCATAAAAGTTGGGAATACCTTCCGTTCAAAAAGACGCTTGACTACTTGCAGAGGCGATGGTTCCAGAAAAACCCGGTCAAGCTCGTCACGTATCCGATCGCCACTTACTTTAGCGAAGGGCTGACCTTTCAGCGCCTGTGCCAGTTGGAAACGGGTTCCTCTATGTAATTTAAAATCAAACCGGGCGGCGAATCGGAAGGCGCGAAATATTCTTATCGGATCGTCTAGAAAACTCATCGGATAAATTATTTTTACCAGGCCCTCCTCCAGGTCCTGGCGCCCACCAAAAATATCAAGCAGCTCGCCAAAATCGTCCGGGCTGACACTTACGGCCATGCTGTTGATTGTGAAATCGCGGCGGCGTAAGTCCTGCTGCACTGAAGCCTGATCAATATTAACCCTGGGTAGAGCCGCCGGGTGCGAGTAATACTCGGAACGAGCGGTGGCCAGGTCTATATTTTCACTTTCTGGCATATAGATCCGGGCAGTTCTAAACTTTTCGTGAGTGTTGTAATCGTAATCATAGCGCCGACAGATTTCTTTGGCGAAACTTATTGCGTCCTGCTCCACTACCAGATCTAATTCGCCCGGCTGAATCTCTAACAAAATATCTCGGACACTCCCCCCGACAAGATATAGCTTTTCCCCGGTTTCCTCCGCCACTCTCCCCCACTCTTTAAGCACCTTGAATTGTTCCTCAGAAATCACTTCTTTTAGTAACCTCTTTACGTTGTCCGGTTCCGGCTGGCGGGAGTAAGGGGGCGCCGCCTCCTTGACTCGCGCGGGGCTGTAACGTTCGTGCAGAATCCGAACTACGTCAGTTCTTGTAACTATACCAACTAATCGACCGTCTTCTGTCACCGGCAGACGGCCAACCTGTTTTTCAGTCATAATGTCCTGGATTTGTTGTAGACCCGTGTCAGGAGAAATTGTTGCTACTTCCGGCGTCATAAAGCCTTTTACCGGGGCATGGGTCAAATCGTGTTCAACCGCCTTGTCAACATCGCTGCGGGTAATAATCCCACAGAGCTTATCCTCCCCGTCAGTAATCGGCAGACCACCATGGCCCAGCTCAAGCATTATCTGGTGTGCTTTTTCCACCTCTAATTCCTCCTTTATTGAGTGGGCCGGGGTGGTCATAACCTCGGCAGCGGTCAGCTCTGGTTTGAGCCGTTCCTCCAGGAATCTAATTAATGCGTCTCGAGCTTCCGGCAGTGTCACTCCGGCAAGCGTGGCTGAGGCCGCCCGTTTATGACCGCCACCTCCGAACTGCCTGGCGATGGCGCCACCGTCGACGTGCTGATAGCGGTTACGCACCACCATCTGAATCCGCTGGTTCATCCTTACCAATAAAATCAGCAGGTTTGCGTTCTCCATGTCACGCAGTTTGTGCGCGATCAAAGCCACTTCGGGAATATAGCGGTCCCGCTCAGCAGTCGATATTATTACTGGCACGTTGTTTATCGTTATTTTTTCACTCTTGGCCAGAACTTCGTTCAGTAACTCCTTCTGCTCAGAACTGAGGGGACGGTTGCAAAAATTCTGCACCAGGTCCAGATCGGCCCCCGCTTCGAGTAAAAACTCCCCGGCCCGGTAATCAGACGGTGTGGCGGTGCCAAACTGCAGGTTCCCCGTCTCCTGGTGCAAACCAATCATGAAGAGCGTCGCTTCAAATGAGGTTATCCCCAGATTTTTGTCCCGGAGCTTCTGCACCATCAAAGAAATTAACGACCCCGCTTCCCCCACAATAGTTTCATCGGCAACAATGTCTCCCTGGTCGGGAGGATGATGGTCGTATAAAACAACCCGCTCGGCTTGTTCCAGAAGTTTTTCATAAGGACCAAGACGCTCTCCTTTATTGGTATCCACCACAATTATCTCACCAATTTTCTGGTCCCTGTACTCTGAGTAGCGAAAAAAGGAAAAATGATCCCGGTATAAATTTAAAAACTCCAGCACACCCCCCTCCGCCGTTGGCTGCAAATATATCTTTGCGTCGGGATGTAGCTTCTTTGCCGCCACCATTGAACCTACACAGTCAAAATCAAGATTCTGATGCCCAACAATTATATCCATTAGTTTCTCCTTATGAGTCCACTCCAAAACTTTCCCCCCTTGCAGGGGGGACACACAAAGGGGGGATTAGCGATTCAGAGCCATCCCCCGCCCCTTAATCCCCTCCCTCCAGGGGAGGGTAGACTTTTTGGAGTGGACTCTCCTTATAATTATCGAAATTGTTCGATTAAGCCGGATGCTACCTGTTTGGCCTGGTCCAGACAAAATATCCCGTGTCCCGTCATCCCGGACAAGGGAACCGGAATCAATCTTGAATGTGACGTCATTCCGGCCCCTGAGCCGGAATCTATCTTGAATTCTAACCGGTGACGCTAAACAGTTACGCCGGATAATTAACCGGGCTGATCTTCCGGACTTCCAAAGTTTCCATCGACAAGAGACATATATTTGCCTTTAACCGGTTTGCGCGTCTCCAGGGCCTCTCCCATACCTTCTCCGGCATGAATAAGTGCTTGCAGATAAAACTTTAAACCTTTTCGCTTGAAAAATGACTTAAAAAATTGCTTTGTCCAGAAAAAGAGGGTTCTGCCAAGCGCTCGCGGTATGCTGAAATTGCGCCAGAAATACCAGGTTGTATTCCTGGTAACGTAATAAAACAGACGGCTCGTCTCGCGATTTCGATTGGCCCGCCGGTGCTGAATAGTGATCAACGGAAAGTATCTTACCTCAGCTCCGGAGTTTAATATCCGCGTCGCAAAATCTCGCTCCTCAACATAAATAAAGTAACGCTCCCAAAAACCACCTGTTCGTTCGAACATTTCCGGCCGAATAGCCGCAGCGCAGGTCCGAAATGTCGGGCTTAAATAGCCCTCTTTCTCATTCCCCACCTTCTCCCAACTAAACCACTCGTCTTCTTCTCCTTCAGCATTAATTACTCGAAACCCGGCCGCCCCTAAATCCGAATTCTTACGGAATTTTTCAACAATCCTGCTGATCGTATTTGTCTGAATTAATTTACTGTCGTCGTCAAGTGATATTATTAACTCCCCCTCCGCTTCTTCCGCACCGATGTTTCTCCCACCAACCCCATGATTTTTATCTAATCTTATAAGCTTGACGTCAGAAAAATTTTCCTTGACCATCAGAGCCGTGTCATCGTCACTCGCATTGTCCACAACTATGACCTCTACACCCGGGAAATTCTGTCTCTTAATTGAATTAAGACACTCTTTCAACTGTTCCCGGCGGTTTCGGGTCAAAATAATTACTGACACCAATTGAATGTCATCCTCGCCCGTCAAAGTAGGCATATAGATCACTCTCCTCCAAATTAACCTAACGGTTCTCCCCCGGTGGCTCTCTAACCTGCTCATAATCTTATCAGCTTTTTGGACTCTGGTAAAAGGAAGTGGAACTTTACCGTCACCTCATAATTGTTTATAATCCTATCCTAACCCGCTTAATGCATGAAAATTTAATTTTCTTGCATTAAGCGCCTCTACGAGGCAGCCGTCAAACTTAAATCGCCAAATAAATCAAGTTCTAATAAAATGTTTAGATTTACAGAGTGTTTTTATGGCAATAATTCTATTAGTTTGACAGCTGGGTTAGCCCAGCCCTCAGCGCCCTGAGGGCTGTCCTCTGGACGAATTATGCTCAAAGATCGCAACTCTTTGTGCATAATTCGGGCTAAAGTCTATCTGATCAATAGTAAAAGTAAAACAAATACTCTTTAATGATTGCGAGGTAATATTCATGCAAGAATTTGTTGCTGCGGCAGCGCAAATTGCTATTGAAGAACCGGATAATTTTTCAGAGAATATCCGGAAGGTTGCCCGTTACCAGCGCCGCGCCAACGACCGTTTTAACGCTCAGCTTGTCGTCTTCCCCGAATCCATAACAACCGGCTTTACCCCGGGCGCCAAACCACCAGAGCTCCACGAAGCCCTCCCCTCGTCTATGGAAGAGGGACTGGCCCCTGTACTTGAAGCAACTCGCGAAACTAATAGCTACGCGGTTGTCACATCGTATGAGCCCGGGGAGGAGAATAGTATTGTTTACAACAGCGCCTTCCTCTGCGGACCGGGCGGCGAGATAGAAGGCCGCTACCGCAAGACCCACCTTTTCCCGACCGAGCGGGTTGAAAACAAAGGCTGGTCGAGCGCCGGAGAAAAAATTCCCGTTTTTGAGACAAAGCTCGGCAAAATAGGGATCATCATCTGCTACGACGGTGACTTCCCCGAACTTTCTCGAATTTTGGCTTTAAAAGGTGCTGAAATAATTGTTCGTCCCGCTGCCCTGCTGCGCAGTTTTGAAATCTGGGATATGAGCAATCGGATGCGAGCTTATGAAAATGACGTCTACTTCCTCGGCGTAAACGCAATTGGCGAGGATGGTGCCGGCACTAAATTTTTTGGCCACAGTATGATAGTTTCTCCGGCGGGAAGACGTCTTCACCTGGCCCGGGCCGGCGAAGAGATAATTTCCGCAACGCTCAAACCACTTGATGAACACGAGGGTATTGAATCCAACTACCCCGTCCTGTTTGATCACCTCAAGGACCGCAATGTTGAAAGCTACCAGGATTACCTGACCGAACTGTGAAACCCAACCGGAGGGAAAAATATGAGTTCTCACGATAAGTTGCTTTCCGACTACAGATCTCGACGCGAAGCTGTTGCCCGTCAGCTTGACACTGAACTTTTCGTCAAGCCAGAGCAAACAGTTGAGCTGCTGGAAACTGCTATCAAGCCTGGCGACGTCGTCTGTCTTGAAGGCAACAACCAGAAACAGGCGGACTTTTTAGCTGAAGCACTGAGTAAAGT
>CAZMIT010000001.1:0-56582 GCA_964566495.1 uncultured bacterium | reverse complement strand
CAGGTATGCTGTCGTGCATTATCCGGGCTAAGTATTCGGTTAAAAAGAAGTGAAATTAAAAATGGTTACTTACGAAGAAATAGCAGATAAAAGGAGGCCGAGATAGAAGTGGGAGAGGCATACGTTAAGGGTGGTTTTCTTGTAGTTGTTTACTTTATTTTTCTGCTACAAGCGCTGTTGCCGGTGCTGCGGCCGGAGCTGCCGCTGGCCTTGCCGTTGTGGTTTATCCTGCAGGGAATTTTACTTGTCCTGCTTGTATTTTTTAGTTTTATTTTCTGGAGTAAAACCGGTCGTTTAGAAACAGAAGAACCTGACTTGCGGGAACCTGCCTTACAAAGAGATGAAAAAGTCCTTTCCGCCGGTGAGACGGTGGGGATGGTCGTGCACGAGTTGCGCAAGCCTATTTCCCGGCTGCGCTTGCGGTTAGAGGAAGAGGGGGATAAAGAAGAACTTGGTGAAATACCGGCTGAGTTGGATCAACTTACCGAGACGATAAAAAAGGTTGAAAAGATATTTCAGGCGCAGCAGTTTGAGAGTCGCTGGCAACCTTTGCCACGTTTTCTTTCCGAGTTATACCAGGGCCAGGAGAGTAATTTTAAAATTGTCACGCGAGCTGGAATTTCCTGGTTACAGGTCGATACGCAGCAGTTGAAAATTGCTCTACAGAATTTGATTGATAATAGCGTCGAGGCTTATGAGCGCAGCGGTCGTGAGGGGAAGATACTGTTGCATTGTAGAAAACTTGGACCGGAAATCTGTATAAGTGTTGAGGACCAGGCCGGTGGCATGGAGCCGGGGCTGGCCCGGGTGATAAACGGGAAAGCAGCACCGGATGAGCATTACGGCATGGGGCTTGGTTTGGCGTTGACCAAAAAAATCTGTCGTAACCACCGGGGAAGGATGATGGTCGAGTCAGAACCGGAGGAGGGGTCCCGTGTTACGCTGACGATACCTTGTGTGTGAGAGCGTGGGGGGCGGGAGTGCTCGAAGAGGCGAACCTGCGAGCAGGCGAAGAGGCGAAAATTCGTGAGAATCAAGAGAGAAGTTCGTGATGAGGAGATTAGGAGATGAGGCGAAGTCAAGTGCGGAAAACCGTAGACCGTAAACATGGATTCCGGCTCGGAGGCCGGAATGACGTCAAGTTCAAGAACGGGAAACGCAAAGACGAAGAGGCGCAAAGACTCGAGCAGGCGAGCTTGCGAAGAGGCGAAGAGGCGAAAGACCGAAAATCAAGGTCAAGTTCAAGATGGATCCCGGCTCGAAGGCCGGGATGACGTCAAGTTCAAGAACATGAACAAGATTATGAGCACTTGATGAATTTGAATTAGCTTTCAGCTTTTGGCTTTGAGCTTTTAGCTGGTGTTTTGCGGGTTGGTGGCCGGAATGCCGACCGGGAGGTCAAACCTGGAAATGATTGCGTGGTGAAATGTTGTGCGTGTGGGAATAGTTGATGACGACTTATCGCTGGCTGAGTTGCTGGCCGACAAGGTGGAGCAAGAGACGAAAGTTACCGACAGTCCCGAGATGGCCCTGGAGTGGGTCGAGCAGTCGCGGGTAGACTGTCTGATAACTGATCTGCGGATGCCCGAGGTGGGTGGTTTAGAACTGCTCGAGCGAGTCCGCGAACTATCGGCTGAGCTACCCGTTATTGTCATTACCGGTCACGGCAGTATTGATACTGCCGTGGAGGCAATGAAACAGGGGGCGTGGGATTATCTTGAGAAGCCGGTTGGCGGCGATGAAATACAGATTATAGTGGATCGAATTGCCGAGGAATTGAAACGTGCAAATCAGCTCGAAGGTTTGCGTGAGAGTCAGCGTTCACTGCTCGAGGAGGAGAAACTTGTTGGCGATTCAGAAGCGATGCGGGAAGTGCAAGATTTAATTGACAAAGTGGCGCCGGAGTCTTCCAACGTTTTAATCGAAGGAGAAACAGGGACAGGTAAAGAGTTGATTGCCCGCGCCATCCACAGTCGAGGCCCCCGTTTTGGTGCTCCTTTTATGGCGATAAATTGTGCTGCTATTCCGGCGGAGCTGTTAGAAAGCGAGCTGTTTGGGCACGAGAAAGGAGCGTTCACCGGAGCCGATGAGACAAAAAAGGGTAAAATAGAACTGGCAGATGGTGGGACGCTTTTTCTTGATGAAATTGGTGAGCTGGCATTGGAGCTGCAGCCAAAGCTGTTGCGGGTGCTGGAGCAGGGGAATTTGTCCAGGTTAGGCGGCGAGGTAAAAAAAGAGGTAGATGTTCGCCTGGTAGCGGCGACTAACCGGCAGCTTTCCGAACTTGTTAAGGCGGATGAGTTCAGACGAGATCTTTTCTACCGGGTAAACACAATTAAAATTACGGCCCCTCCGCTACGCAATCATCGCGAAGATATACCGGAGTTAATTGATTATTTCGCACAGGTTGAGGCCTGGGATGTTAATTCTGACAATTTTAGCGAGGCGGCACTGGAGGCAATGAAAAGCTATCGCTGGCCGGGTAACGTTCGGGAGTTGCGAAACATTCTGGAGCGAGTTATAGTTTTAACGACGGGCGAGGAAATAAAATTGTCTGATCTGCCTGCCGAACTGCAAGCACCTGGCCCCGAACCGGCTGGGGAGGAGGTTGAAAGCATCAACTGGCAAAAGTATGGCGATGAGTTGCCACAAATTTTGAACAATCTGGAGACAAAGATAATAGAGTCAGTGCTTAGAGAGTGCGACGGGAACAAGTCCGAAGCGGCCCGCCGGCTGGGGATATCACGTCAAAGTTTACACTATAAACTGGAAAATAATCCTGCAGAGTAGAGAAATTTCTTGACTTTTTTGTAAATATATCGGAAAGTAATAAATGAAAGTTTAAGATTATTTGTTCTGGATGAAGAAAATCACTGTTGTAGCGTAATTATTCTAATTAATTGAGCAACCTATCAATCAAATACACTAATAGATATACCAGGAAAAGCTATTATAACGTTTTACCCGACACTAACCAGGAGTTGTGACGATGGGTTTGTTTGGATTTGGCGGCGGCGGTGACTACCTTGCCATAGACTTTGGTGCTTCGGCGCTAAAAGCCGGTAAGGCGACGGTTTCCGACGAGACCGTTCAGTTCTCCCTTGTAGATGATGAATCTCTCCTTGACGTTCCCTCCGAAGAATACGTGGACGGGTGTATCGAAGCCTTAACAGAAATAATTGATAGAAACAGTATATCCGAGAAACAAAAAGTATTGCTTGCCCTGCCTGCCAACGACGTGATTATTCGGCGGATGGAACTGCCTTCCATGCCGGAGGAGCGGATGGCCAAGGTGATCGGTTACGAAGCCGAGAGCCACATTCCTTTTCCACTCGACCAGGTTGTGATGGACCACCATGTTATTTCCAGCTCTGAAGACGGTTATGAGATTATTCTTGCCGCTATAAAAGAGGACAATTTGAACAATCACCTGGAAATAATTCACCGCTCAGGTTTATCTCCTGAAGTTGTAGACGTTACTGTATTTTCGCTATTTAACTTATACACGCACATGTGGGGTCGTGGTGGCAACGGGGATGATGCCAAGCCGAGGGCGCTTGTTGACATTGGCCACGGGAATACGGACATAATGGTTTTTGAGGGGGAGACGCTATATTTTGCTCGTTCAGCATCAGTTGCCGGTGGTTCCCTTGACCAGGCGATAGAAAAGAAACTGGAAGTGGAGGCTGCAGAAGCGCGGCGGCTGAAACATGAACTGGGTCACGTACCACTTGAAGGTGAACCGACTGAGGAAACGCCGGGAACTTCAGGGATGGACGCTCTGGAGCAAATGGCCGCCGAGCGAGAAGAAGGAGAAGAAGAGTCTGAAGAAGCCCCAGCGCCGCCTGAGGAAGAGGAACCGCCCCCACCGCCAGGAGCAGCAGAAGAAGAGAAAGAAGGGGCAGAAGAAGCGCCACCGCCTCCATCCGGAGAAGAGGAACCGCCGCCAGCGCCGGCTGATGAAGAAGAAGCTGCCACTGAGGAAGAGGGAGGGCTGGGAGATTTAGAACTTGGAGCGCCGGCGTCCCCCACTGAAGGAGAACCCGAAGGGGATGAAGCTGAAAAAGAGGAATCGCCGCCTGCGCCGCCGGAGCCGCCAACGGATGAAGAAGCAGAAACTTCAACTGAAGAGGACGTGGCTACAGAAAAAGAAACTGCGGCGGGAGAAGAGGAAGAAGAGGAGGAAGACGAGGAGGCTGGGGGGCTTGAGGGGCTAAGCCTGGGGACAGCGCGGGAACCTTCAAAAAGTGAGGTTGACGAAACAGAAACCGAGTCTGAAAAGGCGGAAGTAGAGCCGCCCGCCCCGGACGAGGAAGAAACAAAATCGAAAGAGGCCGAACAATCAGAAGCGGAGCAAGAGGAAGAAACAGAGCCCCCGAAGCCGCCCGAGGATGCGGATGAGCTCAAACTTGATACGGCGCAACTGGACGAGGAAGAAGACGAGGGGGACAAAGAAACTCCGGAACTGGGACAACCCAGGAAACCGTCAGCAGAGGAGGAATCGGAGGAAGACGAAGCGGAAACGGAAGCGCCGGGAGAAGAGGCTGAAGCAAAAGAAGAGGGGGACGGCCTGGACCTGGGGGGAGGAATGTTAGGGGGCGACGAAGAGGAGGAAGAAGAGGATGATGACGATGAGGATGAGCTGATGGGGGGAGGTTTGAGTCTGGGGGCGGCGGCCGCCGAAGAGGCCCCGGGGGAGTCGGAAGACGAAGAAAAGGCAAAAGCAGTGGGGGAGGCAATTAAACCAAAGATAGACAGGTTAGTGGGAGAGTTAAGACATACTTTTGATTATTTTAGTTCTGAGTTAGGGGGCGGTGAAATAGAGGAAATTATTCTCGCCGGTGGCACGGCGAAACTAAAGAACTTACCGGAATTTATTTCCAACAGTCTTGACTATCCCGTCCGGCGGCTGAAAGTATCTGAAGCAATCGAGGGGGTTGAAGAGGAGAAAAAACTGGAAAATTTAGTAGTGGCAGGGCTTCAACTACGTTCAATTGAGGAGCTTTCGGTACTTGACTTCAACCTGGTGCCGGAAGAATTTATTCAGCAGCGGCAGGCCCGGGAAAGAAAGAAAAAACTATCTGTTCTCGGAGCGCTGGCGGCAGTTTTTGTTCTTATGTTAGCGGCGACTGCATACTTGCAGTATGAAAATCGGCGGCAGGTTTATGAACAGTCGCTTGAAGTATACGGAGAGCTTGAACCGATTATTAACCGCAAAGACGAACTGGAAAGCGATCGCGATCGTATTGCTCAGCGGCTCAGGGTTATTGAGGAATTAGAACAGGAAAGGGCAAGGATCTTAGATTTTCTGCTCCAGTTAAGTATGTTGACTGACCCGCATGAAGGTCTGGAGATGGGCAGTCACACCTGGTTTGATTCTTTTCGCTACTCCAGGGGCGAACTAACTATTGAAGGGGTTACTGATGAGTATGAGGATATAACAACAATTCGTAACTGGATAGAAGAGCTGGATTATGTAGAGGAAGAAATTGGTCTGGAGTGGGACAGGGAGAGCTTTGTGGTTGGTGAGGATGAATTGGATATGCGTCCTTTTGTACTGCAATTTTCGATGAAATTTGAGGAGTAAGCGATGGAACAACGAGAAAAAGTGATGCTTATTGGTCTTATAATAGCCGCTCTTGTGGTTGGGTATTACTACGTCATTGGACCGGGCTGGGAGGAATATGTAGAGCGAGGGGAGGAAATTGAGCAGAACGTCGAAAGGATCCGTGAAGCCCAAGCGAGGGCAAGGGGGTTGGAGGAGCTAATTGATGAATACGAGGAGATTCAGAAGCAGTTGCTGGAAGCCGAGCGACGTCTTCCCGAGGGCGGCGAATTTCTGGAATTAATTGTGGAATTGGAAAATGAAGCGGAAGCGGCGGGAATTTCGTCAGAAAATATCAGAACTTTTGACGAAGGACCGATTGAAGAGCGAGACGAAGTAGTTAGCATGGGCATTATTGCTGCCTTTGATAACATTACAATCGGGGAATTAACGCGAATGCTCTGGCGTTTTAATGAAATGGAGCGGCTTGTAGACATTATTGATATAGATATAACGCCTACCGACGACCCGGATGAGTATGACGTTAGTCTGGAACTGGCCGCCTATATGCTGGAGGAAGAGGCCGAGGAGGAGCTGGATTAAATGGATATTGAGAAGCTCTGGCAGCAGGTTAATGAAAAGGTTGACCTTATTATGGCGGGGGCCGGTATATTAGTAGTATTAAACCTGGTTGCCGGGTTTTATTTATTTCGTATTTACACGGCTCACGAGGACCTTTATGAGCGTTACAACCTCGATCCAACAGCCGATTACTCCGAACAGATGGCGGAGCTGGAGGCGCTTGAAGATATCGAGGATGAGATAGAAATAGAGCCAGCGGAAGACATTGAAGAAGCTGATTTTCCGGAGAGATACGCAGAACTGGTGGGCACTGACCTATTTATTCCCCTGGCTACACGCAGAGAACTCGGCCTGGTTGCCCCGGAAGACATAGAGTTAGTGGAAGCTGTCGTTGACGAAGACGAGGAAGAACCTGAAGACCCGGACGATCCCGATGACCCGGATGAAGAACCTGAAGAAGAGGAATTGCCTCAAATCGAAGGATTTGAGGCGAGGGGGAGAATTTTCATTGATGATGTGCATCGAGTTGCAATTATAAGGAGCATAGCGGACGAAGAAGATTTTGTTCTTCGTCGCGGCGAGACTATAGGTCCGACAGATTACAGGGTGAAAAATATAAGTGACACTGCGATTACGTTAACAGCACCCGGTTACGAGACTACCGCGCTCGAGTTTCCGGCCGTTCGCCGGCGAGATTTGAAAGAATATATAAATCTTTATTGAAAAAGAGAGGATAGTCAATTACTGGATTTTTCAACTTTATTCCAAACAAGGAAACGTAGTGACCGCAGCTCCGAAATTACAAGATCAGGGCAGTAATCGGTAATCAGTAGTCGGTAATTTTAACTGGCCTGAAAACGGATAATGCTTGCATTTTTAGATGTTCTCTTGTTTAATACAGTAAATTTGGTAGCGTCTGTAATAATGAATACACCAGGGAGATGAAGAATGAACACGAATAAATGCTTTTTTCTTTCACCAGTTTTGCTTGTTTCTTTAATAATAGTGATGGTAGGTGGAGTTCTTCCCAGCCCCGCTTCCGCGGTAGTAGTAACACCGGGAGAACCGGAGGAAATATTAGTTGAATCCCCACCAACAGCGCGAGCCGGCGTTGATTTTTCGTTCAGGCTGACTGTGGTAGATGCTGAGGGTAATCCGGTTGAGGATTATGATGAGATGGAGCGAACGATTGAGCTTTCGGCGGACGGCCCCGGTGAGTTGCAACCGGCAAGGGTCAACTCGGAAGAATTTACGGACGGCCGGCTAACCCTTTCCCTCCAGTATGATAAATCTGAAGAAATTAGAATAAAGGCGAGTGAAGTTGACAACGTTGCGACTGGCTGGTCGGAGACAATCAGCGTAGCTTCGGGGCCACCGGAGGTTTTTGAAGTTGACACCCCGGATACAGCTAGAGCAGGGGCAAACTTTCCGGTGCGCATAAAAATACTTGATCGTCACGGCAACCGGGTGAAAAGATATCACGAAATGACCAATGGTTTAAGTCTGCGGACGACTGGCCAGGAAACTCCTGAGCCTGAGTTTATACCGGCGATGGAGATTAGTGAGGGGGAAGTCGAATTTGAAATACAATACCGGGTGGCAGAAGAGGTGGAGTTAATTGTTGAGGACGAGGTGCGAGAAATTAGTAAAGCGAGCGAGCCGATAAGTATCTTGCCCGGTCTTCTGGCTGAATTTGTTGTTTCTGTGCCAGAAACGGTGGCGGCGGGGCGTCAGTTTAGAATCGCAATCGAAGCCCGGGACCGATTTGGCAATATAATTGAAAACTATTCCGAAGTGGGGACCGGGGTGGAGCTTCATTCCACCGGGGCGGGAAGTATTGAACCGGAGCGGCTAAGCCCGCAAGAATTTGAGGATGGTGTAGTTTTTACTGAATTGGTCTACGACCGGGCGGAGACGTTCCGGATCCTGGTTGAGGATAGAGAACGAGCTGTTGAGGCACGCAGCACGCGGATGCGGGCCAGAGCTGGCGAGCTGTCTGATATTGAGGTGAGATTACCTCGCGAAGCTCCAGCCGGTGAAGAGTTCGACGTACATTTGACAGCCTACGACGAGTTCGGCAATCGTATTCGACGATATTCTGAAGTGGGTGATACTCTCGTAATTTTTAGCAGTGATCGACCGGAAAGAGATCGAGAAATCGGGCCGGCTCTTTTTGAGGATGGCCGGGCACAGGTTGTGTTCAGTGATACTGAAGCCAGATCAACCCGCCTGGGGGTAAAAACTTTTGACGAGGAAGTAGCAGTTGAAAGCGATAGGATACGAATAGTTCCTGCTGCGCCTGGAGAAATAATGGTTGAGACACCCGAAACCGCAAAAGCCGGTGAAACCTTCAAAGTTAAACTTGCGCTTTACGATAGTTACGGTAACCGTATTGAAGATCCGGCCCATTTGGCCGGTGAAGTTTTAATTTCCCCGGAAGATTTAACTGAGGTCCAGGACCGGGAAATCTCGCCGGCCCGTTTTATTGACGGCACGTATGAGGCTGAATTCAGGAGCGATAAAGCTGAGCGGTCAAGAATATTTGTGGAATTTTACGAGTATGATTTAGAAGAGTGGAGCAGCCCGGTAGAGATAAGACCGGCAGACTTTCATCGAGTGGCGGTCCGAACACCGGGACAGAGTACAGCCGGGGAAACAGTGCGAGTTTCGATTCAACTGCTGGACAGGTTTGGCAATCCACTGCAACAGGTGCCGGAAGATATTGCTCCACTAACCATCGAGTCAACTGGTCATGGCGAGGTGTTTCCGGCCCAAATCAGTGCTGATCAGCTGCAGGCGCCGGCATTTGTTATGGATGTGCAATATTTTGTTGCTGAAGTGATGTCACTTCAAATACAGGACCGGCGTGAGCGGCTTCTTGGGAGCTCGGCTCCGGTTAGTGTGCGACCGGCTGAACTGGCGCGCCTGTATCTGGAAACTCCCGGTGAAGTAAAGGCCGGTCAGTCTTTTCCCGTGCGTTTAATTGCTGAAGATCTTTATGGAAATACGGTAGAAGAAATAGAGGAACTGGAAGAAGACATAGAAATTTGGGGGCTTCCGGCCGAGCAAAAGCTTGCCCGGCTGACGGCTGCTGATTTTAGCCAGGGTAAAGTTGAGACTTCTATCGAATATAAGGAGGCCGGAGAGCTTCAGCTGGCGGCGCGTGCCGGTGAACTGGAAAATCTTTCGGATAGATTTTATGTCTCGCCGGCAGAGCCGGAAAGAGTTAGCGTTCAGGCGCCGGAACGGGTAGTAGCTGGCCGAGCTTTTTCTGTGGAGCTGGCAATATTTGATGCTTATGACAACAAAATAGAGAGACTTCCACCGGATTTTGCCGGCGTCCGACTGCGCACGAGCAGTCGCAGACAACTGGCTCCGTCAGAGGCTCTGCCCGAACTTTTTGAGAATGGGGAAGCTCAAATTTACGCTATATATTCGCGGACCGGAGAAATTAATATTGAGGCTGATTTATTGGAAAGAGAACCAGAGATACCGGGGGTTTCACGTGCTTACATCTCTCGCCGTCCGGATAGTGCTGAGTTACGCCTGGTTTTTACTGGGGAGGCGACAGCCTCTGTGAATGAGATAGAGGGCAGCAACCAGGTAGATGTTAGTTTTAGACCGGCCCGGTTGGCGACTGATCCCAGCGTCTACTCGTTTAACAACTGGTTTGTCAAACGATTTGAACACCGTCAGATAGGTCAGCCTCCCCTGCCGCGAGCGCTTCTGCGTATTTATCCGCGAGAAGAACTCCAGGTAGATAAGAGTTTACGATCAAACCTTGCTGTTTTAGAGTTGAATAGAGTTATTCGCGATGAGCCGACCCTTAACCGAGTGCAAGAACTTATTGAACAGCAGGATTATTCCGCTGCCGCAGATGAGTTGGATTCCTATCTTGAAGACAACCCAGACGATCCTTACGCAACCAGATTGAGGCACAGGCTTGACCGTATCAAAGAGGTATTAGGCCATTAAACAAAGGAAAGGGTAACTCTAAAATGCTTTTCAAACGCAGTCGTTCTTCATGGAGGAAGTGCTGGCAGAAAATAGGGAAAACCTTTCTGCTTGTTGCAGTTTTTTTAAGTTTTCTGAGCGTCCCCCTCTTTTCTACTTCGCTGGAGCTTTCGGATGCAATCAACGAATACGTCCAGGGGAATGATCAGCAGGCGCGCGAGATGTTTGCGGAGATCCTGCGTCAAAATCCAGATGAACCAAGGGCCCGTGATTTTTATCAGGAGTTAGGCGGGAATCCGGATCAATACCAAATCAAGGAAGAAGATTTGTCGCCGGAAACTCCAGAAAGCCGAAGCGAAGAGATTGGGTCTGATCCTGCTCAAGAGGGCGATGAGTCTGAAGCTGAAGCTTCTGAGGAAGAAACTTTAGCCAGCGAGGAACCGGGGGTGGCAGTTGAAGAGGTGGAAGAGATAGAACCAGAGGGTGAGGAACCGTTTGCTTATGATACATCTGAAGTTGAGATTGTTGGTGAGCCCCTGGCGGAAATAGAGGCGGAGGATTTGGATACTGACATTGTTCCTGAATTTGATCCGCTTGAAGAGGAAGAATTAGAAGAGGTTCAGAGAGAAGAACGACAAGCGGAGGAATTAGAAGGGACGGAGTCAGGCGAAACAAAACGATTTTATACAGAGGAGCCGGTATCTCCGCCTTCTGGTATGGAAGTCATACATGGAGTTGAAGTTGAATCTTTTGATGAGTTTATTCGCATAACCATAGAAGCCACAGGTGGCTTGAGCTACTTAACCTCACGTATTTATAATCCGCCAATGATTGTTGTTGACATTCCAAACACAATACCTGATCTTCCCCAGTCTCCCCTTAGCGTTGGCATGTTTAATATTCGTCGTATACGGCACAGCCAGTATCGAATTGATCCCGTAAAAACAACCAGGGTTGTCGTCGATCTTGACCAGTGGGTTGATAATTATGAGATTTACCGGCTGAGTCCCGGTAACAAAATTATTGTTGATGTCTATGAAAAAGAACTGCCCCCCGAGGTAGAGCCAACGGTTGTCGAGCCGGACACACCGTTTGAGGATATCGAGGAACTGCCGGAAGAAGTGCAAGAACAAATAGAGGTTGTGAGTGGAGAGCAACAGGAGGTTAAAGTGACTGAGGAAGCGGCTGAGCCCCTGGTGGTTGAAGTTAGGGATGAGGAGGGGGAACCGCTCAGGGAAGAAAATGTTGTTTTTGAAGTTGTAGAGGGTGAAGGGCTGTTGGGGGAAGAGGGGGGAGAATTTAGTGGGAAGTATGAAATCAAGACTGACGAGCAGGGGCGGGCTGAGCTGACTTTTATCGCTGTAGAGCAAGCCGGCCCGACGGTTGTTGAAGCTCGGGTTCCGGGACTTGAGGATTTAAGCGTCGATTTCAATCTGGTTGTGGAACCCTGTGATGCGGTTGAATTAGTCAAGATTTCCGGCGACCGGCAGGAGGCCCGGAGGGGGGAATTAGTTCGAGAGTCGCTGGTCGTTGAAGCTCGCGACCAATATGGTAATCCTGTGCCTGATGTACGAGTGCATTATATTGACCGGTCGGGTAAAGGGGTTCTTCAAGTTGATCGTTCACAAGACGATTTAACGCCGGAAGGTGTTGAAGTGAAAATAAGCAGCGGCCCGGATGGCCGGGCGGTGGTTGATTCTTATCGAGTTCCTGGTGACGAGAGAACAGCTCGGGTAACAGCGCAAGCAAAAGAGGATTTAATTGTTGAATTTGAGTTGTGCGCCCGCTCAAAGATATTGGAGCTGGAACTGTATGATGAACCCCTGGAGAACGTTTTATATACTCTTGCAGAAATCGCTGATTGGAACATTGTAATCCCACCAGAAGTCGAAGGTGAAATGCTGTCTGACATGAGGGTATCCATAAACCTTGATGAAGTATCGGCGCTGCGGGCGCTCGATACAATTCTGGCCATGCATGATTTAGCTCGCGTTAGCGATGGTAATGTGATAAGAATTGTTAGTGCTGCTCAGGTGCGTCGCGAAGGGGTGCCGGTGGTCGAGCCGGAGGAAATAGATCTGCATCCCGGTAGTAACATGGTTACTGTTCAATATTCGCTGTCATTCCTTGATGAGGCCCAAAGGCTGGCGAGTGATCTGCGGGGCGCCCTGATGTCCGAGGAAGGGGAGGTTTTTGCTGATGATCGTCGAAACGCTATCGTGGTTACGGACTACGCTCGCAACCAGCGTCAGCTTAAGAAAGTGATTGAGGGGATAGATCAGCCGGACGAACGCTTTGATGTGACTGTTATTCGGCTTCAATACAGGGACCCGGAGCAGTTGCGCGAGGAAATTGATCAACTTTTACCTACCGGACGAGGCGAAATAGTTGCTAATATAGCCGCCAATTCCCTGCTGATTTATAGCGATCCAACTTTATTGTCTCGAATTGAGCTCCTGGTGGACAAGCTTGATGCCCCCGGCGTCATCAGTGACCACTTTCGGTTTGTAGAAATGGAAGGTTATGACGTCGAGCAAATAGCTGATCAGGTAACTGCTATTTTAGGAGGACAGGCTATTGATCTCGATGAAATTGACGTTGACGTCGATATAGAAGACCCGGGGGACCTCGAGGATTTGCGAATAGAACGAGAAATAGAGGATTACCTTAATCAGGTAACGATTGTGCCGGTGGAGACGCTGGAGAGTATTTTACTTTTTGCCCCCCCGGAAATCCAAGAAATCGCTATTGAGATGATGGAAGCGATGAAACGCCGGCCCGGGGAGTATATAGATGATCGACACTGGCGCTGGGTAAGCGTCCATAATATACACTTTGAAGAAGCGGCTTCCTTAATCGACAGGATGGGCGGAATAACTATTCAAACTACTATCCCCGCCCAGGCCGCCTTTCTCCTTTCCTCCACTGAACCGGCTTACCTGGACCGGCTGGAGGGCTTCTTAGAAGAAGTAGACCGTGACATCGAAGTTGACGACGGTCGGGAGATAATCACCTATACTCCCCGGCAGGTGGAGCCGGATCAACTGGGGGACGACCTGGAAGATTATTATGAGGATATGCACGAGTTTTATGACGATGAGCTGGAAGAACGTCCCCGGGTTCTATACGCGGAAGAGGACCTGTTGGTGCTGGTGGTTTCACAGAATGAAGCCAGGTTTATACGCCGGTTGCTTGAGAAGCTGGAAGAAATGGCAACTGTTGATCATGAAGTGCTCACCTATTCGCCCCGCTTTGTTGACGCTTCTGACCTGGCCAGTGAACTTGACGACCGAAACATAGGACGTATTCTTTACGAAGGGGACCACCGCTTTTCAATATTAATTCCCCAAGATAATATTGAATATTATCGCAAGCTGATTGAGGAAGTGGATTCACCGCAAATAGTTACAAACGTCTATCAGCTGCGAAACACCCGTGCCGAGGAGATTGTGGAAACGCTGCAGGAGGCGGAGGGGGCGGATGTCTCTGACTTTGCCGTCTCTTTTTCCCATGATGGGCCCACAAACACAATCATTTATTCAACCCCTCAGAATCTTGTGCCGCAGGTGGAAGAATTAATTAAACAACTTGATCAATGGCAGCGACAAGTTTTCATTGAAGGAATTATTCTTGAATATACGTTGGATGAGGAAGAGCAATATGGGGCACGATGGATCTTTGATCCCGATCAGTCACCGTTGGAAGAGGACGTTAGTTTAGTGGAATCCGGTGGTGGGTATTTGGGAGGGGAAGAGTTTCACGCGATACTCAATCAGGATCAATTTCATGCTGTCTTACGTTTTATGGAAGAAGAACGTGAAACTGAGATAATGGCTAAACCGCAGATATCGGCAATTAATAATAGGTCGGCGGTTTTTAGTAAAGGGCAGACAGAATTTTACGATGAGATGGTTGGACCCATCGGAGAGCGTGTCCCAGAGCAGCGGGAGCGGGACGCCGTAACAATGTTGAGTGTAACTCCCACTATAACCCGGGATCGTTTTGTTCGAATGGATTTGGAATTAAGAAAGGATGATTTTGTAGGGGACGACAGAAGAGATGAAAACAGAATCGAAAATTCAGTTCTTGTACAGGACGGTCACACGGTTGTACTGGGGGGACTAATTGAAGATGAAATTTCTTTCAGTGAATTCGGAATTCCGTTACTTCGGGAAATACCGGTTATTGGCAATTTATTCAAAACCAGTCAAGAGACTGTCAGTAAAAACGAACTAATTTTCTTTATCACGCCCCATGTCATAGAAGATCCTGCCGATGCTGAGCGGACTACCCGGATGATCAGCGAGCAGCTTCATCAGATTACTCCGGTGCCCATAAATCTGAATATTGATGGAATTCACCAGATTACCCGGCTTGAAGGATTAGCTGAAGAAGCGGAAGAGCGTGAGCAAATTGCTCGCCAGATCATAGAATATCGTGAAGAAGTCGGACCGTTTTTAAGTCTTGACGACGTGTTAGAGGTGCCGGCTGTAGATCACGAAGTGTTGAGTGAATTATTGGCACATGAGATAGAGTTAGAAGTGGATGTAAATATGGTAACCGCCGAAGAGCTAATGAGTATTAAAAATATCGATCCGGATGCTGCTCAGGCTTTGATTGAAAAACGGCAGGGACTTGAAATGATCCGTGATCTGGAAATCTGTCGTGAAATTTTAATCGAGCATGGTGTTGATCCAGATTTTTACGACGAATACCTGGAGCCGGTATTTACAATAACTTCACCGGCACTTGAGGAGAGAGATTTTGCGGCCCCCGAACCAGACCGGGAAGAAGTAGAAGAGGAACTTGAAGAGCTGGATGTTCTGGACGAAGACGAGCCGGACAATGATCAGCGGGAACAACTACCCGATCTCGAACAATTTTAACCGGGCATAACCGACCGGGTTGGGAGTCTTAGGTTTATGGAATCTGCACTGGTAGATAAGATACGCAATTATATTGTTGTTGTGGTACTGGCGGCTTTTGTATCCTTTACCTTTGCTGTGCTCTGGTGGGGTTCCGGACTGGTCGAAAGAGCTCACCAGGAGCATTACGAAAAGCTACCGGAGTTGCTGGCCCGCGCACTGGTGGATCCCTTCCTGTCGTTGGACTACTCCACTCTTAACACAGCCGTGAATCAGCTCGCCGAAGCGGGGGATGAGTTTAGCATCGCTTACATCGGTTTTATGGACGACCGGGGCCGCTTATTTGTCAGCAGCATAAACGAAAATTTGGATTCGGAAGTCCGCAGCTGGATTAATGAGGAAAGATTGCGCGATCGTGAGGAGGGGTTGTTGTTTCCGGGAGAACAATGGGTTGAATTCGAAGACGATGAGCTGGGGACTTTTTCATTTTACGAGTTAGATGTTCCGGTTGAATTTCATGGTGACCGCACGGGACTGATAAAAATAGGTTATTTGCCCAAACCGCTAACTGTCGATTGGGCAACTTATCGAAGTCGCGTCTTTATTACCGGTTTTGTCATCTTGTTGATAATCATCGTAGTATTTATATTTATTTCACAGAGCTGGCGTGATGAGATAAGTAATCACGTCAGCCTGGTAAGAAATGAAACGGAACAGAAATATAAAGATAAATTAAACAAGCTGGAGCGGAAGGTCAAGTCGCAGCCTCTCAACTCGGACGAATTTTTTCAGATTATCGATTTTGGTAAGCGTGTCAATGCGACCATGGAGCCCGTGGAAACGCTGCGTTACCTGGTTAATTCAGTTGTTAAAATTCTGGGAGTTAAACAGGTGGTAGTCTTTCTGGTTTCAACGGAAGACTCAAACGTCTTAGTCGGGCAGATGGGGATGAAGGAGGGGGAGTGGATGGATCGCAGTCGATTGAATAACATAAAAATAGAAATTGGAACAGGTGAGATAGGAACGATTGCCGAGTTGGGCCAGGCTAATATACTGGATAAGCCGCGACCGGGTGCCGGTGTGGCTGCAGCGCTGAGGGCTTCCGGGCAGACAATTGGTGTCGTCAGGGCGACCGAGAAGAAGTCGGGGGCGAGGATGGGTAATAAGGATAAGCTGAAGATGCGGCTAATAACACAACTGGCGGGAAATATTGTAAAACATGCGTTTGAGTTTCAAAAACTTAGAAAAAAATAGGTAAAGTTCAACAAAGTTTGTTATTATTAAGTGAAGTGCATTAGCCCGGTTATTCATGGGATCCATGAATTTTTCGGATTAGCCCATATTAGGAGGAATAGCAAAGTTGGAGTCGACGTTGATTTTATTGAAGCCCGATGCGGTAAGGAATAATTTAATTGGAGAAGTGTTAAACAGAATTGAACGGGACGGAATGAAAATCCAAAGATTGAAGCTGTTTTCACTTACGGAAGAGGAGGCGCGTCAGTTTTACGCTGAGCACAGGGGCAAGTCATTTTACGAGCGTTTAATTGATTTCATGATTTCCGGTCCGATCGTTGCTGCTGTAGTTGAAGGAGTTAATGCGATTGGTAGACTTCGTAAATTGATGGGAGCAACAGTGCCGCGCGAAGCCGCTCCCGGGACCATACGAGGTGAGTTTGGCACCGGTTCACCGCAAAATATTATTCACGGCTCTGATTCCCCAGACAGCGCGAGCCGTGAAATCAATTTCTTTTTCGGAGGCGAAGAAGATGAGTGATGACCAGATACTCTGGCTTGTTGGAATGATTGTTGGAGCGTTTCTGTTAGGTCTGGTTGTATTGCTGGTAAACGACTGGTACAGATTTGAGGAGCTGGCCGAGATGAACCGTGATTATTACTCTTCAATTGAGCCGGTTGTCCCCGGTCAGCCCTTGCCGTGAGACTATTTTTATCCCACAAATAACCTAATAAGGTGGTAGATAGTACATGGATCGTGATTTTCTTCTCAGTCTCCTGATGATTTTCACCTATTCTTTTATCCTTGGAATTGCGCTTGGTGTATTCTATCCGATTTATCCCCAGGGACAGCCCACTTTCTGGTCAGTTGTAATTGTTCTGGCAATTATTACAGTGGGTGTATTCTGGTTTGAAAGAAATAAGTCGCTTGGGGCGCGGAGTTCATACTACCTGCGAATTGCTTTCTATTGTCTTCTTATTGCGACAGCCTTTCTGATTGGCCAGGGACGGTATTCTTTGAGCCTGGGGGAGCTTTATCCCGGTCACATAACCGAATACTTATCAGAAGAACGGGAAGACCACCGAGTCATTGAAGGGCGAGTGGTGGCTGCTCCCGAGGTGTATGAGGACAAAACTCGACTTAGAATGCGACCGGAGAGGGTATGGGAAACTCCTGCCATGGAAAGAGAACATGAGGTTAGTGGCGGGGATATATTAATACAGGTGAGGCCATGGGGGGATTATGACTACGATTACTTCGCTCGGAACCAGGTTTACGGTCATAAAATACGGGTCTCCGGTGAGTTGGGGGAACCAATGGATCGTACAGTCCCCAGGGGTTTCAGTTATAAAGAATATTTAAATAACATGGGCATGTTTGGGACAATGTGGACTCCGCAAACCGTAGAAATCATAGATGATGAGGGGGGGAATCCAATTGTAACCTGGTCGCTGGCCTTGCAGGAAGAGATGCTGAAAGTTATAAAGTTAACGATGCCCTATCCACAATCGGCCTTTCTCGGGGGGGCGACACTGGGATTGAGGGAAGGTCTTGAATATTCAACGACCCCCTTTATGGAGGAAGAAGAAGAAGCGAGATTAATTGAGAAAGAGTTTCGCGGGGCCGGGACAATGCACGTACTGGCAGTTTCCGGGCTTCACGTTGGTGTAATTGCCGCTGCTTTCTGGGCACTTTTCGCCGGTTTGCGTATACCGGCCAAGCTCTATGTACCGCTTATTATCGTTTCACTGGTAATATTTACCATAATTACCGGAGCGCGACCGGCTACGGTACGGGCCGCTATCATGACCAGCCTGATGTTGCTTACCTTTGCTTTTTTGGACCAGGGTCTGCGTAATTCGGTGCTGGTGGGGGTGTCTGTCGCAGCTTTATTAATACTGATTTTTAGCCCCCGTTACGTGTTTGAAGCCTCCTTTACCCTTTCCTTTGCCGCTGTGTTATGTCTTGCGTTAATATCAGGACCGGCCGACCAGATCTTACAGAAACTAAGCGGTTTAAGTTTTATTCTCTTCTGGATTGTTGCGACGCTGACTGTTCTGTTACTGGTCTTTTACTGGAACACTTTTTTGACCTGGTATGTTTATATCCCATATATTGCTTTCTGGGCGCTTGCTTTCTGGTATGCCTCGAAGGTCGACAACCAATATATTATTGCCGGGGGGATTGGTTTCCTGGATGTTCCCGGACCACTGCGCAGTTTCATTGCTATGCAGTTTGCAATTCAAATTGGTATGATGCTGCCTCTGAGCGCCTATTATTTCCAGGAGTACCCCTTTGCGGGAATATTTGCTAATTTTGCTGCAATCCCACTGGTTAGTGTGGTTGTCCCCCTGGGGCTTTTCGCCGGTTTATTAGGGTTAATTCCCACGATTGGACCCTGGCTTGCGCTGGTCTTAAATGCCGGTAACTACCTGGCAGTGACTTTATTTCTCTGGGTATCACATATAGCTGTTGAAATATTTCCCTATCCGGCAGTCAGTGCTTTTACACCCTGGCATTTGCTGGTTTTTTACGGTGGTCTGGCTGTATTTATTTGGTGGGATACGGTTTATGGGCTCTTAAAACGTTTCTGGTTCTGGTTGTCTGACAAATTATTTGACGTTGCTCCAATGGCACCCTCGACTGCAGTAGCAAGTTTTATCGGGCTGGTGGTGGTGTTAGTTTTTCTGGCCTCCTTTACTTTTCATCAAAACCCGGACAAGCTGGAGCTAACTTTTATTGATGTTGGCTACGGAGAAGCGATAGCCCTCCGGACGCCGGCGGGGAGCAATTTATTGTTTAATGCCGGCAGTCGCAAATGGGACTGGCATGATCGTGATAATCTTGCTGACCGGCGGGATACGGGCCGGCAGACGGTATCTAAATTTTTTCTGAACCACGGGGTTAAAACACTTGATTTGTTGGCCTTGCAGTCAGCTCATCCCCGGCGCAGTGGCGGCATGGCATACATGGCTGAACATTTCGTAGTTGACAGGGCAATGGGACCTTTTGCCGAGCAGATTTTAGCTCCATCCAATGGGGGCTTGACAAGGGGACGTTTCGTGCAGGCCCTCCAGGACGATCATTACGCTCAATATCAGAACGCCAGTTGGTTTCAGAACGATTATTACGGCAACTGGGAGCGCTGGTGGAAACAGCTTAAGAGAAAAAATATCCCTTATGAACGGGCTGAGCGGGGTCAGCGTGTTTATGCGGAACGCAACTCCTATCCGCATGGGGACGTGGATTTAGAGGTTTATGCTTTAAATCCTCCGCCCCGTCCCGATTACAGTGAAAACGGAGCCGCAAATCAGTCGATAGTCTTTCAAATACAGTATGGTGACGTCTCCTTTCTTTTGCCCGGCGATATAGAACAAGAAGCCCAAGAAGATATAATGGCGATGCAGGACCTTTACGTGGACAACAATGTAATGTCTGTGCCGTCCAGCGGCGCTGGTGATGCCAGTTTTAACCGTAGTTTCTTGGACGCAGTTGATCCGGATTATGTAGTCTTTTCCTCCTCAACTTATATTGAAATTGAACCCCGATTTGTCGCGGACGGAGTGGAAAATACGCTGGAGCAATACCAGCAGCACTTTCCGATAGACCGTTTATTTTTCACAGAAGTAGACGGCTCCGTTATTTTTCGGACAGATGGTCGCGAACTGTCGGCGATCCCCTATAATCGTCCTGAAGAGTTTCATGATTGGACGGCCGAGGGGGAAATTGAAGATGCCGACGCCAGAGAAACTGGCTGGTAAACCGCGGCTCTAACCTATAGCAGGGGAGGAGTTTGTGGTGAATAAGGATCAGCTGTTTTTTGTCTTAGCGCTGGTTTTTTTGTGTATTATTGCCCTACCGGGTGTGTCGATGCGCTATGAGACTTACCACGCGGATGAAGTAAGCGGCGAAGAAGATCGAGAGTTGCCTTCCCCCAAACTGAACAAACTTCCCGAAACAGAACTAAATCTTTATGTCACTTCAGAGTCCGAGAAACAGCGGATTGAACTCGACTGGAAGATTGACGTCAACGCTGCTTCTTTTGAGGAACTACAGCAGCTCCCCCAGGTAGGTCCGGCGACGGCAAAGAGTATACTGGAATACAGGGAGGCCGGTAACCAGTTCAGGACTATCGATGATTTGAAGGAAATAAGCGGTATCGGACCCTCGACGGTTGAAAACATTCGACCGGAAGCAACCGTCGGACCTGACGTGGTTGTCGCAGATTTACCGCAGGAGGAGGCAGGGCCGGAGATAGATATAAATGAAGCGGATATTGATAAATTGAAGGAATTGCCCCGGGTTGGAGAGGTGACGGCGCAGGAGATAATTAGCTACCGGGAGCGACAGGGGGGGATTGCAAGCCTGGAAGAGTTACAAAATATTGACGGCCTGGGGCCGGCAACTATTCAGCAAATGGAAGATTACGTCCGCCTCGACGAAGCGACAGCTCCCGCTGCGCCGGCGGTCAGCGAGCCCGACCGAATTAATATTAATTCGGCCAGTCAGCAGGATTTAGTAAAATTACCCCGGGTGGGCCCCGTGCGTGCTGCTGAAATTGTTGAATACAGGGAGGAACGTGGTGGATTTGATAACCTGGAGGAATTGAAAAATATTTCCGGTATCGGGCCGGTTACGCTGGAGGAAATACGTGAAATGGCTGTTGTTCATTAATTTTTCATAACTACTCATCTATCCCCTCTCGGTCAGAGCCTGCCCCGGACTTGATTCGGGGGTGAGGGGCAAAAAGGTCTTAAAAACCGTTTTTCACCCCCCTTTGTTTTCCCCCCGTTAAGGGGGGGATAAGGTGAGTAGTTACAATTTTTCTATCAGGGAAGGCAGGCGAAAAGATGGGCCGGAGATTTTCAGATTTTGAAGAGGAAGTTGATCCAGAAGA
The DNA here is from genome assembly GCA_964566495.1 of uncultured bacterium. Taxonomy (GTDB): domain Bacteria; phylum T1Sed10-126; class T1Sed10-126; order T1Sed10-126; family T1Sed10-126; genus T1Sed10-126. The sequence goes on along the minus strand of CAZMIT010000001.1, from coordinate 35,505 downwards.
AGTAGTTGAGGAGCCCTCTCTGTTAGGCTGGGTCATAATATTTGTTCTGCTGGCTCTGGCAGCGGGACTCTGGTATTACGCCGCCCCTGCTTATGTTGATTTTCTGCTTGGAGTGGATCAGTTTGCCGATGGAGTAAAAATTCTGGGGGACGGCACTATCCCCGGCCGCGAACCGGAAGAATTTGCAGTGGTAATGTTTGACGTTGGCTATGGTGATGGATTTTTACTCCAGGCCCCCGACAACAAAACAGTCCTGATTGACGGGGGGGAGGGAGCCGACCCGGCTGAACGTGGAGTTCGAGCCTATAACTGGGCACCGCGTTTATATCTACCTTTCTTTTCCCGGATAGGTCTGAAAAAAATTGATAAAATGTTGAATCTTGTACCTTACAGTCACCACCTGGGTGTTCAGCCGGATCTGCTGGAGGCAGGTGGAGTAGATGTCGGGAAAATTTATTTAACTGGTTACGAACCACATTTTAACGCTTACCAGAGGCTTGTTGAGCTTGCTGAACAACAGGGAGTTACCAGGCGTGAGCTGCAAGATCGTGCAGAGCTGGACTTTGGTGCTTCTGTGAAAGCGGAGGTAATTTATGGTGATCCCGAACAGCGTCACCCGGAGGCGGCCAGCCACGTACTTTACGTTAAATTTGGCGAGGTTAGTTTTCTTTTTCCCGGTGATCTACCAGAAGATAAGGAGGAATCACTAACATATCGATGGGGCAATAGGTTATCGGCCGATGTTCTGAAGGTGGCTGATCACGGTTCAGAAGATTCGACGGCGGAGGCCTTTTTGGAATATGTTCAGCCGGACTATGCCTTGATTTCTACCTCAGAAGCAGGCCCGGACGACGAGCTTCCGTCCCCTGAAGTAGTTTCAAATCTTGAAAACAGGGGAGTGCGAGAAATTTTCCGCACTGATCAGCTCGGTCATGTAATCTTATTTACTGACGGGGAATCAATAAGAGTTGAGACGGACCCTTTTCCTTTCCTGGGTCCATAATTTTTGATATGTCTGAAATTTGCCTTGACTTGCGCCGTCTAAAATGATTATATAGTATTAATGGTAGTGAACTTGTAGCTTTTAGAGGCATGCAGTGAATTTTTAAAACTTTAAGTTTAATTAATTTTTAAGGAGGGATAGTAGTGAAGTATTTTGTTGTTTGTTTAACTGCCCTGGCCCTGGTGTTTACGCTGGGTTGTGGACCCGAGGAACCGGAAGAACCTGACCCGGCAGAACCGCCCGCACCGGCGGAAGAACCGGTAGCCCCGGAGGCTCCGGAAGTGCCAGAAGAACCGGAACCGGCCCCGGAACCTGACCCGGTGGAAGCTCCCGAACCGGAACCCGAGGTAGAGGCCGAGGAAGTTCTCGTCCAGGGAATTGATTTAAACACTGCGACAGAGTCTGAGTTGACCGCTCTCGACGGTGTGGGTCCCGCGACAGCCGGAAACATTATTGCTTATCGTGACCAGCACGGGCCTTTTTCCAGTGTTGATGAGTTGACAGATGTTAGTGGGATTGGACCGGCGACGCTTGATACAATTCGCGGCGTTGAGGAAGAAGAGGAAGAAGTCGATGTTGACGAAGCAGATCTTATCAACATCAACACTGCTTCCGCTGACGAGTTAACGGAATTACATCGCGTTGGTCCCGCCACAGCGGATGACATCATAAGTTACCGGGAAGAACACGGTGATTTTGAGTCTGTCGACGACCTTGCTAACGTGAGCGGTATTGGTCCGGCCACGTTGGACAACATTCGTCCTGAGGCTACTGTCGAGTAACCGTTGGTAAGAATCCATCTTGTCGCTGAGATGCGGTAGTTGATGGGAAAAGTTTGATGAAAATGCCCTTACTCCGCTGGTTCTGGCGGGGTAAGGGCGCCTTTTTTAAAGTTCGAGGAAGAGATTATATCCGCTTGAACAGTTATGTACTTTTTATACCGGCAGCTCCCCGGCTTTTAACCATGGTTTACACGGGAAGTTAATCTTGCCAGGGAATTCCCCTGTCGAGAAAAATTTTCAGCATTTACGGCCAGCCAAGCGTGCTCAAGCGAAAGCTTACCTTGATACCCCCCCGGAGTTAAATAATCGGCAGCGCTTAATACTCCAAAACTATTTCAAAGATGACAACTCAATTTACCTGCAGGGTATGGCAGGTGTGGGGAAGACGGAATTGCTCATACGAGCCATTTTTCTCTCCGAACTGTTGCAAGCGCCTGGAGAAGAGTTACTTATTTTGGCACCGTCCGCGGAGACGGCGGCCAACCTTCGCCGGCGCCGCCAAAAATTTAGTCAATCGGTTGCTCGTAAATTTAATTTTAGTCCGCCGACGCATAAAATTTACAGTTTTCACGCTTTTTGCTTGCAATTATTAACGGAGACTTACCGGGGTGAGATACTTCTAAAACAGTTTGATTCGTCGTATGATGACAACTTCTACCTGCTGAGCGGTAGCGAGGCCCGCGACTTGTGGCGATTAGTCTGTGAAACATCAGCGGGCGGGCTAAAGTCAGAAAAAGCGGAATATTATTACAGACAGGCTGGCAAATATCGTCGTCAGCTGATGATTCCCTCCGAGTCGTTACAAAAAAATGCGGCCGGAAAAGAACAGGACGTTGTTACTTTTTATAGGAAATACTGGCGCTTAAAAAGAAAACGTAACGCCCTTGATTACGCCGATCTTTTGTTTGTTTCTATCGACCTGTTCCGGCGGCACCCACAGTTAGGCAAGCAGTTTTTGACCGATTATTCGATAGTCTTTGTTGATGACTTTCAAAGTTTAACGCCCCTGCAGTTTAATTTACTCACCCAGTTTGAGTCAGCGGACAAGCGTATATTTGCTTCAGGTGATCCGCTGACGATCCGGGGCAACGAGGAATCTGTTGATTTTAATGGTCGAGAACAATTCCGGCTCTATTTTCCAGAATCGCGTGTAATGACACTGACTAAAAATTACCGCTTAAAAACTCTGCTCTGGGCGGCCCTGATGGATGTTCTGGAAGCTAAAGGGAACACTAAAAAAGATCAATATCCCGAGTTAAAACCGGCAAATTTGAGCGACAAATCTGGCCTGGCATATGGCTCCGCGCCGGCAGTTTTTGAAGCTATCAATGCCGATGAGGAGCAAAAGTTCATAGCTCACAAGGTTATAAAGTATTTAGATGAAGGGGTAGAACCCGCCGACATAGCTGTTGTAAGCCGCTTGAATAACCGGCAGATGGTAATTAAGGAACAACTGGCCAGGAAGTCCTGTCGCTCGGTTATATTACAAAATATGAATTTTTGGTCGCGGGAGGTCCCGAGAATAGTTGAGTCGATAATTCGCTTGACAGTAGCACTCAGCCAATCCGGTCAGCAGCGGGGGAATTCGGCGGATTTTTATATTTTACGACTGTTGCGTATATTTCATCCGACGGAAATTTCTGAGGGGCTCAGAAATTTTGCTGCCGCCGGTCGTTTGGTTGAAGAAGTTTTCCAGGCGGGGAGATTTCCCGTTAAGAGCGCGACCGGCAAGCAATTTTTACATAACTTGAGAGAATTTGTGGAGAACTTGATTAGTTCAGGGGAGAATATTTCCCTGCTAAAATTACTGGAATTGATAAAAGAAAAGATGAATCTGGCGCGAGACAAAAGTCTATTACGCCAGGCACGTAAAATGCACCAGCGGTTGGAGGCTTTACCTGGAGTGAAAGATGTTATAAGCTTTACGGCTCTGAAAGAGTTACTGGACTCAATTCGAGCTCGCGAGGTTGGGGAGGCTAATGTCGACAAGGAAGAGGCAGTAGTTGTTGCTACACCTCGATTGCTCTGCGGACGAGAGTTTGACGTGGTCATTATTGCCATGCTTGAAGAAGGGACCTGGCCCCTTTATCCGTTCGGCAAACGTCCTGATTCGAACAAGCTTGAGATTGAAAAACGGCTATTCTATCTGGCTTACAGTCGCGCCCGGAAGGAGGTAGTTTTAACCTTCGCCTGGCGCCGCAAAATTATGGGAAGTTGGAAGTGGCGCCAGCCCAGCCAGTTTCTTGACTGCCCTGCCGGAGAATATGTTGACCGCCGTGAGGTGAAGCTGGGCGGGCTCAGTCGGCTGCATCGTTTTTGCTCGAAAGTTTCAAAAATACCGGTATAATTATCTGAGGTGGTTCCAATGGAGGTTAATGAACTTGTTCGGAAGACGCGCAGCTATCGTCGTTTTGACTCTGGTCATAAAGTTTCTCTACCCACTCTGGAGGAATTAGTCGACCTGGCCCGGCTTTCTCCAAGCGCTGCCAACCGACAGCCATTAAAATATATCCTTTCTTCTACCGAGGAGGAGAACCAGAAAATTTTTCCAACTCTTGCCTGGGCCGGTTATATTGAACAGTGGACGGAACCGGCCCCGGCCGAGCGACCAACGGCTTATATAGTGGTGCTTGGAGACAACGAAATTGCCGAAAGTTTTGAGTACGACGCTGGTATAGCCGCGCAATCGATTCTGCTTGGAGCCACAGAAAGAGGACTTGGCGGCTGTATTATTGGAGCTCTGGACAAAGAGTCGCTGCGCTCACAACTGGCGTTGAGCGAACGTTATGAGATTCAATTTGTTATTGCTCTGGGGAAGCCGGCGGAAGAAGTCGTGATTGACGAGGGGGGTGAGGAAAAAGTAAAATATTATCGAGATCAAGACGATGTGCATCATGTGCCAAAGCGATCACTTGATGAAATAATTTTAAAACCGGGTGATTATTAATGAGTTCCGTGTTAGTTACCTATTACTCGCGCACAGGCAACACAGAAAGAATGGCAGAACATGTTGCAGAGGGTGGTGAGGAAGCGGGGGGGCAAGTAAGACTGGCGAGCGTTGATAAAATTGACGCTTCTGAACTGACTGATTACGACGCGATAATCGTAGGTTCCCCCACTTACTACGGTTCTATGGCTGCCGAAGTCAAGGAGCTGATTGATGAAAGCGTTCAATTACACGGTCAGCTAAGCGGACGTGTAGGAGCCGCTTTCGCCTCTTCGGCTCATGTCGGCGGCGGTAACGAAACAACCGCACTTGATTTAATCCACGCCTTTTTGATTCATGGGATGGTTGTGCCGGGAATTTACGACGGTGACCACTACGGCCCCGTCTCCGTTGGCGAACCTGACAGCCGGGTGCGACAGCAGTGTGAACAGCTGGGCGAACGAGTCGTTGAGCTGGCCACTAAATTAGCTCAATAACTCGCCGAATTAAAAGAAATGGTAGGCTGTGTAAATCCAGAGCAGCAGGACGGCGCCCTCGTTAAGAAAATCCTTGTTGTCGATCAGGTACTGTCTCAGACTCCAGCCACCAAGACGCGAGTATGGGGTAAGCCGGGGTATAAACCGGCGAACGCTGGCTCGATAATTGGTGAAGCTCTGGCCAAAGAATCTTTGTAATTTTTGTTCTTCTTTTTTAATAGTGAAGGGATAGATAAGTAAAAAGTAAGCAGTAATTGCCAGGTAGCTTAGTGGATGGGAATTAATGAAACAAAAACCGTAACCGATCAGAAAATTCCCCACGTAAAGCGGGTTGCGACAGAGGGAATAAGGTCCGTCGGTGGCAAGCTCATTGTCCTTCTTTATTATACCCGAGGCCCAGGCGCGGATAGCCACACCAACAAAAATCAAGCCGGTGCCAATCCAGTAGTAAGGGGAGCGAGGATCAGTCGCGGAGAGCGCAAAACTGATAATTAGCAGGTAAGCGAGGTGAACTCGCAAGCGCCACGGTTCTTTTAGATATTTCTTTTTTTTCTTGAGAAACTCTAACATAATGACATCTCCTTTATTAAAATTATTGCTGGAAGAGATTTTAATTAAGTTCAATAATTGCACACTATTTTACCCGGTTATCGGTCAGACGACAACTGAAGTGTTGTTAATTTGTTGATATCCCCGGCGCTCGAGCGCAAGGGACGAAGCGCTTGGCGCTGGTTTTAGTGCGCGAGGAGCGAGTCGAAAGTCAAAATTAAGGTCACTGGATTGCCCGGTCAAGCCGGGCAATGACGATCGGTGGTGTTATATTGCCGGCTTGATCCCCGGATCAAGTTCGGACACGGTGGCCTATTGGCAATGACGGCATTTGAAGCATGACAACAATCCTTTCAAACATAGCAAAACTAAAAGGAGTTTTACTTGTTTAGCGTCTTCCATTTTTTCTCCCCCAGTGGGGGAGAGGGGATTAAGGGAGACGCTAAACAGGTACAAGGAGTTTTAATTTATGCGAGCTTTTTTAGGTTTTCCGATAGCAGAGCCGGTGCGTGATTTTTTGGCGGCCAGGCAGTCTGAATTGCTGGATTTGCCGGAGACCAAGCCGGTAGCACCGGAAAATTTTCACGTCACCGTTAAGTTCCTTGGCGATATCACGCAAGAGCAGCGGCGGCAGCTTACTTCCGGCTTGCAGAGACGTCTGCCGACACCGGGGCCGCTTGAGGCAAAAATAGGCGGATATGGTGCCTTCCCCAATCCATCTTTTCCGCGTGTTATCTGGGCGGGGATAAAGCCCCGGAAGCCGCTGGAAAAAATTTTTGAAGCGTCTGAGGCAGTGGGAGAATACGTTGGACTTGAGCCTGAGAACCACGACTACGTTCCGCACGTGACATTGATGCGTTTGAAAGAACCAAAACGCTGTCGGGAAGCGGTTAACGCCTGGCTGCGTGAGGAGCCGGAGAAGAGGCCGGAGTTTAGTCTTGACCGGTTAATTTTATACGAGAGCGAATTAACTGATTCTGGACCAATTTATAATGAAAAGGAAGAATGGATGCTATGACTAAAAAAGATTATTTTTTGCTATCCCTGTATGACAAAGAGTCTTACGCTGATTTTGTAAAAGCCCTGAGCAGGCTGGGCGAGTTTAATTTACTTGCCACGGCTGGAACGGCCGACTGGTGCAGAAAGCGGGGGGTTAAGTGCGAAACAATCGAAGATATCTTTAAGCTCAGCCCCCGTCTGCAGGGCCAGGTTAAGACCCTGCATCCGGACCTGTACACGGCTCTGCTTGGGGAGGGTGAGGAGCGACTAAACATAAAAGGGGTGGCTGTTGATTTAACCCCGTTTCACTGCGAGGATGGGGAGGTAAACTTAAAGAAGGTGGATATTGGCGGTGTGAGCATGTTACGAGCCGCGGCCAAGAATTATCGCCAGGTTCTGCCGGTAGTCGACCGGGCGGGGGCGGAACTGTTGATTGAAAACTATCCGCCGTCCGAAGAAATACGACGGCGGCTGGCCAGAAAAGCTATTGGACGGTGCTTATCTTATGACGCTGAATTTGCCGGCTGTCTCGACGCTTCCGACTCACCGGCGGTGCCGGTAGCGCCGCGCCGTCTGGACAACCTGCGCTATGGGGAAAATCCCCACCAGGCGGCGGCGTTTTACGGTAAGTCGGAGACAAAATTACCGTTCAACCAAGTTGCCGGCGAGGCGCTCTCTTACACCAACTGTCTCGACCTGCGAGCTGCTTTTAGGCTCTTGGGAGATCAACGGACGGAGGCAACCATGATAAAACACACCAATCCGACCGGGTGGGCGGCCGGTGAACGGCTTGAGGAGGTAATTAATTCCGCCTGGGCCGGAGATCCTAAAAGTGCCTATGGGGGGGTGCTTGGCCTTAACAGAACCTTTACCGCCGAATGCTTGGAGCAGATTGAGGATTATTTTATTGAAGTGGTTGTCGCTCCCGGGTTTGAGAACGAAGTGGTTGAAGCGCTGGCAAATCAGACGCGGCCGCGACTCATCGAAGCGCCGCCGGAGATTTTTGAGACAGGGGAAGATTTTAAAAGTTTTGCCAACCTTTTCCTTTACCAGTCAGTTGAAGCAAGGGATGATATTTATAAGGACTGGAAGCCGGTGAGTGAACGTTCTCCGACAGAAGACGGGGAGCAGGCGCTTAAACAGATGTGGCGGCTGGTCCGGTTCGTGACCAGCAATGCCGCGGTAGTAGGAACGCGGGACATGGCGCTGGGGGTGGGCGCCGGCCAGCAGAGCCGGGTGGATGCGGTAAAGCTTGCGACGCAAAAACTGCGAGAGCATCATCCCGAGTTCAAAGGACGGCCGCTTGTTCTTGCCTCCGACGGTTTTTTTCCTTTCCCTGATAACGTGGAGATGGCGGCAGAAGCCGGCATTGATGCTATCGTTGTTCCAGGTGGTTCAATTCGCGATGAGGAGGTAATCGCGGCGGCCAACCAGCACGGAATTTGCCTTGTTTTTGCCGGCAGGCGCCTGTTCAGTCATTAATTCCAGAGGAGGTAATTTATGTGCATCAGAAATATACGACTGAAAAAATGAATGACCTTTGGTCGGAAACGAAAAAATATAGCTGCTGGTGGCAGGTTGAAAAAGCTGTCTTGAGGGCCTTTGCCGCTGAAGGTGAGATATCGACCGAACAGTTTGAAAACATTGTTGAGCGGGTAAGTTGGACGGCAGAAGAGGTAGAAGAAAAAGAGAAGAAGCTAAAACACGATTTACTGGCCTTCCTGGATGTTCTTCAAGAAGGTTTAGGTGAGCTTTCCGCTCCTTTGCACAGGGGCTTAACTTCCTCGGACGTCAAGGACACAGCCTTATCACTGCGTCTTCGTAAAGCGCTTAATTTAATCCTGACGGCGGTTGAGGAAGTCAAAGCGGTTTTAACTAGACTCGCCAGGCAGCATCGAGAAACGGTGATGATCGGGCGCACGCACGGTGTTCACGCCGAACCAACCACTTTCGGTCTGCGTTGTCTCAACTGGTTATCCGAGTGGCGTCGCCAGACCGAGCGGCTGCAGGCAGCCAGAAAAACTATTTCCGTGGGCAAGATTAGCGGAGCTGTTGGGACTTATGCCCAGGTTTCGCCCAAGATTGAGGCGATCGCTCTCGAGGAGCTTAATTTGAAGCCGGCCCCGGCCAGCACGCAAATACTGCAGCGCGACCGGCACGCACAACTGTTGAGCGTGCTGGCCAACCTGGGGGGCAGTGTTGAGCGGATGGCGCTGGAAGTTCGCAACCTGCAACGCACCGAAATCCTGGAGTTGGAGGAGAGTTTTGGTGATAAGCAGAAAGGTTCGTCGGCAATGCCCCACAAACGGAATCCGATAGTCGCTGAACGGCTCTGCGGTCAAGCTCGGTGTCTGCGTGGCTACGCCTCCAACGGTTTTGAAACTCAGGCGCTCTGGCACGAACGGGACCTGACCAACTCTTCGACCGAGCGAATTACTTTTCCCGACGCTTTCAATCTTGCCCATTACATGGTTAGAAACCTGTGTCGTTTATTTGCTCGACTAAGAGTAAACGAAGAGCGGATGCAGGAGAACATCTTCCAGACCCGCGGCCTTGTCTTCAGTCAGCGTGTAATGGTGGCCCTTGCGCGAGCCGGCTGGAATCGTAAAAGAGCTTATGAAAAAGTGCAGGGGTTTGCGAGTCGAACCTGGGACGAAGGGGAGGATTTTCGGGAATTGGTAAAGTCAGACGCGGAAATCCAGGCGGCTTTGAGTTCCGATGAGCTGGAAGACTGTTTTCGACCGGAAGTCTTTTTGAAAAATCTTGATGCAATATATGAGCGGGTACTGGAGGAGGACGAGTAGTGGAGAGAAAACAGTTGGCGCTTCTGCTTGACAGTCTAATCCGGGGACCGTTAGTGGAACGTTGGCTTTCCAGGACAGCTGATTTTTTAGCAAAGTTTGATCTGGACCTGGTAGCGATTGGCGTTTCAGACATTAGCTCTCTTGACGAGGAAAAATACAAAAACTTTTTCTTTTATCTTTTTAACAATTTTAGGGAAGATGTTTTATATTGGAGGTTGCGTGAGAAACGGTTTTTCGATTGTTTCTGTAATTTAACGGGGACCGTACTTGAAGGACCGAGGCTGAGTCGACTGAACGAACCGGCGGCGAAAGAATCAACATATAAAATTAAGCCGGACTCGCCACTTCTGTGGTGGATTGAGCCACCGCGCGGAGAGCCAGAGCCGGGCTGGTTGACCCTGTTAGGGAGCGAAACTCAGCCGGAACGGTTAATTAATAGTATTCTGAGTGAGCTTGCCGAGCTATCGGAAGTTTCAGGGGTACAGGTGGCGGCTAATAAAAGCGATGATAAATTTCATTGTTCTGAGCAACTGGAGGTCGAATATTGTCAGCCGGAAAAGGTTAAAGCTACCGAATTAACCTGGTTACTTGACAGCCGGGGTGCTAACGTCCTCCGGGCCCTGGATCAGCTACAGCACTCAGCATTGATAGCGGCCCGGTCAGCTCCCTGGGACGAGCTGCTGGGCGAGCAAAATAAAGAATTACTTTATCCAGCCGGGGAACCGCTGTTTGGGGTAGAAGTTGTAGACCGGCTGATTAAAAATGGGAAGGAGAAAAAAGGCTTAATAAAGGAGAACAAAGATAAACTTGGGTTGTTGGAGAAGCGAGCTCATCAATACATTGAGGAAAAATTTTTAGGAGAAGAGAAAACGGGGTTGGAATGAGCCCGACCGGGATTTAAACAGCCACAAGGCTGTTCAGGGAGTCAGGGACGAGATTAGGAAGGGAGAAAGCAGTGGGCTAAACTGCAAGTCCGGAATCGGACCTCCCAACCCCGTATTTTTTCCTGTTCATAAGTATTAACGGCAGGTAAGTGTTGTTGCTTTAGGGGAAAGTGGTATTCCTTCAGGATTCTTCTTCAGTTTTTTGCTTAACAAATCGGGAAATATGCTCGCGTGTATCGAGGCTAAGATTTGTAAATTTCAGCCCGAGATCAATCTTCCCATTTTCTTTTTGTGCCCGGACAACTTCTATCCGTACGCTAATTATGTCGCTGTCCGGCAGTTCAAATTCAAGTGTACCCTGGTTATGCTTGCTTATTTCAGCGGCAGATTTGTCGGCTAAAAGCCGGGCTCCTTCAACACTTATATCCTTGAGTTCAGCTGATATGGCTATTGTTTCGTCATCGGGACATTGAACACATAACTTAGCTTCTATATCGTCATCGTCGACGCTAACCCGGGTATAGACTCGCTGCTGATCAAAATGCATGCCATCGGGCACGTGAAATATTGTCTCTTCTTCTGTCACTGCTTGAATTTTCCCCCGTCCGCGATAGTGAAGATGGCCCTGCTGGGAGCTGATTTCAACGCTCTGTCCTTCGTTTAGATCCAGGTTTTCCACCTCCGGCGAAGTGGGGATAGTTAAGTAACGGTCTTTTTGCCGGAGCACCGTGGTGGTCAGGGTTTCAAATTTTTCGTTGTCGCCTAAGATTACAAGGATTTCTTCGTCTGGTTCAATATTGGGTATCTTGTGAACCTGTCGGCGCAGTGTCTGGCTGGGGGCGTGGGTAAGATTCTTGACGCTATATTCAAGAAATTGTTTTAGGTAGCTCGTAGCTACCTCGGGGTTGTGAACGTAGTTGTTTTTGAAACGTTCAATCAGAGCCTCAAGATACTGCTGCTGGCCGTCACTGAGGCGGTAGTTGTTCTGGTAGGCTTCAAGGATAGTGAGCTTCTTCTCCTTCTTTTTCCTATACTGGTTAAGCAGCCAGATGATTCCGGCTATTCCCCCGAGGATAAGGAGCATTGTTACAATCCCTAACAAAACATGACGGGGATCGGTGCGTCCCATTTGAAAACCTTCGCCAATTTGACGCAAGGCGGAGGACTGCTCCGAATTCATGCCGGGGTTTGGGAACCAGGCGGTTACTATTTGGTTAAGGTTAAAAATAATTTCAAAAAATATCATTCTGCTTATCCTCACAAAGAGATTAGAAAGATTAAGGAACCTAATACATACGCATGTTTAATTATCGGCGAATAATAGTCAAACTTAATAAGTAAATTCTAATAATTAACTTAGTCGTTTTATCCTCCAGCCTTAATTTCACCCCCATAAGGGGGAGACAGTAGATGGCAGGGAAAGATACGGTATTCAGTAGCTAAACTCTCTTTACATTAAGCTTAACAAAAATTATCATTATCCGCCCTCTAAAAATAGGGTTGGTAAAATTTTTTTAAAATTCAGAGGCTGAGGAGGTCAAAAGAATGGGAATTTCCCGGGAAGAGAGTCAAGAGGACGTAGAATTTATCAAAAAGCAGCTGCACAGGGCAGTTGAGCTGCTAAACCTACCGGAGGTTACCTACGAGTTACTGAGTACATCGGAGCGTGAAGTTAGAACCCGATTAACCGTGCGCATGGATGACGGCCACACGGCTGTTTTTCCAGCCTACAGGATAGTTTGGAACTCGGCCTGCGGGCCGGCCAAAGGGGGATTGAGGTTTCACCCCGATGAAACGGCGGAAATGATCAGGAAACTGGCCGCTTTGATGAGTTGGAAGACGGCGGTAATGGATCTACCCCTGGGCGGTGCGAAGGGGGGAGTCCGGTGTGACGTCAAAAGTCTGTCCCCCCCGGAAAAAGAACGACTGTGCCGGCAGTATGTGCGAGAATTTTTTGACATACTGGGGCCGCGGCTGGATGTTCCCGCTCCTGATGTTTACGTGGACTCACAGATGATTGGTTGGATGCTTGATGAGTATGAACTTAAAAAGGGTTCCAAAGAACCGGGAGTAATTACCGGTAAACCGCTCGCACTTGGTGGGAGTGTCGGACGCTACGAAGCGACTGCCCGCGGTGGAGTCTACGTCTTACGAGCAGCGGCTCGTAGGATGGACGAGTCGCTTGAGGATAAAACCGCCGCTATCCAGGGTTATGGAAATGCCGGTGCTAATTTTCATCGATTGGCTGAGGAAATTCTGGGACTGAATGTGGTAGCGGTCAGTGATAGTTCCGGTGGCATATACTCCTCCAGAGGATTGGATTATGAAGCAGTTAGTTCCTGTAAGGAAGAGTCGGGCACAGTGGTGAATTTTGAAGCTGCCGACAAAATAACCAATGCGGAGCTTCTGGAACTTGATGTGGACGTGCTGGTCCCGGCGGCCCTGGGGGATGTTATTAACAAAGATAACGCTTCCGAGGTTTGTGCCGATCTGATGCTGGAGCTGGCAAACGGACCGACAACCAGGGAAGCGGATGAAATTTTGAATGAAAACGGTGTTTTCGTTCTACCTGATATGCTTGCTAATGCCGGGGGAGTAACGGTAAGTTACTTCGAGCAGGTTCAAAACGCTTCCAACTACTACTGGCAGAAGGAGCGTGTGCTGAAACTTCTTGATCGCAAGATGTGTTCGGCCCTGGAGCGGGTAATGGACATGACCGAGGAGTATGAGGTTGACCCGAGAACCGCGGCTTACCTGGTTGCGGTCAAGAAGGTAAGCAAGGCGATGAAGCTACGCGGTTGGATTTGAAAGAAGCGGGTCAGGCAAATATGTCGATCTGTCCGCCGGGCGGTTGAAAAGCACCGTCGCGGCCGTCAAACGGGTCTTCTTCTTGCGGAGCAAGAAATGCTTCCAACATGTGTTCTAACTGGTTTAACCGACCGTTAGGTGGCTGGTGAAAGGTTATCCTGTCGTAATGGCCCGGTTCGCGCATTAACGGAGCGACTTCTGTCTGCTCGGCGCTTGACGGTTCAAAAACAAATAGTTCGCCGTCTAAATCTTCAAAGCGCAGGCGCCGGTTGTCATTAACCTCTATCTGCCCGCCAATTGTCGCCTCGCCCTCGCCAACAATTGAGATGGAGCGTTCAGCGGGAAATTCCATACGTCGTCCCGTATCTATGTTCAGCAGTGCGACCATATCATCGCCGGCTGCTTCCAGCCAGCCCTCGTCGCCGCTCTCAAAACGTATTGCCTCGCCACCGTCCAGAAAGGAGAGATACTGGTCCTCTTCAACCTCTATTTCAATCGGCTGGCCATTTTCAATCGAGAGCTGTCTTTCTGTCGCCGGCCTTCTAACTTCCAGCCCTCCGTTTGCGTCGCTTCGTAACTCAAAAGTCTCCGTATCGGGCAGCTCAAGGCTGTCGAAGCGTCCCTCCAGGCGTGCTTCGCCTTCTCCGTTGACTGTGAAATTATCACCGCGCCGCAGCCTGATTTCCTCTTCAGTTTCACGGTCCTGAATTATTGCGTGTCGCCGATCTCTTTGAAAAATACGAGCTTGTGAGTCTTCGTCCAGCTCCAGGGAGTCTCCCTCGCTGGTCTCAATTGTCACTTCGCCGGTTATATCCAGCCTGGTTCCGCCGGGAATGTTTACAGTTTTTTGCCGTTCAATAGCATCCTCAAGAGAGAATCCATTTGCCCGGGTAACAAGGTTGGCTAACGGCCGTTCTCTTTCAAATTGCTGTAGTTGTCTCTGGCGAGGAAAATCATGCCTCTCCCTTCTATCAGCGGCGAAGGGGCGGTCTTCATCTTCAGTTCTGGTGGGGAAGGAAAAATAGTCTCGTCCGGTCAGATTTGCAGTAGCCTGGATTGATGATAAATAAGTCATCTCTCGTCCCTCAGCCCTGAGGTTGATGTGTAAAGACTCCCTTCAATAGCCTCACATAAAAAATAAGCTAATATTCATTAATTGTCAAGTTTTTTTTGTGGAAAACCGGTAACTTTCAAGCGAAACCTTCCAACGTCATCCCCCTTTCCTTTTTCCCCCTTGAAAGGGGGAAAGACGAAAGGGGGGGGGATGGATTGCCGGGTCAAGCCCGGTGATGACGAAACTGTTGGGAGGTTCTGATTTTGAGCGAATACACTTTAATATTTAAAGCCAACACGGTATACTATCCTGCGAAAGAGTTAATTGAACAACAGAACCGTCCGGTGATTTAGCCCGGTCTATGCATGAACCCTATGCATAGGCCGCCCAATGGGCCGCCCATTCGTCAAATGGGCGGGGTTAACCCACCCAGCCCCCCAGCTCTTTACTGGGAAAGGGCTGGGTGTCCTGCGGACGGGTAATTCACGACAGTTGTGCTGTCGTGAATTATCAGGGTTAGTCGCTGCGAGGCGCGTCTGGAGTGACGTGGGGAATTTTTGTTTGAGCGAAGGGAGTGTTTGTGGTGTTTTATTTACGCCTGATTTCCTTTTTATTTGTGGTTGGAAGTTTTAATGTGCTGGCCCTGGTTCTGGCTCACTCACTGCCGGCAGTGCAGGATTTTCACCGCCAGGTATTGGCACTGACTGCCGGTTTTTTAATTATGGCGGATGCCATCTTGCTCTATATTATGGTCTTCAAACTTCCCCTTCTGAAAAATTCTGATCGCTACAGAAAATTTGAAGAAATACTGGAAGAAACGAGCAGTGGAGAGGAGCCTTCAGAGAAAGAGTTCGAACGGGCTTTCAAACGTTGGGAGGACAAGCGTAGATGAGTAGACCGTCAATAGTTGATATACGCGGAGCCCGTGAGCCTTTGACCTGTTTGACCTGTTATGATTATCTGACTGCGCGGGTGATGGACGAAGTTGACGGGCTGGACATGATCCTGGTTGGTGATAGTCTGGGCGGGGTTATGCTTGGTTATGACTCGACAATTCCGGTTACTATTGAGGACATGGTTCATCACACGGCCGCAGTCAGTCGCGCCGTCAAAAATACTTTTCTTGTGACGGACTTTCCCTTCCTGGAGGCAGCCCTGGAGCTTGAGAGTGGGGTGCGTGCAGCTCGTCGGTTAATGCAAGAGGGAGGGGCGCAGGCGATTAAACTCGAAGGCGGGGAGAGAAATCTTGATCTGATAGAGCACCTGGTTGCTCACGATGTCCCGGTTATCGGGCATCTGGGACTAACTCCCCAGTCAATTGAAGCTCTCGGTGGCTACGGAGTTCAGGCCAAAACCAGGGAGAACATAGAGGAACTTGGTAGGGAAGCATTTGCGCTCGAGCGGGCCGGTATTTCGGCTCTTGTTTTAGAGTGCGTGCCGGAGGAAGTGGGGGCTGAATTGACTGAGTTAATTGATCTGCCAACGATTGGAATCGGCGCCGGCCTGGAATGCAGCGGCCAGGTGCTGGTCTGGCAGGATATGATGGGTTTAACTGATCAAATACCAACTTTTGTTAGAAAGTGGGGTGAAATGAGAGAGTGGCTTTCCGACGGCGTTAATTCTTTCTGTGAGGCAGTAAAAAAGGAAGAATTTCCCGCTTCGGAAGAGAGTTTTTCTGTCGGTGAGAAACTTTCCTCCGAACAGGTTCGTGAGCTGCTCCTCGAAGCAAGATGAAAGTATTATCTACGGCAGAAGAAATAAACCGGGAAGTGTTACAGCTAAGGAAAGAGGACAAAAGCGTTGGATTTGTTCCTACCCTGGGTGCCCTTCACGAGGGGCACTGTGCCCTGTTTCGACGTGCCGCGAAGGAAAACGATGTAACAGTGGCCAGCATATACGTGAACGCCCAGCAGTTTGATTCTGAGACGGACGCCGAAGCCTATCCTCGGGATTTTGAGCGTGACAAAAAGCTGGCCGCCGAGTCCGGGGTTAACGTTATCTTCCACCCGGACGACGCTGAGATGTATCCACCCGGTAATGCTACCCAGGTGGTGAGCAATAGTTCCGTAACTCGCTGCTACGAGGGTGCAATTCGCCCGAATTTTTTTGCCGGGGTTATAACCGTGGTGAGTAAACTGCTTAACGCTGTACCCGCTGATCGCGTTTATTTTGGCCAGAAAGATCTGCAACAATACATAGTTGTCAGTCGCATGGTTGAAGATCTGCTTTTCCAGCAGGAAATTGTTCCCGTGCAGGTAATTCGGGATGAAAACGGTATCGCCTACAGCTCGCGTAACCAGGGACTGGACGAGAGCGGCTGGGAAACTGCTCAAGAAGTTTACGAGATCATGCGTTCAATCAAAGAAGAGGCGGCTGAGCTGAGTCGGCAAAAACTCTTCAGTCGTTATGTTCCCCGGCTGGAGGAAGCGGGTTTTGACCTGCAATATCTGGACGTTGTACGTTTTCCTCACTACGACCCAGCCTGGCCGGGGGATCGAGATGCTGTGGTTATTCTGGCCGGCTATGCCGGTGATGTGAGGCTCAAGGATAATTTGCCTCTCCACGTCGAGGATGTGGCAAAACTGGAGCAATAGTACCGTTCAACTGGCAGGGTAAAAAGCCTGGAAAGGAGAAAACCGATGGCTGTTGAAATGAAGATGCCAAAGCTAACCGAAGATATGGAGAGCGGTTTACTTGTCAACTGGCTCGTGGAAGAGGACCAGGAAGTGGAAACAGGCGAAGTAATAGCAGAGGTTGAAACTGACAAGGCCGCTCTGGACCTCGAGGCTCCCGAGGACGGTATTTTGCGCGAGAAAAAAGTGGTGGCCGGGACGGAGGTACCCGTGGATGGGACGATAGCAATAATTGCTGACGCGCCCGCCTCTGAACCGTCAGCGGTAGAAGGGGAGGAGCCAAAAAAATCGCAGCGAAAGACTGAAAAGAGCGGCCGCGAGACTGTCAAGGAAACTTCCAAGATAGCTGACCCCGAGGAGCGGATTGCGCCAGCAGCTCGGCGTCTGGCGGACAAGTATGATATTGATCCCTCCAGGATAGAAGGCTCTGGAGCCGAGGGGAGGGTGGTTAAAGCGGATATTGAAAAGGCGGTGGAGCAAGGTTTTGGTGATAAACCAGAGAAAAATGGCGAGTCAAGAACTCCTCACACTATCTTTTCTCCCCGCCGCCTGCGTGCCGAAAAACATCAAATTTCAAAAAATCAAGCCGCGGTGGGGAAGAACATGAGCAAATCCAGGCGAGAGATTCCCCAGCTTGATCTTAGCGTCGAAGTTGACGCTCAACCGACGTCAAAAGTTAAAGAGCAGTTAAGCGAATTGGGCTATGAACTCGACAATAATGACTTTATTTTAGCTGCAGTTGCTCGGGCTCTATGTGACAATCCCGTCTATAACTCCTCCTACGAGGGGGATCATCTGCAGGTATATGATCGTGTAGACCTGGCCTTTGTGGTCGCCGTCGAATCAGACCTGTTTACACCCGTAATTGAGCGGGCAGATCGTCGATCTATCTTTGAAATTCACAGCCGGAAGAAAGAGTTACAGGACAAGTTGCAGGCCGGCAAATTAGGACCAGAAAGTTTTCGAAAAGCGACCTTTACGGTTTATAACCTCGGTCGCCGTGGCATTGACCGTTTTTCTGCCATAATAAACCCTCCCCAGGTGGGTATACTTGCCGCCGGAAGGGTGCGCCAGCAACCAGTTGTGAAAGACGGAAAGTGCCTGCCCGGGCAGCTTCTTAGCCTCTCGCTGGGCAGCGATCACCGGGCGGTAAACGGCACCGACGCAGCCAGTTTTCTAACCGATATTAAGAACAATCTTGAAAAACCGCTAACTTTATTATGAGGAGCAGGCTATGTTAACAGTTAAGGATTATTATAAGGACCCGGTCGTTCAGAAGCGGATGCTTGAATACTGCGGTGCTGAAACTGGCAAGCCAGAGGACATCTCGGCCATTTATTTAGTTGGCTTTGGTCCTGCGTTTTTGCATCGGGAGGGGAATTACGAGTCGGCGCCACCCGAGTGGGGGTTTAGCTGGTTTGTTGATGAGGGGCTGGACCTGTTTCGTTCCACCTGGGACAGTGAGGACATGGTATGTGTCTTTGACGTTGAATATGTAAATCATGACGACCCGGCGCTCGTCTATCGACAGCCGGAGTATGGCTACGGGCGTTTGCAGCCTTTCCTTGAGGTAGCGCGGAAATTTTTTGCAGAATACGATATTGAGCCGTTAATCCTGATGACCGGCCAGGGGTATCATTTTTCGTTTCGTGTCTCCAAAAAAAGTAAGGCTTATAAAGACCTCGCTCAAATTGGTTCGATTAATTGGACGCTGGCAGCGAAGTATGACGTTCAGGAGCCGGAGCTGCCACTTGCCGAAGGAGAGGCCTATGATGGGCTGGGACGGCTTTTTGAATGGATGGCCGGTGAGTTGGTCGAGCGGGTGGGCAACCAGTGTGAACTTCCCCTGACGATTGGCGACGGGGTACCCGGACCTTCCTACAGAGGTCGAGAACAGATTAATTTAGACCTCAGTATGTTTGCCGACCCGCTCTACATGCGCGATGTGCGGGTTCCTTTCAGTTCGCATCAGAAGCACCGGGTTTACGTGCACAAGGTAGGCGATTACATCCGGCGGACAATTCCACCTCAATATACTCTCCCCGTGGCTGATAAATCGTTGGGGGAACTACTGGACCTTCGTCGGCGGCCGGAAGCAGTGCAAAAATATGCTCGAAAAATTGAGAGTACCAGTATTCCTGAGATGTCGGCGGCGGTCAAGAAAATGATTGATGAGTATAATAGTTCCTCTGTCGGGTCTGCTCATGACGAGTTTGACAGTGGCTACCAGGATCCACATTATGACTGGCATAAAACTTACGACCGGGTCAGTCCGAACGAGCTTCCCCACTGTCTGGGTGAATCGCTTCGCCGTCCCAATCCGCGGTTGTTAGAACCAACGCACATTCAGTCGTTTGTGCGTTGGTTTAGCGATCGTGGCTGGCATCCCAAGGACGTAGCAGGATTAATTCGCAGTAAGTTTGAACGTGATTACAACTGGTCGGAAGACTGGTATCACTACGATGCTGCCACCCGGGCCGACGTCTGGGTTCGCTTTTTCTACACATTAATTCAAACCGGCAGGGACGAATATACGGATATGAACTGCGTCTCCTTTCAGGAACGTGGGATATGTACCAAACCCTTCTGTGGTTATAACGTAGGAGAACGTCCCTGACCGGGGCGGAGGATAAAATTTGTACAATATAGGTTTGACCACTGGTATACGTTACTCCTGGCACGTGCTTGATGTTCTAAAAGTATTTTCCGCCGAGGGCATAAGTAATGTTGAGCTGTGGGCCGAGAAATCGCATGCTAATCTGCTTGATGCGCGATTGATAAATGCACTGCGCAAATTTAAAATCAACCATAATATGAATTACGTTGCAGTCCATCCCCCTTCACGTGACGGCTGGGCGATAGATAATCCCGACCCGACTCACGCCAACAGGGCCTTTGACATTTACCGGCGTCTTATTGAACACAGTCTTCAGCTTGGTATAAGAAGGATGGTTTTGCACCCGGGGACGCGCCGGCCGGAGGATGAAAATAAGGCGCGGCGGGCGCTGGAGGCTTCGGCCAGCTTTACCAACCGTTTGCTGAATTACCTGGCCGATCGTCCGCTTAAAATATGTATGGAAAATACGCTTCCTCACCACCTGGGTGGCACTCTTCCGGAGCTTAAGTGGCTGGACCAACATACTGACGGTGAGTTTTATCTCACTCTGGATACCAGTCATGCCTTCCTCAGTAAGTCAACAATTGCCGATTATATTGAGGAATTCGGTCGGCGAATCCGCCACACTCATCTCAGTGATAACCGTGGCACGAAGGACGATCATCTGCCTCCCGGTGAAGGCCGGATAGATTTTCGTGAAGTGCTTAAACTACTAGTAAAAAACGCCTACGTGGACGATTGGTTTTTAGAAGTGATAAAAGTTCCTAACTCCGACTCGCTTCCCGAAGACTGTCGCAGGATAATGGATTACTTTCAAGAGCTGGTGTCGGATGTTTTTAGACGGTATAATCCAAACGCTTAACCAGAACTTCTCAACGGTCTTGTTATTATTGAGGCCGGATCAAGTTCGACATGAGGTTGCTTGCTCTATCGATCGTCTTTGCAATCCCGGCCCGGCAGTAGTTATCACGAGCTTGTCTAAAAAGGTGGTCAAATCAGTTGTAATTTTCAGGAAAATATTTAAACTATATCTTTCATAATTTGAGTTGTTAGGTCGGGGAGGGCGGCAGAACCCAGAACACAATCTACCGACGTCATTCCGGGCGAAGTGAGCGAAGCGACCGTAGACCCGGAATCTATGGAGCCCAGTAAGCTGGATTGCCGGGTCAAGCCTTGGGACGTTATTCGTTCCCGGCAATGACAGGGCTTCGGTAGGTTTTGAACCCTGAACAAAATTTATTGATTTTTTTGAAAAGGTGATGAAGATGGTAAAAACAGAAGATTTAAATTTTACGTCTCGACGGCCGATAGAAATTGATGTTCCCGATGAATTCAGTCAATTGCCTGAGCTGGCCTATAATCTCTGGTGGAGTTGGTCGCCAAAAGCGATGCGCATGTTCAGTTTCCTTGGCCCTGATCGCTGGACACACTACCGGAATCCGGTCGAGCTGCTTATGGAGATGGACCCGCCACACTGGTATCCCCTGCAGAATAACGAGCAATTTTTATCCCTCTATTCCGAGGTTGTGCGTGAGTTTGAAAACTATATGAACAATAGCGGTAACGGCGACAGTTACGATTATCCCGGTCCTGTAGCCTATTTTTCAACTGAATACGGTATTCACGACTGTATTCCCATATTCAGCGGTGGTCTGGGCGTATTAAGTGGCGAACATGTAAAATCTGCCAGTGACCGTGACCTGCCGCTCGTCGCTATTGGGTTGCTCTACCGTAATGGTTACTTCGAGCAGTGTGTTGATGCCGACGGCTCACAGCATCATGTTTTACCCCGAATTGATTTCACAAGACTTCCAGTTCAGGAAGTACTTAATGACCAGGGACATCCGTTGGTTATCAACTGTCCTCTCAAGGACGAGACCGTCAACTTAAGAGTCTGGAAAGTTCAGGTGGGTAAGATACCCATTATTTTACTTGACTCTGATTTCCCCGAAAATCCACCGGAGCTGCGGCCTGTAACCGGCCAGCTTTACGTAAGAAAACGAGAGATGAGACTCTGTCAGGAGATTGTTCTTGGGGTAGGAGGGGTCAAGGCGCTGCGGGCGCTTGACATCGATCCTGCTGTCTGGCACATGAATGAGGGGCATAGTGTCTTCCAGGTTACTGAGCGGTTGCAGAGTGAAGTTTCAGGAAGTCAGGACCTGGATTCGGCGTTAAAACAGATAAGTTCAAGCACACTTTTCACCACCCACACGCCGGTGGTCGCCGGGCACGAACGCTACGATGTTGACCTGATTGAAGAGTATTTTGAAGATTTCTGTGAAAAAACAGATCTTAACCTGGAAGATTTTGTAGCACTTGGGCGATCGGAGTCGGATTCATCAACGGAGTTTAATCTAACAGCTTTTGCGATTCGTTCGGCTGAACGGACGAATGGCGTGAGCAAGCTTCATGAGCGGGTAACCGGTGAAATGTGGGGGGGGTTGTTGGACTCCGAAAAACTCTTTTCCATAACTAACGGTGTCCATGCCCCCACCTGGCTGGGGACAAACTTTCGTGACCTGCTGCGAGTTCCGCCATCGCCCTGGTCGCAGAGCGATCTCGAAAAAATAATCGCTCGACTGGAATCATTATCCGACCAGGAGATATGGGAGGCGCATTGTTTTCAGAAGGAGAGGTTTTTACGTATTGCCCGGCAGAATTTGCACGAACAAAAATCACGCCACGGTGAATCACCTCCGGAGCTGGCTAAAATTGACCGTTTATTTGATACTGATACGCTGCAAATTGGGTTTGCTCGCCGGTTCGCCACCTATAAGCGAGCCGATCTGATTTTCCGTGATTATGAGCGCTTAAAGGCGTTGTTAACCGATTCGTCACGGCCGGTCCAGATAATTTTTGCCGGTAAGGCCCATCCGGCTGATAAGCCTGGTCAACAGCTAATACGGGATATTTTTGCGCATCAATCTCGTGAAGAGCTAAGCAATTCAATAATTTTCCTTGAAAATTATAACCTTGGTTTGGCCACCCGGCTTGTCCAGGGGGTTGACGTTTGGCTTAACACACCACGCCGCCCCAACGAGGCAAGCGGCACCAGTGGTATGAAAGCAGCTTTTAACGGTGTTTTGAATCTCAGCATAATTGACGGCTGGTGGGCTGAAGGCTATAACGGTGAAAACGGCTGGACAATCGGTGACGAAAAGGAGCGGCCACCAGAAGAAGGGGATCACGTTGACGCTGTTTCTCTCTATGAGACGTTGGAAAACGAGGTTGTGCCTGATTATTACGAACGCAACGAGTCGGGCCTGCCGTCGGCCTGGATCAGCCGTATGCGGGAGGCAATAAAATCGACACTCGGTTTTTTCAACACCAACCGCATGGTCGGCGAGTATGAAGAATCCGCTTACCGGCCACTTGCCGAAAAATAACACGCAGTTGTTGACTTTTCATCTACTTATTTGATTTAATATTAGTTGTCTGAAGTAATTATTTTATTTAATGGGGTTAATATGGAACAAGGATTGCGCTGGAAGTTTTTACTCATAATCGTGGCCTGTGGAGTCGCCGTTCTGGCTCTCTATCCGGTAACAGAAAACTTGCACCTTGGACTTGACTTACAGGGTGGTGCCTACCTGGTCTACCAGATAGACGAGACCCGACTTGACGATGATGTCAGTGTTACTGATGCTGCAGAACGAGCGATGGAAATTATCCGCACCCGGATTGACGAGTTTGGTGTCCGGGAACCGGAAATTCAACTGACCGGGCAGAACCGCATCATAATCTCACTTCCCGGTGTAACTGACACTCAGCGGGCCCAGGAGGTTATTGGCCGCACCGCTATGCTTGAGTTCAGGCGTGTGGCTGTTGACGTTGACCGTCAGCAGGTCGAAGCCGGCGTTGCCCCCGGTTATGAAATATTAGGGTTTCAGGACCCGGAAGCGGCCCGTGAGCAAGAGCTGGTGGTTGAAACTGAAGCGGAGCTAACCGGGGAACATTTAACTGACGCTCGGGTTCAGTTTGGTGATCGGGGACCTTCCGTTGGTATTACGTTTGACTCCGAGGGGGGCGAGATTTTTGGTGATATAACTGCTGCAAGTGTCGGTGAGCGTCTGGCCATAGTAATCGATGATCAAATTATTTCAGCACCAAATGTTAACGAACCAATTTATGGTGGTGAGGCACAGATCACTGGCCGCTTTACTGACCAGGAGGCTGCCGATCTTGCTCTGATGTTAAGAGCCGGTGCTCTGCCGGCGCCGCTCGAACAGATCGAACAGCGCAGCGTTGGTCCTTCACTGGGGGAAGACTCAATTCGCGCCGGACTGCTCGCTTCCCTGGTTGCGCTCACAGCCGTAATGGTCTTCATGGCCGTCTATTACAAACTGGCCGGCCTGATTGCCAATGTCACTCTTATGCTCTGTCTACTATTTCTCATGGGCGGGTTAGCCGGTTTCGGGGCCACACTCACACTGCCCGGTATTGCCGGTATTATCCTCACGATTGGTATGTCCGTCGATGCTAATGTTATTGTCTTTGAACGTATCAAAGAAGAACTTGCCGAGGGGAAACCGCTGCGCACTTCGATTAACGACGGTTTTGACAATGCTTTTTCGGCGATTGTTGACGCCCAGGTTACTACCATTATAACTGCAATTGCTCTTTACTGGTTTGGCACCGGCCCTGTGCGCGGTTTTGCCGTAACACTTATTCTCGGTATTTTATCAAGCCTTTTTGCGGCACTCTTTATTGGGAAATTTCTCTTTGGTATTGTGACATTACGTAGGCGAGTAGATCGTCTGCACATAGGATGGGGTAGAAATGTCTGAGTTTATAGTTGACTGGCGTGAGCTGTTGAAATATCGTAAATTCGCCTACGTTTTCTCCGCCTTTATAATCATCCTGGGATTGCTTGGTGTTATCTGGCAGGGGGGCCTGCTTTACGGGATTGATTTTACCGGTGGTTTCCAGGTTATGTTTGAGTTTTCACGACCCATTTCTTCTGCTGAATTGAGCGAGGTTCGAAATACTATACAGGAGCAACTCGAGAACGCACGTATAAATACGTTTGACGTCGCTGGAGAGCGTGAGAGCCGCGGTTTGATGTTAACTGTCAGCGGTATAGAGCTGGTCGAGGCGCTGACTACGGAACTGGCTGCGGTTGATAGTGAAGAGGACCTGGAAAGAATTGGTGAGCAGTATATAGTTGACGTTGAGTCACTGCAGGAGAATTTTCGGCTGGGCGAGGGACCGCCGGTGGAGTTAAATCTTGAGCAGGCAAGTCGTTCAGATATTCGCTCTCGCGTCCAGACTATTGTAAACGAAACGGTCTCCGGCCAGGTTGTGCAGCTACTGCGTGCCGAGTTTACGCCGCCCGGGGTAGAGGTGGATCTGAATTGGGCCGGCGCGGGCGAAATCCAGGAATGGCTTGTTGAATCACAGGTGAGGGGGTTTACCGTTGAATTTGAGAAGCTTCGGGAAGCCGGTGAACTGGACCAGCTTCCCGCCCTGCTGGAAGAATTTAACCTGCCGCAGGACGAGTTTCAAAGCATATTTACAACAGAAATAGATGCTCCAGGACTTATTAAT
Source organism: uncultured bacterium (assembly GCA_964566495.1). GTDB lineage: Bacteria > T1Sed10-126 > T1Sed10-126 > T1Sed10-126 > T1Sed10-126 > T1Sed10-126. Next base: position 10,402 of record CAZMIT010000001.1, on the reverse strand, counting down.
CTAAATGAAATAGAATTGGAATCGCTGGCAGAGATAGTCGAGGAAGAGTTTTTTTACGGACGTTATGGTGATGTGGCATCTACAATTGTAGATGAGCGCAATGAGCGTAATCTTTTCTCAGATATCTCAGAAGTTTTTGAACTGTCAGCACTGGCGGACTTCCATTCCGAAGCCCTGCAGGAAAAGGCCGGCTTGTCCCCTTTCGTACTTCTGAGTAGCGATATGGTCAGTCCAGCCGTGGGAGCCGATCTTATAACTTTAGCTCTAATGGCCATCCTTATCTCCTTTGGTGGTGTTCTGGCCTATCTTTACGTGCGTTTTGAATTGACCTACTCACTTGCTGCGATTGCCGCAATTTTGCATGACGTCATTTTAACGGTAGGGCTTCTCACCCTGTTTGGTGTTGAGTTTGATGTTCCGGTTGTAGCGGCTGTTTTAACCGTTATTGGTTATTCTTTAAACGATACTATAGTTAACTTTGATCGTATCCGCGAGAACAAGGTGTTGATGGGCTATAAAGCCAAATGGTATGAGGTTATAAATCGCAGTGTTTTTGAGGTTCTCAATCGAACTCTGGTAACTTCTGTAACAACCTTTATAGCTGTGTTAATACTATTTCTTTACGGTGGTATTGCGCTGCGGGCCTTTTCAATTACACTGTTAATTGGCATAATTGCTGGCACCTATAGTTCAATTTTTATTTCAAACGCCAGCTTGCTGCGGCTGCAGCTATCGCTGCGCGATATATAGCCTCTTTTTGAAAAACTTGCCCCCCTCGCAGGGGTGAAGTAAAAAAAGAGGGGCCGGGAGACTTGAGACCTTGCAGTTTAGTGGAAAAAACCAGTTACTGGAATTATATTCGTTCGTTTTTACTACTGCTTAGTCATAGTTGAAAATGTGACTGCTTCTGGTTGTCATTCTCGCGGAAGCGGGAATCCAGTGGCGTTGAATTTCTGATGGTCTAAAATCAACGTCACTGGATTGTCCAATCAAGTTGGGCAATGACAATCGGTAGTGCTGATTGTTCGGTTGTTCCCCGGATCAAGTCCGGTCATGATGACCTGTTGGCAATGACGACAAGGAGCAACCCGAAAATTCAGTTGTGACTGAGCACTACGGAGTGATTAAAATTGTCTGAGGATTTTGGTGGACCCGGTTTTGAAAAACCGGAAAATGATTTTAGTGATTTTTTTGCAGAGGCGGCGGACTGGCTCAGATACTGGCCGGTAACTGTGCTGGCCGTACTGCTTGTGCTTGCGCTGCTGCTATTACCGACGATGATTTATCAAATTGATCGCGATGAACGGGGTATTCTGCTCCGATTTGGTCGTTTTTCTCGTCAGATTCCGCCCGGCCTGGGATGGAAGTTGCCTTATCCACTGGAAAGACTTCACGTTGTTAACACTCAACGAATGAATCGCCAATCCTTTGGCCACCGCCCCGACGAGAGACAAATCTCAGATCTCGACGCGGAGGCGCTAATTCTCTCCGGCGACCTGGGCGTGGCTCGAATTGAGTGGGATGTTCTCTACCGGCGGTCCGACCCTGTCCTTTATGTCTTGAACGTTCAGGACGAGGTTCCCCTGATTCGCCAGGCCAGTCAATCGGCACTGCGGCAGGTGACCGGCGATTATGATGTGGTTGACGCCATAACAGCAGCGCGCCGCGAAATTGCTCGTAAATCCCGTAACAAATTACAGCAATTGCTTGACAACTATAACTCCGGGATTACTGTCAGCGAGGTTAACATCCAACAGAGTGAACCGCCAGAGCTGGTTGTGCCAGCTTTTCACCGGGTTAATAGTGCTCGTCAGATTCGCGAAGAGAAACGGCACCAGGCGCAAGAAAAGTGGGAGCGTGAAATACCGCCGGCCCGCGGTCGCCGCCAGCAAATGATTGCTGAAGCCCGTGGAGATAGTGCTGCTCGAATTAACCTGGCTCTCGGCCAGGCGACGCGTTTTGAAGAAATGCTTGAAGAATATCAGCTTGCCCCTGAAGTGACCCGGGAACGAATGTTTCTGGAGACAATGGAGACGGTTATCAAAGAAAGCGAGGATGTGCGTGTGATTGACAGCCAAATTCCGGGACTTTTGCCCCACCTCAACCTCGGTCGGGAGGACTAAATATTGAAATTTCTTAAAGTAATAGTTGCTCTGCTGCTGATTGTCATTGGCCTGCCATTGCTTGCTTATGGCAGTGGTTTAATTTATTTTGTACCCGAGTATCAGAATGTTGTCGTAACTCGTTTTGGAGAGGTTCAATACGCTGTTTTGCCTGCTTTCCGCGAGGACCGAGCGGTTGCAGATGAGGTTGATCCTGTGATTGACTTCAGCTTTGAGGACATCCAGGAAAAATATAACCAGGGAATGCTACAACGGGGAGCCGGCCTCTATTTCAAACTCCCGTTTGTCGATCAAGCCCATTATTTCGACGCCCGCGTTCTTGTCTGGGATGGCGCTGAGCACGAAATTTCAACCAAGGATCTGCGTTCCCTGTTGATTGAAGCCAACGCCCGCTGGCGCATCGTTGATCCCATAAATTTCTACGAATCACTGGGTGACCGGCGTCAGGCCCTGTTGCAGCTTGCCTCGGAGATAAACTCCAGCGTTGAGGATTTGATTTCGGAGACGTTACTCATCGAAGTGATTCGCGATGAGGACACAGGTCTCGACGAAGAGGTCGAGGAACTGCTGGAAGCCGTTGACGAGGAAACCGAGGAGGTTGATGAGGTGGCGGTTGATGAAATCCGTTACGGGCGGGGAGAGCTGCTGCGGCGAATTGAAAAAGATAAGGCTCAGCACCTATTGGATGAATACGGCATTCAGCTCGTAGATGTTCTGTTTACCCGGGTGAATTATCCGGGCAATGTTCGAGAAAATGTTTTTGATCGAATGAAAGCCGAAAGGAATCGAGTTGCCCAGCAGTATGAGAGTGAGGGCGAGGAAATTATAATCGAAGTTGAAGGGGAAATATCAGAAAGGAAGGACGAACTTATTTCTGAGGGCCGCCGTCGGGCCGAGGAAATACGCGGCCGTGCCGAACGGCGGGCGATTTCCATCTGGGCCGAAGCTTACCAGCGCGATCCCGAGTTCTTCCGCTTCATGCGTTCCCTGGAAGCATACGAAGAAGGTTTTGACGCGAGTACGGCTTTCCTGCTCTCGGACGGCAACCGATTGCTGCAGTTAATGCAAGACCCCGAGGGAGCCACTCCTGATTTCTGAACGGAGTAATTTTCTCACCGGTATTTTTTTCATCCTTTTAATTTTGTCCCCCTTGCTTTCCGCTTGTGGTCAGACCCCCCAGGAAGAAGCTCTGCAAACCGCCAAGCGGTTGGCCCGTACGGCTGATCTGTCTGATACTGAAGCAATTGAAAGTTTAGAACACTCGCAGCGCTTGTTGGATCGACTTGTTGAAATTCAGATGAGTGCCGCCGAGTGGAACCTGCACGTGACTCGGAAGCTGATGGACTACTACCGGCGGCAGGAGATGTGGCCCAAAGCAGTTGAGCAGGCGGAGAAGCTAATTCAGATTCAACCGACTCATGCTCGCTGGTATTATTTGAAGGGCCAGATATACGGGGAGTGGAGTCAAGTTGATCCGGAAAAAGTTGAGCTGGCGATTGATGCTCTGAGGGTTGCTCTTGACCTGGAACCTGAACTTTACGAGGCAAAGTATTATCTTGGTCTTTTGAAAGCTTTTCGGCAGGGGGAGGTGGCCCGGGGGCGCCAGCACCTGGAGGAGGTTGCTTATGACCTGCCGCTGACCGCTCAAAACCGGCCGCTTGTCCGGCGTGCCCGGTTCACGCTTGGAAAACTTGAATTTGAAATTAACAACGTTTCGGCGGCTCGTGACATCTACCACTCGATTTTGGAAATGGAGCGTCTACCCCGGGCTGATAAGTTCCGGACGCATCGATTATTGAGCCAGGTTTATCGAACAATGGGAGCTCATCAGTTGGCCGCTAATCAGCTGCGGCATGCGGCCTCGATATATCCCGATGATCCACGTCTACAGCGACAGATGAAGGAGCTGGGCATCGATTGACAGTCGAGCCTGAACGGCCCAATCCAGAGTCGGTGGCACGGGCGCTGCTTTGTAGTGTTGACGGCGTTGGTGAAAAAATATTGCACAAAATACTGGAACAAGTAGAATCCGCCCAACTGTTATTTCAGTCGCCGCAAACCCTGTATGAGGCAGATTTGCGAGAGTTGCAGGGGTTAAGCCTTGATTCGCTGCATGATAAGTTGAAGCAGTGGGAAATTGAGGAGGCCGCCGAGCGTCTGAGGCAAAAAAATGTAGGATTGCTGAGCGAAGTTGACCCCCACTATCCTCGTTTTTTAAAGGAAACTTATTCTCCGCCACCCGTTCTCTATTATCGGGGCCATCCGGAGTTACTTACGGAACCCTCTGTCGCCATTGTTGGGACCCGCCGCTGCAGTGAGGGGGGGCGTGAAATAGCGACCGAGCTGAGTGGCGGTCTTGCCGAATTGGGGTTGACAATTGTTAGTGGAATGGCTGCCGGCATTGATACCGCCGCCCACAAAGGGGCGCTCGAGAAAGGAAATACTGTTGCTGTCCTGGGCACCGGCGTTGATCGAGTTTACCCGGCACGCAATCGTAAACTTTACGACCGGCTAGCCCAAGATCATCTATTGATTTCTGAATATCCGCCCGGCACTAAGCCCCATCCGACTCATTTTCCGGCTCGCAACCGGATTATCAGCGGTCTCAGCCGGGCGGTGATAGTAGTTCAGGCACCGCAGCGCAGTGGTGCGCTGATTACGGCTGATTTTGCGTTAGAGCAGGGTCGGGAGGTATATGCTGTTCCCGGTGCAGTGGGGGACGGCAAACACAGTGGCTGCCATATGCTAATCAAGAGGGGGGCAGCGCTCGTCGAATCCGTGGAAGACGTTGTCGATTTTCTACAGCTTGAGGGACAATTTTCGCCGCAAGAACAAAAGGTGGAGATTTCTGGCGAGGCAAATGAATTGCTGCAGAAGCTAAGTTTTAAACCCTCTCATATTGATGAGCTCGTCGTAGCTACCGGGTTGAGCATAGGCGAGTGTTCGCGCTTGTTGCTCGACCTGGAAGCTGAAAATATTATTCATGCGCTGCCCGGTCAGCGTTATCAAAAGAGCCAGGACCTGCGCCATCTTGAAGTTCGAGTAAAATAGTCGGTACAAATGAGTTCAAAGATAGAGCTTGAGCCGTCGCCGGCGGTGGAAAGGTTTCTCCAGTACTGTCGCAACGAAAAGAACTATTCCGACGATACGCTACGTGCATACCGAAAAGATTTATTGATTCTTCAGCAGTATCTAAATACTATTTCTGAGGATACTCCCCCACTTGAAGCATCTGAGGAGCAGTTGAGCAGCTTTTTAGTCTGGCTGCGAGAACGGGGGCTTGCCGACAGCACTGTCGAAAGACGAGTGGCTGCTGTAAAGGCTTTCTATGGCTTTTTAACCCGCAGAAATGATAGGGAAGACAATCCGGCCGCCGACCTTTCTTTTACGGATTCAAGTCGAGCTCTTCCCACCGTTTGGAGCGAAAAAGAGATGTCACAGTTTATTGAGCTTCCCTCGTCGGACGACAACAACCAGAAACGTGACCGGGCTCTCTTTGAAGTTTTGTATTCCACCGGGGCCCGAGTCTCGGAGCTTAGCAACCTGAAGTGGGGGGACTACGACCCGGATAGAGCTCAACTGGAAGTGACAGGCAAGGGGGGGAAGTTGCGTGTAGTGCCTCTTGGCCCGCCGGCGGTCGAGGCGCTGGAAGATTATCGGAAGGAAGTCACCGCCGATTCTGAGGCCCCACTTTTTCAGAACAATAGAGGCGGTTCTCTTAGTTCGCGAGGCATCCGTTATATTGTTGACAAATACCAGGCCCGCTGTGACGTCCAAAAACCAATCAGTCCTCACGTTTTTCGCCATAGCTGTGCGACCCACATGCTTAACCGTGGTGCCGATTTAAGGGCTGTACAGGAGCTTCTGGGGCATTCCACTATTTCAACAACACAGATTTATACGCATGTATCCACCGATCGCTTAAAGGAAATCTACGATCAGGCCCATCCCCGAGCTTTTTAACCCGGCTAAGCAAAGATAAAAAAATTTAACTTCCCAGGAGAATCTGTCGAATATAAATAAGAACTATAAAAGAATTGAATGGGAAGGAGAATCAATTATGACTCAATCATTGGAAATGGGAACAATTGACATGTTTCGTGATGCCATGGGGGGAGCCACCAAGCGTCACGAGGCTTTCTCTAACAATCTTGCCAACGCCAACACACCGGGCTATAAACGTCGTGATGTTTCCTTCAAGGATCAGCTAAAGGAAAAATATATACCGGATGAGTTTGACAGGTCCTCGCCCTTCAGAGACTGGGAGTTTGATTCTGACTGGGACGAAGTCCAGCCGGAAGTTATCGAAGTTGACGACACCTCAATGCGCAACGACAAAAACAATATTGATCCTGACAAGGAAGCCGCTGAGTTAAGCAAAAATACTCTATATTACAACGGGCTTGCCACGATGACTCGTAAGCAATTTAACAACCTGACTCAACTGCTGGGTACACTTGAACGTTAGGGAGGTATAAAAATTGTTTGGAGCTATTGATACATCGGCTACAGGAATGACTGCTGAACGACTGCGTATGGACACGATTGCAGATAATCTTGCCAATTCCAACACGACTCGTACCGAGGATGGCGGACCTTACATGCGCAAAGTGGTACGGTTGGAGCCGCGAGAGAAGAAGGAACGAGGGATCCCCGGACTCATCTCTTTGCCCCGCCAGGGTTTAAGCGCCCGGGATAGCGGACGTGGTGTCAGGGCTACAGAAATAACGGAAGCTGAAGGAGAGCCAAAACGGGTACATGACCCCAGCCACCCCGATGCCGGGGAGGATGGTTATGTGGAGAAGCCGAACGTCGAACCGGTCAAGGAGATGGTTGATATGATTACGGCCAGTCGCGCTTTCCAGGCAAATACTACCGCTGTTGAATCAGCAAAACAAATGTTTAATAGAGCCTTACAGATAGCTCATTAAAAAAATCTTTGCAATTTTTTTCTTTTCCCTTTATACTTACATTTAGCGCAATCGATCAGGGGAATTTAGATTTATGATCTGAATGGAAGTTAAGTGAATGGAATGGGAGGGAAGCAAATTGCAGGAAGCAAGCGACATAACCTCGATTAACCCTCAGAGTCAGATGTCACTTTTGTCTGACCCAGAGGAGCCCTCCACCTCAACCACAAAAGAACTTACCGAGGATTTTACTTCTTTTCTGGGAGAAAAACTGAACGAAGTAGAAGGAAAACAGGAAGAAGCGCAGGAAAAAATGCGTCTTTTTGCCGCTGGTGAAATTGATAATGTTCATGATGTAACCGTGGCCCAGCAGAAGGCTCAGATGTCGATACGTCTCGTTGCTCTGGTGCGACAGAAGTTGCTGGATGCCTACCAGCGCTTATCCCAGATGCAGTAAATTTTTGGTCTTGTTCTTTTTAAGGCTTAGCTGATCTGTAAATTCAAGGTGCATGTTTAGCGCCCCACAAATACAATTTAATAATCGGAAAGTGTTTTGCACTGTGAAGGCTTTACAGACTTTTTTAACTTGATAAATACTGGATAGCTTAACATTTTGAATGGGAGTGGGAATCGTTATGCCGCCTATCTTGGAACAAATTTGGGAAAAGTTAACGGATTTTTGGGCTGGACTTTCGCAAAAAAATCAAATAGTACTGATCGTTATAGTCTCAATAACAGTTGCTATTGTGGCAGTGCTCATGTACTGGTCCTTTCAGCCCCAGTGGGTTCCACTCTATAACCGTGATCTCGCCCCCCAGGAAGCCGCCCAGATAGCAGCACAACTTGAAGATATGGGAGTTCCCCACCGGGTCGACCGGGAGGTAGTAAAAGTTCCCCTGGCCCGTGTAGATGAGCTTCGCCTGGAACTGGCCGAGGCCGATGTGCTTCCTGAAACCGCTGTTGGTTTTGAGATATTTGAAAAGGGTGGTATCGGGATAACCAACTTTGAACGTCAGATGCGCTATAAACGGGCACTGCAGGGCAGTCTGGAACGTTCAATTGTTTCTAACCCCGACATTCGAGACGCTACGGTCAATATAGCTCTTCCCCAGGAGGAAGCTCTATTTAAAGAGGATGAGGAACCGGTTACTGCTTCCGTTCAGCTTCGGCTTGCCCCCTATACTGATATTGAAGACGCCACGGTTGACGGGATTGTTAACCTTGTCTCTTACGGAGTTGTGGGGTTGGATCGAAATAACGTCACGATTATGGACCAGCACAACCGGGTTTTAACTGATTTTGATGCGGAGGATACTGAAGCGACGAAACAGGCCCAGCAGCTGGAAGTCAAGCGTCAGATAGAGAACCGGCTGGAGAGGAAACTACAGTCCTCGCTCGGACGGGTGCTAACCCGTGACCGGATGGCAGTTGCGGTAACGGTAGACATGGATTTTGATGAAATTGAACGGCAGATAAAGGAATATCGAATGCCCGAGGGAGCTTTTGAACAGCTACGCAGACGGGAACAGGAAGAAAGTCGAGAGTTGGAGGGGCGAGATTTACAGCCCGGTGGACCGGCGGGGACCGAATCCAATATACCCGGTTACGAGATGGAAGACGATTATCTTACCCGATACGATGAAGACCGACGTATGGTTGAGTATTACGCCGATGAAAATCTGGAACGGATTGTGAAAGACCCGGCGGTCACCCGGATGTCGGCACTTGTAAGTGTTGACGGTCGCTACAGTACAGAAGTTGACGAAGAGACAGGAGAAATAGTGCAGGAGTATGAAGAGCCGTCCGATGAGGAAATTGAAACGATTCAAAGTATGGCTCGAGCGGCGATTGGTTATGACGAGGAGCGCGGCGATCAGATAGAAGTCTCCTACTTGCGTTTTGATCGTGAGGATGAAATGCGTCGTCAGCTGGAAGAAGAGCGTCAGGAGGCTTTCCGTCGTCGCGTGATTTATTTTGCCGCTATCGCTCTCGGAATAACATTTTTTATCTCCGGGCTGCTGTTGCTCTGGCAGCGGCGGCGAAAACAAATGACTGAGGAAGAAATGGCCGCGCCTCCCGAGGAGGAACCCGAACTGCCGGCGCGTGATCTCATGGCTGAAGTCTCGGTTGAACAACAAGAAAAAGAACAGATGGCTCAACAGGTTAAGGAAACAGTAGATGACAATCCTGAAACTGCCGCCCAGGTGCTGCGCAGCTGGTTTGCTGAAGAGATGTAGTTGACTTGAAAATTACGTCGTATTTTGGGATATTATTAACAGGGACTATTATCTGTTCAGGACGGCATTGTTGGGACCGGATTTTGATTAGGAGGATCATATATGGCGGCTAATACAGAGTCAATGAGTGGTCTGCGCAAGACTGCGATACTGCTTGTTAGTCTGGGCTCGGAGGCATCGGCTGAAATTTTTAAACACCTCAGTGACCAGGAAGTAGAAAAAATAAGTCTTGAAATTGCGCGTCTGGATACCGTCGAGCCGGAGGTACGTCAGTCTGTTCTGGAAGAATATAGTGAGATGCTGCGCGCCCAGGAATACATTAGCCAGGGGGGGATGGATGCTGCTAAAAACATTCTTAACAAAGCTCTTGGTGAAGATAAGGCAAGCGACATTCTTGACCGTCTTACCTCGGCTCACGAAGTTCGTCCCTTTGAATTTATCCGTAACGCTGATCCGGATCATATACTGAATTTTATCCAGGGGGAACACCCGCAGACCATTGCCCTCGTGCTTGCCTACCTTGACAGCGAGACCGCTTCTGAAATAGTCCAGGAACTTCCTCAGGATTTGCAGGCTGATGTTTCCAAACGAATTGCTCTCATGGACCGGACCTCTCCGGAGATGATTCGTGAGGTTGAGCGAGTTCTGGAACGTAAACTATCCTCCCTGGTTAACGAGGAATACGCCTCTACCGGGGGGATCGAGGCTATAGTTCAGATGCTTAACGATGCCGACCGTTCCACCGAAAAAAGTATACTTGAAAAATTGGAGGACGAAGACCCTGAGCTTGCGGAAGAAATTCGACGAAAGCTGTTTGTCTTCGAAGATATAACCCAGCTTGACGACTCCTCCGTCCAGCGTGTTTTGCGTGAAGTTGACCAGGACGAACTGGCCCTCGCTTTAAAGGCGGTCGATCAGAACGTCAAACAGAAAATATTTGACAACATGAGTAAACGTGCTGCCGGTATGATAAAAGAAGAGCTGGAATACATGGGGCCCGTGCGGGTGCGCGACGTTGAAGAGGCTCAACAACAGATTGTTAATGTTATCCGCCGGCTGGAAGAAGAAGGCGAGGTAGTGGTGGCCCGCGGAGGAGACGAGGAAATTATTGCCTGATAAAGTCTATAAATCT